>NC_007577.1:1367363-1709204 GCF_000012645.1 Prochlorococcus marinus str. MIT 9312 | reverse complement strand
TTTTATTTGTTAAATATATAAAAATATTTTTAATTTAAAAAAAAATAATCAACAAATTCAATTACTTTTTAAATATTTTTCAACAAATGATTTTTGTTTTTAATTGATTTCCACAGACACTAATTTTTTTGGTTTTTAATATCCTAAAATTTTAGTTATATTTTTTAACGAAGGTTCAATATTTTTCCTGAAAATAGCATCATTGTTATTAATAGCGCAATCAGGGTCTTTCAAGCCATTTCCAGTAAGAACACAAACAATAGTTGATTCTTTTTGAATTCTATTTTTATTTTTAATTAATCCAGCAACTGATGCTGCACTGGCAGGTTCACAAAACACTCCCTCTTTAGCAAGTATTTTATAAGCATTGATTATTTCTTCATCCGTAACTGATTGAAAGTCTCCTTTACTTTCTTTTTTTACTTTTTTTGCTTTTTCTCTATTAACAGGATTGCCAATTCTTATTGCTGTTGCAATTGTCTCGGGTTCTTTAATTATTATATTTTGCACTAGTGGTGCAGAGCCTTCGGATTGAAAACCCATCATAATTGGTAATTTTAAATTTCTTTTTATTTTTGAATATTCTTTAAACCCCATCCAATAAGCAGTTATATTTCCTGCATTACCCATTGGAATACAAAGCCAATCAGGTGCAATACCTAAGTCATCAACAATTTCAAAGGCTGCAGTCTTTTGACCTTGTATTCGATAGGGATTAACAGAATTAACAAGTTCTATTGGATGTTCAGCAGATAAATCTCTTACAATTTCTAGAGCTTTATCAAAGTTCCCATTAATAGATATTATCTCAGCACCATACATTAAAGCTTGTGCAAGCTTTCCTTGTGCAACAAATCCTTCTGGGATTAAAACATAAGGTTTTAATCCTCCTCTAGAAGCATATGCAGCAGCAGCAGCAGAAGTGTTTCCAGTGCTTGCACAAATTACAGCTTCACGCCCTTCTTCTTTTGCTTTGCTAATGGCCATAGTCATTCCCCGATCTTTAAAAGATCCTGTAGGGTTTAAACCATCATATTTTAAAAAAACCTTAGTTCCATTTCCAATCAATTTGCTAATTGAGTCACTAAAAATTAGTGGAGTATTTCCTTCGTTTAGTGAGATAATTGGAGTTTTTTTTGTAACTGGAAGATATTGTTTATAAGCATCAATTAGACCAGGCCATCTTTTTTTTCTGTAATTGATCCGTAATTTATTCTTAATTTTATTTAATAACACCATAGCTCATTAATTTGTTTTGATTTTTTCTAGAGGAGAGTTTGTAAAAAAGTCTAATAGTTCTGAAATTGATTCTACTTTATTCATAACTTTGCTTAAAGCGTTGACATCTAAAATAATAGTTTTTGTTGGATATCCTTCAAAAAAATTTATCATATTTATTTTCCCATTTCCTATGTTAATACCTTGAATTACACTCGCCCTAAGGGCCAACATACCTGTTCTTTGATCATCTGCCCTGGGAGGGTGGATTATAGATGAAAGTCTTGTTAAAAAAACATTTCCTATTTCTGAATATACTAATTTACTTGCAATCGTAATAGGGAGCTCAAAATCTTTATTTAATACTGATCTAATTTCTTTGTCTGTAGATCTAGTTGCTCTTAAAATTCTTCTTAATTTTTTTGTTGATTCACCTTCTTGAGCAAAAGTTTTTAATGAATTTACTTTAATTGTTCTAGAAAAAATGCTGTATATAATTTTAATTTCTTCAGCAGCATTAGCTTTTGGAATATTAAAAAGAAATTGAAAATTTATAATAATAAAAAATAATTTTATTATTATAATTTTATTAAAGTTCATATTAGATATTTGCTCCAGCGGCAATCTTTACGAGTCTAACTACTCCTTTTTCGGTTACTTTTTTTGCAATTTTTATACCCATTTCTTTTGTATAAGGCTCGTTAATAAGTCGAGGAACTCTTTTTAGAAAAATATCAATAGAATATCCTGGTACTTTCTGTAAAATCTCTAAAAAGTTTCTTAATGGTGTTACATACATTATAAGGTCACTTAAGTTGTTATTTTCATCAGTCATATTTAATTTAATTGAGTTAGGAAGATAGTGATTTAAATTTTTCAGTAGTTTAAGACTTATTAAATCTATTTGATTTGTTAGGCCTTCAATTATTTCATTTCTTAGAAACCCTCCTTTTGGTGAAAAGAGAAGATTGATGACTTCATCTAAAAGCTTTTCTAAATCAAGATTTGTTTGCTTTGCAGCGTTAGAAAGAAGATCTTCTAAGCGGTCCCATTTAAATTTTTTATCATCAAAAAGCATTTCTTTCAAACTTTCTCTTAATTGTGGGTCAGGATCTTCCATCAATCTTCTCGCAAAATATGGATAAGCTGCACCTAATATTTTAAAATTTGGGTCGACGCTTAATGCAATACCTTCTAATGTCAGTAATGACCTGATTATAAGCGCATAGTATGGGGGTAATCTGAATGGGAATTTATACATAACACCAGACATGTCGTCTGTAACGCTCTTGAAATCCATTTTTGAAACTCCTTGTTCAACTGCATTAATGAAAATATCCTGAAATGCGGGAACTATTGGTTCAAGATTAACTTCTTCGGATAAAAATCCTAATTTTACAAAATCTTGAGATAATTTATCGAAGTTTTTATTTACTAAATGTACAACTGCTTGTATTAAACCAGACCTAGAGTCTCTAGATACTTCGCTCATCATTCCAAAATCTAAATAACATAATCTGCCATCTTTCAAGGCTAATAAATTTCCTGGATGAGGGTCAGCGTGAAAAAAACCATGTTCTAAAAGCTGTTCTAAGCTGCACTGCACGCCTATATCTATCATCTTGTCAGGATCGATTCCTAATTTTTTTACATCTTCTAAATTAGTTAATTTTGTACCTTCGATCCATTCCATTGTTAAAACTCTTCTTGATGTTATTTCTTTATAAATTTTTGGCACGGCAATCATTTGGTTATGTTTATGCATATTTCTAAACTTTTCTGCATTTTCAGCTTCGTTTAAGTAATCCATCTCTTCAAAAACTCTCTTGCCTAATTCATCAATCAATGCCACGAGATCACTTCTTATTAATCCAATATTGTTTTTTAGCCAATAGGCAATATTTCTTACTATGTAAAGGTCTAAAGTAATCTGTTCTCTTAAACCTGGTCGTTGCACTTTAACTGCAACAATTTCTTCATTCTTTAGTTTACCTTTATGCACTTGACCTAGAGAAGCAGCAGAAATTGGTTCTTTATCAATTGCTAAAAAAATTTCATCTATTTTGGATCCTAAATCTTCTTCTATTAATTCCATAGCCTTATCACCATTAAATCCTGGTAGTTGATCTTGCAAGTTAGATAATTCTTCAAGAAGAATCCCTGGAATTATATCTGGCCTTGTTGATAAAGCTTGACCTGCTTTAACAAATGCTGGCCCAAGTTCTACTAATAAATTTGTTAATTCTTTTGCCCTAAATCTTGCAGTTTCATTATTATTTAATTTACCAGTTAATTTATCCCACCCTACAGAAAATATATAAGCAAAAATAGGTATAAGTGTTTGCCAAAGTCTTTTTAAAAGTCTTTTAGGGTTTTTTTTGTAAATTTTAGATATTGTATCTGGATCATAATCCAACAGTCCAGATACTTCAATAAAATCAGTAAAATCTTCTTTCATAACTTTATATATTTAATACCTTTATTTTTTTAAAAAAGAAGTTAATTTTTTTATATGGAAGATTTATCATGCTAATACAATTAAAAATAAAAAATATAGCCTTAATAGAAATTATAGAAATTAATTTTGAAAAAGGTTTGAACATCATTACTGGGGATTCTGGTTCAGGAAAATCACTTGTTTTAGATTCCTTAAATGTTTTATTTGGTGGAACCAATATACCTTTAAAGCACTTAATACGTCCAGGAAAAGATCATTGTGCTATCGAGGCAAAATTTTCTTCTTCTTTTCACATTAATAACTGGTTAATTAGTAATGGTTTTCAAAGCAGTTCTTCAGTACTAAATATCAAAAGAATATCTTATAGAAAAAATAATAAAGTTTTATCCAAATATAGCCTTAACAATTTATCAATTAACAAAAAATCGTTAGAAGAACTTGGAGGATTATTAATAGATTTTGCAGGTCAATCAGATACTTTTATATTTCATACTCAAGATAAGAGAAGATTAATTATTGATGATTTATGTTCGCATGAATTTAGAGATACTAGTGCAAAGATTAAAAAAATATGGGGGGAAAGTCAGTTTTTAAAAGGATTAATGAATGAAAAAATAGAATCTTCTAGGAAGCAAGATGAAAACAATTTAGTAATTAAACAAATGTTGAAGAGTTTAGAGGAAGCTAACTTAAATTCCAGTGAGGAAATCTTAGAATTAGAGTCACTAGAAAATAAACTTGTAAATAATCTCGAAATAAATCATTCAATTCAATCATGTTTAGATAACTTAAATAATTTTAGCCATGATGAACCATCAGTCGCTTTTTTGATAAATCAATCAATCAAAAATTTAAACAGAACATCAGATTTTGATTTAAAAATTCAAAAGTTTAGAGATAAGTTATTAGATATCCAAACTTATGTTGAAGATCTCATTTTTGCTCTAAATTCATATATACAAGACATAGATAATCATGAATCTAATCTTTCAGAAATACAACAAAGATTATTTTTTTTAAAAAACTTGGAAAGAACTTTTTCATTAGCCCTACCTCAATTAATTGAAAAGCGAGATCAATTAAGGACACACTTTCTAAAAAACGATAAAGATAATGAGATTCGTAATATTGAAAATCAAATTGAAAATTTACAAAGTAAATTAAATTCTTTATTTCTTAATCAATCTTCTGAAAGAAAAAAAGTTGCCAAACAGTTACAAGATTCAGTAATCTCCATTTTAAGAAATCTAGGATTAGAAAATGCAAATTTTTCTATTCAATTTTCCGAATGTAAGCCCTCTGGGGATGGAATTGATAATATAAATTTTTTGTTTTCGGCTAATCCTGATCAGAAGCTTGCTCCATTATCAAATGTTATTTCTGGTGGAGAAATGTCAAGATTCTTATTAGCTATTAAATCTAGTATTTCTAAAAAACCAAATACTTTCTTTTTAGATGAAATTGATAACGGTTTAAGTGGTAAATCCTTATTTTCTTTGGTTGAGCTAATAAAAGAAATTTCTAAAGGCCAACAGGTTTTATGTATTACACATCAGCCTTTCTTAGCTGCTCGAGGATTAGCTCATTTTAAAGTTAATAAAAACGTAATGGATGGAATAACTTATACTTCAATATCAAAACTAACTACAAAAAAACAACGACAACATGAATTAATAGAACTTATTGGTGGTGCTTCTGCTGAAGTAAATGATTATGCTTCTAGACTTTTAGACCAAGCAGCTGCATAAAATAGAAAAAATTCTACTATAATAGTTTTTTTAATCATAAATTAGATTTAAGTAAGTATGGTTAATAAAATTGATAATAGTTTTGAAGAAGACAACTCAATTAATATTAGGGGAGCTCGTCAGCATAATTTAAAAAATATTGACCTTTCTCTACCTAGAAATAAATTTATAGTTTTTACAGGTGTTAGTGGAAGCGGTAAAAGTTCTTTAGCTTTTGATACGATTTTTGCTGAAGGTCAAAGAAGATATGTTGAGAGTCTTTCTGCATACGCAAGGCAATTTTTGGGACAAGTAGATAAACCTGATGTTGATAATATTGAGGGCTTATCACCTGCTATTTCAATTGATCAAAAATCTACAAGTCATAATCCTCGATCAACAGTTGGAACAGTAACAGAGATACAAGATTATCTAAGATTGTTGTTTGGTCGCGCTGGTGAGCCGCATTGTCATCACTGTGGGATTCCAATTGCGCCTCAAACAATTGATGAAATGGTTGATCAAATTCTTCTATTGCCAGAAGGAACGAGGTATCAATTGTTGGCCCCTGTTGTAAGAGGTAAAAAAGGAACACATACAAAATTAATAAGTGGATTAGCTGCTGAGGGCTTCGCTAGGGTAAGAATCAACGACGAGGTAAGAGAACTTGCTGATAGTATTGAATTAGATAAAAATCAAATTCATAATATTGAGGTAGTAGTTGATAGATTAATTGCAAGAGAAGGAATACAAGAAAGATTGAATGATTCTCTACAAACTTGTCTTAAAAGAGGCGATGGTTTGGCAATAGTAGAAGTTGTTCCAAAAAAAGGAGAAAACTTACCTCCTAACTTAGAGAGAGAAAAACTTTACTCAGAAAATTATGCCTGTCCAGTTCATGGTTCTATTGTCGAGGAACTTTCTCCTAGATTATTTTCCTTTAACAGCCCATATGGGGCCTGTCCAGACTGTCATGGGATTGGTTATTTAAAAAAATTTACTGCTGATAGAGTTATACCAGATAAAACATTACCTGTTTATGCTGCAATAGCGCCTTGGAGTGAAAAAGATAATACTTATTACTTCTCTTTACTTTATTCTGTAGGACAAGCTTATGGTTTTGAATTGAAAACTCCTTGGAAAGATTTAAGTGATTTGCAAAAAAAAGTTCTACTTTTGGGATCAGATAAACCGATATTAATTCAAGCTGATAGTCGTTTTAAAACTGCTAGTGGTTTTGAAAGACCTTTTGAGGGTATTTTACCAATATTAGAAAGGCAGTTGAATGAAGCTAATGGAGAATCAGTTAAACAAAAATTAGAAAAGTATCTAGAATTAGTTCCTTGTAAGACATGTTCTGGAAAAAGACTAAGACCTGAGGCTTTGGCCGTTAAAATTGGTCCATACAATATTACTGACTTAACTTCTGTAAGCGTTTCTGAAACCCTAACTCACGTTGAGCGCATAATGGGAGTAGGGAAGACTCAGAAGGAAAATATATCTTTATCAGAAAAACAAAAGCAGATAGGTGAATTGGTTTTAAAAGAGATTCGTTTACGTTTGAAGTTTTTAATTAATGTTGGTCTAGATTATTTAACTTTAGATAGACCAGCTATGACTTTGTCTGGCGGAGAAGCTCAGCGTATCAGATTAGCTACTCAAATAGGCGCAGGTCTTACTGGTGTTCTATATGTATTAGATGAACCAAGTATTGGGTTACATCAGAGAGACAATGACAGATTATTAGAAACATTAAAAAGCTTAAGAGACTTAGGAAATACTTTAGTTGTTGTTGAACATGACGAAGATACTATGAAATCTGCAGATTATTTAGTAGATATTGGCCCAGGGGCAGGTATTTATGGTGGGGAAATTATTGCTAAGGGATCATATCAAGATGTCTTAAAATCAGAGAGGTCAATAACTGGGGCTTATCTTAGTGGTAGGAAGTCGATTCCTACTCCAAAAAAACGTAGATCATCTATTAAAAAAAGTTTAATTTTAAATAATTGTTCTAAAAATAATTTAAAAAATGTATCGGTAGAATTTCCTTTAGGAAGATTAGTTTCTGTAACTGGTGTTAGCGGTAGTGGGAAAAGTACCTTAATAAATGAATTACTTCACCCTGCCTTGTGTCATTCTCTAGGATTAAAAGTTCCTTTTCCTAAAGGGGTAGAAGAGTTAAAGGGTATAAAGGCAATTGATAAAGTTATCGTTATTGATCAATCTCCAATAGGAAGAACACCAAGATCAAACCCTGCCACCTATACAGGTGCTTTTGACCCTATAAGGCAGATATTTACCGCCACAGTGGAAGCCAAAGCCAGGGGTTATCAGGCTGGTCAGTTTAGTTTTAATGTGAAAGGAGGAAGATGCGAAGCGTGTAAAGGTCAGGGAGTTAATGTTATCGAAATGAATTTCCTACCTGATGTGTATGTTCAATGCGAAGTGTGCAAAGGAGCTAGGTTTAATAGGGAAACTCTTCAAGTTAAATATAAAGGCTTTAATATATCTGATGTTTTAGAGATGACTGTTGAACAAGCTGCAGAAACTTTTTCTGCCATACCTCAAGCTTCTGATAGATTATCTACACTTGTGGATGTCGGCTTAGGATATGTCAAATTAGGCCAACCTGCCCCTACATTATCTGGCGGAGAGGCTCAAAGAGTTAAGTTAGCTACAGAATTATCTAAAAGGGCTACTGGAAAAACTCTGTATTTAATTGATGAACCAACTACAGGTTTAAGTTTTTATGATGTTCATAAATTAATGGATGTGATACAACGTTTGGTAGATAAAGGGAATTCTGTAATTGTTATCGAACACAATTTAGATGTAATTAGATGTTCTGATTGGATCATTGATTTAGGACCTGATGGAGGAGATAAAGGTGGCGAAATTATTGCAGAAGGTATTCCTGAAGATGTAGCGAAACATCCCAAAAGCCATACAGCAAAATATCTTAAAAAAGTTCTCAAATAAAAAACCTTTGTTGTATTTCTTTGTATTTTTAATTATTTGAGTAAAATAAAATTCTTTTTTAACGAGGTATAATATCTTTCTATAACTGCTTTTTCATAAACTTTTGGATTAAAAAAAAATTAAAATCATAATGCTTTCTTAATATTTCCTTTGGAAATTCAGCTTATTTGTATTAAAAGCGATTTATCTGAGGATTTGCTGAATGAGGTTTAAATTTTTATATTTACATTTACATGGTCTTATACGCTCTAAAAATCTTGAATTAGGGAGAGATGCAGATACAGGAGGTCAAACACAATACGTTTTAGAGTTAGTTAAAAGTTTGGCTAATACTTCTGATGTTGACCAAGTAGATTTAGTCACTCGTTTAATAAAAGACTCTAAAGTTGACGATCAATATTCGCAAGAAGAAGAATTTGTAGAGCCTGGAGTTAGAATTTTAAGATTTAAATTTGGACCTAATAAATATTTAAGAAAGGAATTGCTTTGGCCTTATTTAGATCATTTAACTGAAAGCCTTATTTCTTACTATAAAAAAAATAAAAAGCCTAATTTTATACATGCACATTATGCAGATGCTGGATATGTAGGCGTTAAATTAAGTAAATCCTTAAAAGTTCCACTTATTTTTACTGGTCATTCTTTAGGAAGAGAAAAAAAGAGGAAATTGCTTGATGCTGGCTTAACAACTAATAAAATAGAAAAGCTTTATTCCATCAGTAAAAGAATTGAGGCAGAAGAAAAAGCGTTAAATTCCGCAGATATTGTTGTAACAAGCACTAAACAAGAGTCAGTTTATCAATATTCCCAATATTCTTCTTTTTCAACTCACAAAGCTAAAGTAATTCCGCCAGGAGTTGATCATAAAAAATTTCACCATATTCACTCGACAACAGAGACAGCTGAAATTGACAATATGATGCAACCTTTTTTAAAGGATTCTACAAAACCTCCATTATTGACTATTTCAAGAGCTGTACGAAGAAAAAATATCCCCTCTTTGATTGAGGCATACGGAAGATCTGAAAAATTAAAAAGAAAAACCAATTTAATTTTGATTTTGGGTTGTCGAGATAGTACTTCAAAACTTGACCCTCAACAAAAAGATGTATTCCATAACATTTTCGAAACAATTGATAAATATAATTTGTATGGAAAGGTAGCTTATCCAAAAAAACATCTTCCAAGTCAGATACCTTCTTTGTATAGGTGGGCTGCTAGTAAAGGGGGGTTATTTGTAAATCCAGCTTTAACAGAGCCTTTTGGTTTAACACTTCTTGAAGCTTCTTCTTGTGGATTGCCAATAATATCAACAAATGATGGAGGACCAAAAGAAATTCACTCAAAATGTGAAAATGGACTTCTAGTAGATGTTACTGATATTAATAAGTTGAAAGTTATTCTTGAAAAAGGAATTTCTAATAATGAACAGTGGAAATTATGGAGCAGAAATGGAATTGAGGGTGTTAATAGGCATTACAGTTGGAACAATCATGTACGCAATTATTTATCAATACTTACAGACGAGTTTGCAAGTTCAAATAGTTATTCTTCATCCGATATTAAACAGAGTTGTTTAAAAGGAAGTTCTTCACTTATAAAACCCCATTGATCAAATACTTTAGGATCAGGGTGAAGAATTAGTTGATTGTTATGCTTTTTCTTTAGTTTGAAGCCTTTTTTAGATAGTGTTTTCATTAAGTTAGCAGTTTCTTCAAATCTTGATGCCATTGCATCAAGACTCGAGCAGTCACTCGTTAATCCATTATCTTTCCATGTAAAAAAACTCATAACAAATTTTTTAAAGATTGATTTTTAAAACTATACCTAAAATCACAAGCAAAATGTTGATTTTCCAAAAATTTTCCACTATTTTTTGTTCCTTAACTCCTTTAAGTTCAAAATGGTGGTGCAGTGGTGCCATTAAAAATATGCGTTTCCCATTGTGAAATAATTTTTTTGTAATTTTAAAAACCCCTACTTGAATCATTACTGATAAAGATTCAATAATGAAGATTCCTGAGAAAATAGATAAGGTAAAAACACTATTGGTTAATAACGCTATAGAACCGAGAATTGCACCAATACTTAAAGAACCTGTATCACCCATAAATATTTTTGCAGGATAACTATTGTATTTTAGAAATCCTAAACATATCCCAGACATTGAATAACATAAAATACTAAAAATAATTAGCTCTTGCTGTTCTTTCATTAATATTTCTGTTCCCAAGCCATAAAAGACAATCCCACTACATCCAGCGGCTAATCCATCTAGTCCATCAGTCAAATTTACTGAATTACTTATGCCAACTAATACTAAAAAAGAAATTGGCAATGTGAAAATGTTCATATTTATTTGCCAGGAGTCAGATACTGTAATTAATGGATTTATTAAATCTTTTTCATAGGCTAAAAATATAAAAATTATTGCAATGATACTTTGTAAGAAAAATTTTTCTTTTGTTTTTAATCCTGTATTCTGCTCTTTTTTAATGCTTAAAAAATCATCTACAAAACCTGTAATAAAGAAACCAAAAATAGTAAGTAATAAAAGGAATAATTTTAGAGAACCTAAATTTATATTTATTATCAAAAGAAAAATTAAAAAAGGTATTACCATAAAAACCCCACCCATTGTTGGTGTATCACTTTTCTTCAAGTGATTAGCAGGACCTTCAGTTCTAATATTTTGAAGTAAATTTAATTTTTTGATTATTTTTATACCATTCTTTGTTGTGAATAAAGAAATAAAAAAAAATAATGTGTAAACTCCTATAAAAATAAAATTATTAAACAAATAGGAAGTAGCTATTAAAGCAAAAGTATTTAATATTAATAATGATTTAAAGTTAAACTTTTTAATCTTCCCAATCATCTTCTGAAGAGTCTTCTTCAGTTTTATAATCTTCTTTTTCTCCCATAAGTGCTGATAGCTCTTCTTCTTCTATTGTACTAATCTCTTGTGAATCTCCCTCTTTTTCAGCAACAAGCCTTCCTGTATTTTCAAGCCAAGATAGTAGATCTGGTTCATCTCTTAATGGTAAAACAGGAGCTGGATCATCTCTGTGGTAGCAAGTTAAAGCGGGATTAACTTCAGAAATATCTTCTAATCTAATTTTTAGTTTATTTGAATCCATGAAAGGAGAGGTTCTATATATAAGATAATACATAATGATGGACTCGAAAAACTTTGTTTGATAAAGGAAATTTAAAATACTTTTTTATTTGGCCAATTTCATTGTTATTGTCTGGATTATTTAAACTTATTGGATACTTAAATCCCAATGTTTTATTAATTAATAACTTTCTTCTCTTAGTACTAGTTTTTGGTCCAGCTCTTTTAGTTACAATAATATTAGTTTTTAATAAGTTATCAAATTCTTAATTACGTCAAAAATTTAAATTTATGGAGCAAATTTAAATGCAGCAGGTAAACAAAGTTGTACTAGCCTATTCCGGTGGAGTTGATACGAGCGTTTGTATTCCATATTTAAAGAATGAATATGGCATTTCAGAAGTGGTTACTTTTGTGGCAGATCTTGGACAAGGCGAGGATTTGGAACTTATTAGGAAAAAAGCCTTAAATTCAGGTGCATCTAAATCAATAATTGGTAATTTAGTTAGTAGTTTTGTTGAGAGATATGCTTTTCCTGCTATTAGAGCAAATGCACTCTATCTAGATAAATATCCTTTATCTACAGCTCTTGCTAGGCCTTTAATTGCTGAAAACCTGGTAAATATTGCTCGAGAGATTAATGCCGATGCAGTAGCTCATGGATGTACTGGTAAAGGGAATGATCAAGTTCGATTTGATTTAGCAATTAATGCTTTAGGCCCTGATTTGAAAATAATTACTCCCGCAAGGGAGTGGAATATGAGTAGGGAAGAGGCAATATTGTATGGAGAAAAATTTGGTATTCCTGCACCAGTATCTAAAAAATCACCATATTCAATAGACGTTAACTTACTTGGTAGGAGTATTGAAGCCGGTATATTAGAAGATCCCATGCAAGAGGCACCTGAAGATATTTTTGCAATGACATCATCAATTAATAATTCACCTGAGTCTCCGTTAGATATAGAAATTATTTTTAAAAATGGCTTCCCAGTTGGAATCAACAATGAATTTTTAAATCCAGTGGAGATTATCCAAAAAGCTAATGTTCTTGCAGGTGAATATGGTTTTGGAAGAATAGATATGATGGAAGATCGAGTGGTAGGAATTAAAAGTAGAGAGATTTATGAAACGCCTGGTCTCTTACTATTAATAAAAGCTCACAAGGAATTGGAAAGTATTACATTAAATCCAGATGTTATTGATTTTAAAGGAGTCGTCGAAAAAAAATGGGGTCAATTAGTTTATCAAGGTTTTTGGTTTGGTCCTCTCAAGGAGAGTTTAGATGCTTTTATTGCATCGACTCAAACTTCAGTTAATGGACGAGTAAAGATTAGACTTCATAAGGGGAATGCAATAGTAATTGGAAGAATCTCAGAAAATAATTCACTTTATAGAGAGGATTTGGCAACTTATAGTCAAGACGATGTTTTTAAACATTCCTTAGCGGAGGGTTTTATTTATATGTGGGGTATGTCTAATAAAATATGGGCAGAGTTAAATTCAAAAAAAATTGATTAACAATATCTAAGATTCTGTATTTTCTTTAATTTCATTATCGTCTTTTTTTGTTGTTGAAGTATCAGAGTTTGTTACTGATTGCTCTTCTTTAGATTCAACTTTAGTTTCTGGATTATCTTTATTTTCTGATTGAGTTGAACTCTTATTTGAAGGTTTTGGAGTAGGTAAAGGCCCTTCTTGTTTAACGGTCATATATCTAATAACATCTTCACTAATTCTCATTGCTTTTTCAATTTTGAAAATATGTTGCCCATCACCTTGATGACTTAGTTGGACGTAAATACCTTCTCTATGTTTGGCAATTTGATAAGCTAATCTTCGCTTACCTCGCATTTGACTATCAAGGATGGTTCCGCCAAATTCTTCTAAAAGCTTATTGTATTTATCAATATGATTGGTTACTTCATCTTCCGCGATATCTGGGCGGAGGATGTACATGGTTTCATAGTAAGATTGATTGGTCATAGTTTCAGACAAGGTCTTAGGCTCATGATTGATGTGATGAGCGTCTGTTCATTATTTACGATACATTATGATGTGCAGTTTCTTAATAATTAGCATCATTTTTTTTAAAGATAATTTTTTAATGCGTCATTCATAATATGAAAAGGTACTTCTAAACCATTTGTCCAAAATGATAATGATTTCGCTCCTTGAGCAACAAGCATTTTGAGACCATCGATAGTTATGCATCCTTTTTTGGCACTAAATTTCAATAGAGGAGTTGGAGCAGGATTGTAGATTAAATCGTAAACAATTGTTTTCGAGTTAAGAGATCTCCAAAATACGTCCCCATATGGCAATACATTCATCTCATGTTTAGTTGTTTTCATTCCTACAGGTGTTGTATTTACAATTAAATCTGCCTCTTCAATTAAAGTTTCAGTCCTATTATCATTATTTAACAAACCCTCAATTGTAATTTGATTTTCAAAATTTTTTATTAATTCATCTAGTGATGACTTGTTACGTGATACTACTGAAATTGTAGAAAAATTTAAATTTATTAATCCTTGAATAACAGATCTTGCTGCACCACCCGAGCCAAGAACGATCGATTGTTTCTTTGTTAAATTTAATGTTTTTAATGGATAAATAAATCCCTCAACATCTGTATTAGTTGCGCTCCATTCTTTTGCAGAGTTTAATTTTAAGGTATTAATTGCTTTCAGTTTATTAGCAATAGGAGAAATTTCACTACAAAGGTCAAATACTTTTTCTTTATGGGGAATTGTAATATTTAAACCTTTGCAATTAATTTTTTTCAAAGAATTCATAACTAGTTCTAGATCTTCATCTTTACAAGGCATAGCAATATAAATTAAATCTAAGCCTAAATACTGAAGGGCAGCATTTTGCATGATTGGCGACAAAGAATGGCTTACTGGATTGCCGATTAATGCAATAAAAGAGGTCTTACTTGAAATCATGTTTAGAAATTTTTTCTTAAAAAATAACGATCTGTTCGGGAACCACACCCCGTCTTTGAGTAACAATAATGACGCCAATGACCGATTATGGAGAATATCAAATATAAGAATTTACCCATGGGTAAGGTTGTAGGAATCGATTTAGGAACAACTAATAGTTGTGTCGCTGTAATGGAAGGTGGTAAACCCACTGTAATAGCAAATGCTGAGGGTTTCAGAACTACTCCATCAGTTGTTGCATATACAAAAAATCAAGATCAGCTTGTTGGACAAATCGCAAAAAGACAAGCTGTAATGAATCCTGAAAATACTTTTTATTCTGCAAAGCGTTTTGTAGGTCGAAGAGTTGATGAAGTTAATGAAGAATCTAAAGAAGTTAGTTATTCTGTTGAAAAATCTGGCTCTAGTGTCAAATTAAAGTGCCCTATTTTAAATAAGCAGTTTTCTCCTGAAGAGGTAAGTTCTCAAGTTTTAAGAAAGTTAGCAGATGATGCAGGTAAATACCTTGGCCAACAAGTTACACAGGCTGTAATTACAGTTCCAGCTTATTTTAATGACTCTCAAAGGCAGGCTACAAAAGACGCAGGAAAGATTGCTGGTTTAGAAGTTCTCAGAATTGTGAATGAGCCAACTGCTGCAGCTTTAGCGTATGGTTTGGATAAAGAAAATGAAAAAATTCTTGTTTTTGATTTAGGTGGAGGAACATTTGATGTCTCAGTTATTGAAGCTGGTGATGGAGTCACTGAAGTCCTATCTACATCTGGAGATACCCATCTTGGTGGTGATGATTTTGATAGATGTATCGTAGATCATTTAGCTAGTAATTTTAAATCAAATGAGGGGATCGACCTTAGACAAGATAAGCAGGCTTTACAAAGACTGACTGAAGCAGCAGAAAAAGCAAAAATCGAGCTTTCTAATGCTACGCAAAGTGAAATAAATTTACCTTTTATCACAGCGACCCCTGAAGGTCCAAAACATTTGGATTTGAACTTAACTCGAGCAAAGTTTGAGGAATTAGCCGCTTCTTTAATTGATAGGTGCAAGACTCCAGTTGAGAGAGCTATAAGTGATGCAAAAATTTCTACTAGTGAAATTGATGAAGTTGTAATGGTGGGAGGCTCATCAAGAATACCTGCTGTTTTAGATTTGGTTAAAAAAATAATTGGTAAAGAACCAAATCAAACTGTTAATCCTGATGAAGTGGTAGCTGTTGGAGCTGCCATTCAGGGAGGGGTTTTAGCAGGAGAGGTTAAAGATATATTGTTGCTTGACGTTACTCCACTTTCTTTAGGCGTAGAGACTTTAGGGGGAGTAATGACAAAAATGATAAATCGAAATACTACAGTGCCTACTAAGAAATCTGAAACATATTCAACTGCTGTGGACGGTCAAACAAATGTTGAAATTCACGTATTACAGGGTGAACGGGAAATGGCTTCTGATAACAAAAGTTTAGGAACTTTTAGATTGGATGGCATACCTTCAGCACCAAGAGGCGTTCCGCAGATTGAAGTTACATTCGATATTGATGCAAATGGTATTCTGAGTGTTACTGCTAAAGATAAGGGTAGTGGTAAAGAACAAAGTATTTCCATAACTGGTGCTTCTACTTTATCCGATAATGAAGTAGAAAAAATGGTAAAAGATGCTGAATCAAATGCATCTGCTGATAAAGATAAAAGAGAAAAAATTGATTTAAAGAATCAAGCTGAAACACTTGTTTATCAGACAGAAAAGCAACTTAGTGAACTGGGAGATAAAATTGATGCTGCAGCAAAGTCTAAAGTTGAAGAAAAAAGTAATGCTTTAAAAGAGGCAACATCAAAAGAAGATTATGAATCAATGAAAAAATTGCTTGAAGAGCTTCAGCAAGAACTCTATGCAGTTGGCTCATCTGTTTATCAGCAACCCGGTAATCAGCCTCCATCCCCTGGCTCAACAGGTAGTCCTGATCAGAACGACTCAAATGAAAAAGATGGAGATGATGTAATTGATGCAGACTTCACTGAAACAAAAGATTAAGAAAGGTAATTTTTAATTTCATTAGCAACCCATTTAGAACAAGCTGGAGCAAGTAAAATTCCATTTTTATAAAAACCTGTACATATAATTAGTCCATCTTCTAAGTTTTTAATTATTGGTGAAGGCTCACCATCAGGTCTTGACCTAATCCCTGACCATTTTCTTATAATATTTCCTTGTACAAGCCAATTAGGTTTTTTATCGAGAAAATTTGTGAGTTTTTCGAATGTATTTTCGTCTGGCTTAGTACTATATTCGTCAGTTGATCCAATAATTAGCTTATTTTTTGATTTTGGAATTATATTTTTACCATTAATATTGAATTGTTTTGGCAGCGATAATAAATCAACTTCTGCATCATTTATCTCAATTTCCATAGCTTGACCTAAAACAGGTTTTAATTTGATGTTGTGAGATAGGTTATCTATTAAATCAATCGCTTTTAGTGAATTACACAAAATAAGCATGTCAGATTTGATGTTTTCATTATTCCTTGTTGTAGAAATCCATTGATTGTTTGATTTTCTTATTTTTATTATTTCTCTTTGTAAATAATTTACTTTTTTATGTTTTAAACATTTATCTAATGTTTGAAGTAAAGACAAAGCATTTATTCTTCCATCTTTGAAGGAAATTATCCCTTTTATATTGTTTGTTTTGAAGGCTTTATTTATATTATTGATTAATATTGAGTCTCTTTCTAAAATTCGTAAGTTTTGATCATTATTTTCATAAATAAATTTCTCTAATTTTTTGAACTTTTCTTCATTAGTCGTTAGTTGTATTAATGGTTTTTCGATATTTAATTTATAATTAAATTTTTGCAAGAATTTAATCCATTGTGGCCATAATTCAATGCTTTGTTTTCTGAGATCCCAACTTCTACCTCTTCTTTTTTGATACATATTACCCATTAGCAAGCCTAAAGCTGCATTGCTACTATTTTGGAGTTGAGTTGGATCTATTATTGTTATCTGGAAACCTAATTCTGATAATTCTAAGGCGTTAAATTTTCCAATAATCCCAGATCCAATAATGACTATGTGTGCTTTTTGAAAATTTTCTTTTAAGCTTTTCATTGATATATTATATATACTTGCTTATTTGACTTAATAGTTAAAGATTTTTTGGAACATCCTTCAATTATATTCAAAATTGTTTGTCCCGATCGTCCTGGCCTTGTAAGTTTACTTACAAGTTGGATTTCAAATTACGGTGGAAACATAAAACATTCTGATCATCACACAGATCAAGATGCGGGTTTGTTTCTTAGTCGAATTGAATGGAATAGTAAAAATGCATCTTTAAATAGATATGAAATCTATAAAGAATTTGAAAAAATTGCAGATGAAGTAAATGGAAAATTTAACGTAAATTATTCTGATGAAATTCCAAATGTTGCTATTTTCGTGAGTAAGCAAAATCATTGTTTGATTGATTTGCTTTGGCGAGTAAGAAATGGTGAACTCAAAATGAAAGTGCCGTTAATAATTTCTAATCATTCTGATCTTGAAAATATTGCAAATGATTTTAATGCAAAATTTGTCTATATTGATACCTTTAATACTGACAAATCTATTGTTGAAGATCAATTTTTAAATTTATTAAAAGAATATGAAATTGATCTTGTTGTATTAGCCAAATATATGCAAATTTTGAGTGACTCTTTTTTAAAAAAGTTTTCTTCAATAATAAATATTCATCATTCTTTCTTACCTGCATTTAAGGGCGGGCAACCATATCATCGAGCATGGAAGAGAGGTGTTAAATTAATCGGTGCTACTGCTCACTATGTTACTGAAGATCTTGATGAAGGCCCGATAATAGAGCAATGCACAGTTAATGTAAGTCATAGGGATGAAGTTGATGATTTGATAAGAAAAGGGAGAGATATTGAAAGAATAGCTTTAGCAAGAGCGGTTAGATTACATCTAAATCATCAAGTATTTGTTTATAACAGCAAAACTGCTGTTTTTGATTGAAGATAGTTTCTTAGTCTTCTAATTCTATTTGTATTTGTCTTTCATAAATTGATTCTTCATTAAAAGCTCTTGCTATCAAGAAACTGGCAATGCAGCTGATTAAGACAGGTTTCATTATTAATAAATTTTTTGTTAAAGCAAAAGCTAAAAACATTGCTGTTATTGGTGTTCGTGAACAGCCAGCTACGAAAGCTCCCATTCCCGCAAAAATGTACGTACTTGGAGCATGTCCTGTCGCAATTTCTACCCAGCTTCCCATTATTAGTCCGATTGCTCCTCCTAAAGTAAGCATTGGATAGAATAATCCTCCAGGAGCTCCAGATGCTGCAGCCAAACCAGTCGTGATAAATAGTACTAAAACTGCTAATAAAGCAATTCCAATACTTATATTTTGTTCAGCTATTATTTTCTGTAATTCATCTAAATTATGAAATGTACTGGGTAAACAAGAGTAGATACTTCCTAAAATAAGTCCACAGATACTCATTTTTAAAACAAATTTATTTTTATACCACTTTTTTCCAAGATTTTGCATTAACAAAACATATCTGCTGTACAATTCTGCAAATATCCCAATAATTATTCCCAGTAAAACTAAGTAAATAAAATCTACAGGTAAGAAAAAAACTGATGGGTCATATTCTTTTTGAATCAAAAATCCGAGGTTAAAATCAAAGCCTCCTGCTTTAGGATCTAAACCCAAGGCTTGAATAATATCAGCAGATGAATCTGCAATAAAAGTTGTAATTACTACTAATAGCAAAATTACTGGTCTAGCAGAGTTTAATAACTCTTCTATTGCATAGACAAACCCTCCTAATGGAGCGCTAAATACTGCAGCTATTCCAGCACCACCACCTGCTGCTACGATTACTCTTCTGAAAGCTGTAGGAGCTTTGAGCCACTTGGCCATTTGCCAAGCTACTGATCCTCCCATTTGAACTGATGGACCTTCTGGGCCTAAAGGGAATCCACTGCCAATAGCAATAATTCCTGATATGAGCTTTACTAATCCTACTTTTAAATTCATTGGAACTTTTTTATGTCTTAAGAAACCCATGATTTGACTCACACCTGAACCTTTTGCAGCAGGTGCAATATTTTTGATCAAATATCCTGCAATAGCTCCTCCTAGAGCTCCAAAAATAGGTAAGACCGCAATAGATGGGAATTGGTCTAATAATGCTAATCTCCAATTATTAATAAAATAGATTCCAGTTTTAAAAGATATGCTTGTAATTGAGGCCCCTAAACCTGTTAATAAGAGTGAAAATACAACGACTAGAGATCTTTGTCTTAATAATTTTTTAATGCTACGAGAAGAATTATTACTTGTTTTTTGAATATTATCTTTTATAAAGTTTGGCATAGTCCATGATTACTTTGTCAAGCTGAAATCGTGTATTTCATCAAATTGAAGATAGCGATAAAGTTCATCTGAATATGGATTAATTTTATTTTTAGTAATATCCTGATATTCTTCAACTTCAGGTATTTTTCCAAGTAGTGCGCAAACTGCTGCTAATTCAGCGCTGCCTAAAAAGACTTGTGCATTCTTGCCAAGTCTATTGTCAAAATTTCTTGTACTTGTAGAAAATACTACAGAACCTTCATCTACTCTGGCTTGATTTCCCATACATAAAGAACAGCCTGGTAACTCTAACCTTGCACCACAATCTTCGAATATTTTATAGTAGCCTTCAGCTTTTAGAGTTTCTTCATCCATTTTTGTTGGTGGACAAATCCATAATTTAGATTTTAAATTTTGTACACCTTCAAGAACTTTCGCAGCTGCCCTGTAATGACCAATATTTGTCATGCAAGAACCTATAAAAACCTCGTCAATATTTGTATTTGCAACATCAGTGATTTCTTTTACATTATCTGGATCGTTAGGGCAAGCAACTATAGGTTGTGTAACTTTTGCTAATTCAATTTCAATGATTTCTTCATACTTGGCGTTCTTATCTGGCTGAATTAATTTAGGTTTTTTTAACCAATTTTTCATATCATTGATTCTTCTTGAAATCGATTTTGAATCTTCATAATTGCTCTCAATCATTTTTTCTAGTAGGCAAATATTGCTTCTTAAGTACTCTTGAACAGTTTCTTGGGATAAAAGTATGGTGCTACCAGCGCATGAGCGTTCTGCAGTAGCATCAGTAAGTTCAAAAGCTTGTTCAAGTTTTAGGTTTGGTAATCCCTCAATTTCCATAATTTTACCGTTAAATATATTTTTCTTATTTTCTTTCTCAACAGTTAAGAGTCCTTTTTTAATTGCGAATAGAGGGATTGCATTTACTAAATCTCTCAGAGTAATTCCTGGTAATAATTCCCCCTTAAATTTAACCAGTACAGATTCCGGCATATTTAATGGCATTGATCCTATTGCAGCGGCAAAGGCAACAATGCCCGAGCCTCCAGGAAATGAAATGCCAAGAGGAAATCTTGTATGACTATCTCCACCTGTGCCAACAGTATCGGGGAGCAGCATTCTGTTAAGCCAACTATGAATTATGCCGTCTCCAGGCTTAAGAGCTACTCCACCTCTTTGAGATATAAAATCAGGTAATTCTTTATGGGTAACTAGATCTACTGGTTTAGGATATGCAGCTGTATGACAAAAACTTTGCATCACTAAATCTGCAGTAAATCCTAAACAAGCTAGTTCTTTTAGTTCATCTCTAGTCATTGGCCCAGTAGTATCTTGACTACCAACCGTGGTCATAATTGGCTCACAGGTCATTCCTGGCCTAACTCCATCTAAACCGCATGCTTTGCCTACTATTTTTTGAGCTTGAGTAAAGCCGGCAGTACTTTCGGTTGGATTTTGTGGTCTGGTAAATATTTCACTTGGTTGATAATTTAATTTGGTTCTAATTTTGTCCGTAAGAGATCTTCCAATCATAAGATTAATTCTTCCGCCAGCTTGAATTTCATCAGTAAGAGTTGATGGATACAAGTCGAATTTGCTTATTAATTCTTCAGTATTCGAGTCTTGTTCAATTTTTTTAATAATGCCTTTATAAGGATATATTTTAATAACATCTCCTGTTTTCATATGAGATACGTCAGCTTCTATAGGTAAAGCACCTGAATCTTGTGCAGTATTAAAGAAAATTGGGGCTATTTTGTTGCCAATTATTATTCCACCTGTTTTTTTGTTTGGAACATAAGCGATATCTTCTCCTATATGCCAAATGAGTGAATTAATAGCAGATTTTCTAGAACTCCCTGTTCCAACAACATCTCCAACATAAGCTATCGGTAAATTTTGTTTTTTTAAATTATCAAGAATCTTTAGTCCATCAGGTATTTTAAATTCCAACATAGCTAACGCATGCATCGGAATATCCGGGCGTGTTGTTGCATGTACAGCCGGAGATAAGTCGTCTGTGTTTGTCTCACCGTCAACTTTAAATACTAAACAAGTAATCTCTTTCTCCAGAACTTTTTTATTTTTGAACCATTCTGCATTTGCCCAACTATTTACAACCTCTTTTGCATAAATATTATTTTGAGATAATTCATAAATTTCATTAGCTGAGTCGTAAACAAGAATAATATTTTTTAAAACTTCTGCCGCTTTTTTAGCAAGTAAACTATTTTCTCCTTTAAGTATTTCAACTAAAGAATTTACATTGTATCCGCCTATCATTGTTCCTAGTATTTCAATTGCTTTTTCGGGATTGATTGATTTGCAATATTTTTCGGAATTAACAATAGCCGTAAGCCAGCTTGCTTTTACATAAGCAGCCTCATCAACTCCTGGTGGTACTCTATTTATTAGTAAATCAAGTAAATAAGATGAATCATAAGTATTATCTTGTTCCAATAATTTTGTAATACAATTTGTTTGCTCAGCATTTAAAGGTAAAGGAGGTATACCCTTGGTAGCTCTTTCAGCTACGTGATCTGCATAATCTTTTAGCAATGTTTCCAAATTCTTCATTAGTAAGGTTTAATGCCTAATCTATTGTTATTTTTAATATTGAAAAGGAGAGTATTCATAAATGCTTTTTTAAATATTCAAACTTCTTAATTAATCAATGACGACATCATCAAATAATTCTGCTTTAGAAAAGACATCAGATTTACATGTTGTTGAAACACGTCCATTAATACCTCCAAGCAGATTACATAATGATATACCTTTAGATCACGCCTCTGCTAATACAGTATCTAAAACAAGAAGATCGATACAAAATATTTTGCATCATAATGATCAGAAGCTTTTAGTCATTGTGGGTCCATGTTCAATTCATGATTTAGAGGCGGCAAAAGAATATTCAAAATATATTGAAAACTTTCGAGAAATTTATAAAGATAAATTAGAAATAATCATGAGAGTATATTTTGAGAAACCAAGAACAACTATTGGTTGGAAGGGATTGATAAATGATCCTCATCTAGATAATTCTTATGATATTAATACTGGATTAAGAAGGGCAAGAAGTTTACTTTCATATTTAGCAACTCGTGGAATTCCTTCTGCTACAGAATTACTAGATCCAATTGTTCCTCAATATATTGCCGATTTAATAAGTTGGACAGCCATAGGCGCGCGGACTACTGAAAGTCAGACTCATCGGGAAATGGCATCAGGATTATCAATGCCTATAGGTTTTAAAAATGGTACAGATGGTTCTTTTACTACTGCAATAAATGCAATGCAGTCAGCTTCAAAATCTCATCATTTTTTAGGTGTAAATCAAAATGGAATGGCTTCTATTGTTAATACAACAGGGAATCCAGATGGACATATAGTTTTAAGAGGCGGTTCAAAAGGCCCAAATTTTGAAAGTGAACATGTTAAAAGAATTTCCTCTGAATTGAAGCAATCTCATCTTCCCCATAAAGTGATGATTGATTGTAGTCATGGGAATTCCAATAAAGATTTCCGAAAACAGTCGGAAGTGCTAAAAAATATAGCTTCTCAAATTAGCAATGGTGAAAAAAATATTTTAGGAGTTATGCTTGAAAGTCATTTGAAGGAGGGAAATCAAAAACTTTTAAAAAAAGAGGATCTTCAGTTTGGCAGAAGCATTACAGATGCATGCATAGATATAGAAACAACAAAAGAATTACTCGCTATTTTGTACAATTCACTTAGTTAGTTATAAAAAAATTAAAAAATAATGCTGAAGAAATTGGAACAATGAAATTATCTATTCCTAAAACACTAAATTGTTCGAGCAAAGTCGCAAAAAAAGCTATTGTAAAATAATTTAAATTTAAACTATTTTGTTGGGAGTATCCTATTGAGCAAACTACTATAAAACTTGTTAAAAACATTGTCATAGTGCCAAATAAAGATTTTTTTTGTTTAAAAAAAATCCAACTCTTTGAGTTAAAGCTTTTTCCTATTAACCCAGCTAATCCATCACCAAAAGTCATTATGAAAAATCCACTAATTAATGCATATGGATCTTTATCCCAGAAAAGATAAATCAAAATAAATAAACTTAGACAATAAAATAATGTTCCATAACTCTTTCTATCAACATCCTCAATTGTTGGAAATAATTTATAGGTGTAATTGATGAAAACCATTAATGAAACAATTCCTGTAAAAATTAGAGCAGAATTTTGATTAATTTTTAAAAATTGCGCAATTGGTATTAAAGGTCCTATTCCAATATGTATTATTTTTCTGACGATTTCTCTGCTATCTTCATTATATTTTTTAAAAACTATTGATATTAAAAAAATTGAAAATAAATATAATAAAATTACAGTAAATTTTATCAATTTTGTTAAGCTGCTTTTTGATGAGTTGTCATTACTCTAAGTTTTAATATTGCTTTAGCTTCTAGTTGCCTTACTCTTTCTCGTGAAACATTAATTTGTCTTCCTATTTCTGCGAGTGTTAATGGTTCTTCACCATCTAGGCCAAATCTGAGCTTCATTATTTTTTGTTCTCTTTCATTTAATTGAGAAAGCCAAGTTCCTAAATGCTCTTTTTGAATAGTTCTATCCATACCTTCCATAGGCTCTTCACAGTTTGGATCAGGAATGAGTTCACCAAGAGTACTTCTATCTTCTTCGCCTCTTGCGTGAGCATCTAGGGAAGCGCAAGGAGCACTTTGAGAAATTAAATCTTCTAAATCTTTTTGATCAATTCCCATTTCAGTTGCCATTTCCAATCTGGTAGGTTGTCTACCAAATTTATGTGATAATTCTCTAGAGACTCTTCTCATTTTGGAGAGTTTTTCACTTATGTGAATAGGCAAACGGATTGTTCTTGCACTGTTATCAATAGCCCTTGTCATTCCTTGCCTAATCCACCAGTAAGCATAAGTTGAGAATTTATATCCCATAGCAGGATCAAATTTATCTACAGCTCTTTCAAGGCCAATAGCTCCTTCCTGGACAAGGTCTAATAATTCAAGGCCTTGGTTTTGGTATTTTTTTGCAACGGAGACAACAAGTCTTAGATTAGCTGCCATCATTCTATCTCTGGCTCTTTTTCCAATCTTAATTTGATAAAGATTTCGTTGCGTTCTATCAGTTTCAGGAATTTGTAGCAACTTTTTCATGTTCTGAACATGATGAGCTAACTCTATTTCCTCTGCTGGAGTCAAAAGAGGTACTCTACCAATGCTACTTAAGTAATAGCCAATAGAATCTGAAGCGAGTCTGCCAGATTTTTTTTGGCTTTGTTTTGCCGTAAGACTGGATTTCGATTTGCGAGACTTGCCCGCAGTGTTTGGTAATCTTGGCTCATCAAAATTATTATCTGAAGAGCTTTTCGCAGATTCCAGAGGGATCCCCATCACCCTGGCCTCCTAAATAATGGATTTTTTAAAAAGCTAGCACTGAAATTGAAATAAAAACTACTTTTACGTTGAAATTTTAAAGACAAAAAATTCCTTTTTAATGCTTATTTCTTGAAATCCATTGATATGAAAGGATTTTAGAAAAATTAAAAAAATTTAAAATATTAAGTATTTTTTTTAAATGTTGTAAAAATCAATATTAATTTTATTTTTCTATGAGGTCAATTTGCGAACGATTATCCGATGAATCTAATTCATATTTAGAATAAGAACCATCTTCCTTCATTATCCAAGAAAAGTAATCATCTTTAATGTAGGTTTGCAAAAGCGAGTATATTTTAGATTTCAATTCATAATCCTCTATCGGAGTAACAGCTTCTATTCTTCTATCAAGATTTCTTCTCATCCAATCTGCACTCCCAATAAAAACCTCATTATCACCGTTATTACAAAACCAAAAAATTCTTGAGTGTTCAAGAAAATGGCCAATAATGCTTATGACTTTAATATTTTCACTTAAATTTTTTCTTTGGGGATACAAGCAACAAATACCTCTAATGATAAGACTAATTTTTACACCTGAGTCTGAAGCTAAATAAAGAAGTTTAATTATTTCTGGGTCGACTAAAGAATTCATTTTTGCAATTATTTCGGCTTTTTTGCCTTCCTCTGCATTTTTAATTTCTCTCTTTATCAGAAATATAAATTTCTCTCTCATCGATGAGGGAGAAACTAATAACTTTTGATAACTTTTTTGTTTAGAAAAACCTGATAAGTAGTTAAATAACTCAAGTAAATCTGATGCAATATCAGGATCAGTTGAAAGTAATCCTAAATCTGTATAAAACTTTGAAGTATTAGAGTTATAATTTCCCGTCCCAATATGGAAATAATTCCTTAATCTTCCTTTTTCTTTTCTTACTATTAAAGCTATTTTTGTATGTGTTTTAAATCCTATGATTCCATATACAACATGAATTCCAGCTTGTTCAAGCTGTTTTGCCCATTGAATATTATTGTCTTCATCAAATCTTGCTTTTAGTTCAACAAGAGTCATTACTTCTTTTCCATTCTCTGCAGCTCTCATTAAAGCTGCAATGATAGGCGAATCCTTGGAAACTCGATATAAAGTAATTTTTATAGCCATTACAAGTGGATCATCAGCTGCTTTGTTTATAAACTCTTCAACTGAAGTTTTAAATAAGTCGTATGGATGATGAAGCAGAATATTTTTTTTTCTAAGTATATTAAAAATCGAATTGCGGTTTTTGTTGGAAGGTAAATCTAAATTGTTTAATTTTGGGTGAGTTTTCCCAATTAGTAGATTTTCTTTTAAATCATCTCTATTAATTTTTGTAAGCTGATTTAAATCGTCAAGTCCTAAAAAACTTTTGCAAAAGTAAATATATTCTTTTTGTATTGAGATACTTTCAATGAGTAATTTCAGAATATTTTCTGGCATATCCGATTCAACTTCTAATCTAACTACGTCTCCACCTAATCTTCTCTTTTGCAAACTTTGTTCAACTGCTAAAAGAAGATCATCAGCTTCAAGTTCTTTTAATTCTAAATCTGCATCCCTTGTCACTCTAAAAAAAGAGTAATTTATACATTCCATTCCGTTAAATAAAGTATTTATATTATTCCCAATTAAATCTTCAACACTTATGAAAAAATATGTACTTTCATCATCATATTCAATCATTTCATTTGGAATTTGTATAAATCTATTGATATTTTTTGTTGGTATTTTCACTCTGACAAACTGATTTTTAGAATCTTCCCCATCCCTTATTAGAGCTGCCAAATTTAGACTTAAATTACTTATAAAAGGAAACGGATGTGCTGGATCAACAACTAATGGAGTTAATAAAGGGAAAATAGATGAAGAAAAGTAGTTATCGCACCAATTTCTTTGATTTTCATTTAGGTCCTTATATTTTTTTAAAATTACACCTTTTTCTTTTAATTCATTATTTAATTCATTATTTATGTAGTTTTCTTGTAGGGCAGTTAAATTCTTTACTTCTTTATTGATTTTTGTTAATTGCTCTTTAGGGGTAAGTCCATCAATACTTTTTTTTGTAATACCTGCTTCAACTTGAGCTTTTAATGAAGCTACCCTTACCATAAAAAATTCATCTAGATTATTACTAAAAATTGAACAAAATTTTACTTTATCTAGGATTTTGTATTCCTTTTCCATTCCAGTTAGGAGTACTCTTTTATTGAACTTAATCCAACTTAATTCTCTATTAATAAAAACATCAGCCTGTCTTTTCATTAAAATACTTTTGATTTTTGATTCTTAAAAGAATTATTATTTTTACCCTCTGCAATAAGGTATATCATGAAAATTAAGATAACGGAACCAGCTATAAAAGGTGATTTAGGACCAAAACTATCATAAACCCTTCCGGCCATTGCAATTCCTAAGACTCCTCCAAGACTCTGTAGACCCTGAAGGTTACTTAAAATTGATCCTTGTTTATCAACGTCTAATTTCTTTGATATTAGTGCTCTTAAGGTGGGAGTAATTAACCCTGCCCCAACGGCTAAAAATGAAACAGCTGAATAAATATTAATTGTCGCATTTTCTTTTGGAGCAGTTATTAAAAGAGCACATGCCACAAGAATGAAGCCTGATCCAATAAGTGTTAATCGCATTTCGCCAAATTGCTTTACCAGAGGTCCAATTAGTCCTCCCTGAACGATAATTGCAATGATTCCTACTACAACAAGAGTTCCACTTGATGCTTTGGTCGTCCAGTTTAAAGATTCTTGAAGGAAAAATATAAGGATATTGGTCAATCCAGTAAAAGCAATAAAGTAAATAAAAAAAGCTAATGATAATTTTTTAATCTTTTCTTCTTTGAAAACTTTAAATAGCTCTTTTATAGGGTTTTTAAAAATAGTTGTTGATTTATTTGAGTCACTATTAGGCTTGGTTTCTGGCAAGTAAAAAAATACAAGGAGGAAATTGATTATTGGAATGATTGAGGCTATCAAAACTGGAATAATAAAATTATTATTTGTATTTTTTGCAAAAATTACAACAAAAATATTACCCAAGAAAAAACTTAAACCAAAAGCTACACCAATAAGACCAAATGTTTTTGCTCTTTTTTCAGGGCTTGAAATATCTGCAAGAATTGTTGTTGCAGTAGCTGCAGTCCCCCCACTTAAACCGTCAATTAGTCGCGCTAAAAATAATAAAAATAACGGGATAGAGGCTATTGAATTTGACCAATTAAAAAGAACCGTAAAAGATAATATTGATATTCCTATTACTGAACCAGTAATACAAAAAAGAGTGACAGGTCTTCTTCCATATCTATCACTCATAATTCCTATAAAAGGAGAAGCTGTAAATTGAGCTAATTGGTAAGTGCAGGATAATAAACCATATGTACTTGCTTTAGAGTCAAAAAGTAAAACAAAAGAGGGTAATATGGGTAACAGTATACTTTCACTTAAACGATCATTGAGAAGAGTGATAAACGCACTAAGGAGAGTAAATTTTTTATTTGGTTTTAATAAACTTTCTTTCACAATATTTACCTTCATTACGATTAACTTCTACTACCATACTTGTTAATGGAGATTATTGTGCCTGGCATTGTTTATTTAGTTGGAGCAGGTCCTGGTGACCCTGAGCTTTTAACTTTAAAAGCTTTACGTCTAATAAAAAATTGTGATGCATTAGTTCATGATGCTTTAATCCCGGATGAAATAACAAAAGAGGCAGGAAAAAATACAGAAATTTACCATGTAGGTAAAAGAGCGGGGAAGTGTTCTGTACCTCAGATTGAAACTAATGCTCTTATTTTGAAATTGTCAAAAGAAGGCAAAAATGTTGTAAGGCTTAAAGGAGGAGATCCATTTGTCTTTTCTAGGGGTGGTGAAGAAGTATCGTTTTTAGAAAAAAATGGAGTTTCAGTTGAAATAGTTCCTGGGATTACTTCTGGTATAGCTGCTCCCACATATTTTGGTATTCCACTTACCCATAGAGATGCTGCGAGTTCTGTAACTTTCGTCACTGGCCATGAGCATGTTGATAAGGATAAAAAGAGCGTCAATTGGAGAGATTTAGCTAAATCTTCAGATAGCTTAGTTATTTTTATGGGTATAAAAAATATTGAATTTATTGTAGAGGAATTAATTTTAGGCGGCTTATGTAAGAATACAAAATGCGCTGTAATTCAGGAAGCTACTTTGAAAAATCAAAAATGTTTTATAGAGAAATTAGATAATCTCGTAGATAAAATCAAAGATAAAGAATTTTTAGCTCCATCAATTATCATTATTGGAAAAATTGTTGAATATAAAGTCAATAACAATATCACTAAAGTATCTGATGTCTATTTACCAGATATTAATAAAGTTCAACTATATAATAAATCCCAAAAGTAAATTGGATCGAATTTAGGTTGAAGCTTTAAATCATTAACTTGATTAATTTGTCTGCAAGATAAGCTATTTATTGCAACTATTACGTCATCATTTTGAAATTCTGGACAAATTAATTCTTCTTTTACAATTTTTAATTTTATAGCTTTAGAAACCATAATCCCCTCTAAACAGCCGCTCTCTTTTCTAGGTGTTATCCATTGATTATTTCTTTGAATTAGAAGATTAAATGTACTTCCACAACAAAGTTCACCTGACGTATTCAAAAGGATAGAATCATCGAATGATTTTTTATTAGCCTCTGTCAAAACTTGTATTGCCTGATTATATGAAAATGTTTTGCATTTACTTATAAGACTGAATTCATTTATTTTTTCCGTTTGACTAATAAAAACGCTTATCGGATTAAAATTTGGTTTTATTCTATAGAATTCAAGCCATAAATTATCTAAATATTTTGTCTCTAAAGTGCTGTTAATTGTTAGTGCTCGTCCTTGATTAGTTCCTCGACTATAGTTTATTCTTACTGAAGCAAATTGATCCTTCTTAAGCGACAAATTTCTAATTCCATCATTAATAAGTTGTCTCAAAGTTAATTTATTTATTTTGAGATTAATATTTAAAATTTTGCTACTTTTTTCTAACCTTTTCAGATGTTCATCAAAAAGAACAGGTTTGTTTTCCTTTATTAAAATGGTTTCAAATATACCATCAGCAAATTTTAATCCTCTATTATTAGCAGCAAAAAATATTCTATCAATATCTAACCATTGATCCTTGTGCCAGCCTAATGTTTCTATCATTTTAGTGAATCAATTAATGGTAAAAGTTTCCACTTTAGTTCATTAGTTTCCTCTTCAGGATTAGAGTCAATAACTATTCCGCAACCAGCATATATATTGATTTTTTTGTCTTTAATTAAAAATGATCTTATTAGTATATTGCTGTCAAACTCCCCATTCCAGTCAAGCTTCAAAAATGAGCCACAATATGGTCCGCGGTCATATTCTTCTAATTCAAAAAGTCTTTGGCATGATCTTAATTTAGGTGCTCCAGTTATAGAGCCCCCAGGCCAACAAGCTTTTAGTAAATCAATCCAGTTCTTGTCTTTTTTTAATTTTCCTCTGATTACTGAAGTTAGATGATGAACTTTTAAGAAACTTTCAAGTTTTAATATTTCTGGCACCATAATGCTTCCTGTTTCGCAAACTTTACTTAAATCATTTCTTATTAGGTCAACAATCATAATATTTTCGGCTCTATCTTTTTCGTTCGTTATTAAATCGATAGCATTAAGTGCGTCTTGATTTAAATCCTTATCCCTGGATCTAGTTCCTTTGATAGGTCTTGATTCTACAAAATTTTTATTATCTATTTTTATAAATCTTTCTGGCGAGGTAGATAATACCGCCTCTTTATAATTATCATTTACTATTATTCCTCCGAAGGGAGCTCTTAATTTCCTTCTTATTTTTAAATAAATATCAAGAGGACTATGGTTTTTGGAAGATTTAATTTCGCATTTAGTAGTTAGGTTTGCTTGAAATAAATCTCCTAATGAGATTAACTTTTTTAAGTGTAAAATATTTTCCTGAAATTTTTCAGTCATTTTTTCCAAATTGATTTTTGAAAAATCGAAATTCAAATTTGTTTTTATAACATTCTTTTCTTCTAAAATATTTATATTATTAATTATATTTTGATAATTTATCAGTTCATCTGATTTGGTGCCTTCGATAATTATTTCTTTTTTTATTAGGTTGCATTTAATGATTGGATCATATGATGCAATCCATAAAGTTGCCATTGCAGATTGTCGCCAAGGGTTTTTGGGTTCAATGTATGCACCAGCCTCATAACTTAACCATCCAATCCAAAATCCTTTATTAATATCTTTTAAATTGTTAAAGGGATTATTATTTTTGTCTAAGTTATTTATATCTCTTGATTGGATTATTTTTTTTGGTTTAATCCCTATTATTGACCATTCACCATTTTCTTTGCCATCACTGTCTAACCAAGCTAATCCTTTATCTCCAAATTTTTTTGTTAGATGGTACGTAATTAGTTCTGGATCTACCCATCTTTTTAAAAGTATTGTTTTTATTTTCATTTTTTATTTTTATTATTGAGCCATTTTTTATAAGCGGTATTCCTAATTCTGCAACTATCACACTTTCCGCATGGTTTTGCATCACCTGAATAACAACTCCATGTTTTATCTAAAGGGACATGATTATCCATAGCTAATTGAATAATTTGTTCTTTATTTAAATCTAATAAAGGCGTCCAAAGTTTTATTGGGTTATTTTCTCTTCCTCTTTTGTTGGCAAGATCTGCTAATTCTTGAAATTTTTTAATGTAGTCAGGTCTGCAATCTGGATAACCAGAATAATCAAGTGCATTAACTCCTAAGCCTATAAAATCAGCATCTATTGCTTCTGCGTAACTTAGTGCGACGGAAATGAATATAGTATTTCTCCCAGGAACATAAGTATTAGGAATTTTATTAGTTTGAACTCCCTCTGTAGGAATATTTTTCTTAGTATCAGTTAATGAAGAGCCTCCCCATAAAGATAAGTCAAGTTTAATGATTTTAAATTCTTGGATATCAAAGTGTTTTGCAATAGTTGATGCAGAGTGTAATTCTTTTTTATGGCGTTGACCGTAGTCAAATGAAAGGCCAAAAATTTTAGCTTCGGATTTTTTTGCGATACTAGTCACAGTAGAGGAATCTAATCCTCCCGATAACAAAACTACTATTGATTTATTTTTAAGAGTCATATAATTTCATTTAATTTTCAAGTATTTGTGAGTTTGAAGGCTCAATTTCCAATCGGGGTTATTTTTTACGAAATCAATAGCAAGAGAAAACCCATCTTTATTGTTCCAAGCTGGTTGTAAATAAAAAATTTTATCTTCTTTTTTTAAGCTATCTTCTATTTTTGAGAATTCATATTGTTTTAAAATTTCTTTTTTTATTTGGATCGCAAATTCAATATCTTCTTTTTCATTTATGATTATTTTTATTTCATTACAGTTTTTTAAAAAATAATTTTTTGGAGGTGAGTGTCTTTTAGGAGATAAAGTAATCCAGTCATAACTTCCTGATATCGAATTTACTCCACTTGTTTCAATATGAATTTTCATTGAGTTTTGCTCTTTTCCCATCTTCATTTGCTTTATGGCTTTGCAAAACTTATCCAAGTTATGTTGTAATGGTTCGCCACCTGTAATAACGCAAAAGGACGCCCCTTGCTCCCTGGCAATTTTTATTCGGTCTATTATTTTTTCAATTGATACTGAGGGGTATTTATTCTCATCCCATGAATGCTTGGTGTCGCACCATGAGCACCCAACTTCACAACCAGCTAATCTTACAAAAAAAGCACTTTTCCCAGCATGATAGCCTTCACCTTGTAATGAATGAAATTGTTCGACTAAGGGTAAAAAATTTGTCATTTTCATTCAAACAAATAAGGAATATTAATTTGATTGAGTTAAGTTTTCTTGAGAGGATTTTATTAAGCCTTTAAATAAAGGATGAGGTTTGCCAGGTCTTGATAAAAACTCAGGATGATATTGACATGCCAAAAAATAAGGATGATTGTCTAACTCAATTAACTCTACTAGTCTGCCATCTGGAGATGTACCACTAATTTTGTATCCAGAATTTAAAAAACTTTGCTTGTAGTAATTATTAAATTCGTATCTATGTCGATGTCTCTCATAAATAACATCTTCATCATACAATTTTTTCCCAATTGTATTATTTGTCAATCTACATGGATAAACTCCAAGTCTCATTGTCCCGCCTAAATCAACTACATCTTCCTGTTCTGGTAATAAATGTATAACTGGATTGGGAGTTTTTGGGTCTAGTTCCGAACTAGATGCATCTGGAAGATTCGCTACATTTCTAGCCCATTCTATAACTGCACATTGCATACCAAGGCACAGGCCTAAAAATGGAATTTTATTCTCTCTTGCGAATTTTATAGCCGAAATTTTGCCATTAACTCCCCTATTTCCAAAGCCCCCAGGTACGACAATCGCATCCACTTCATTCAAGTAAGTTTCTGCTGAATCTTTTTCTATCATTTCAGCGCTTACCCAATGTAAATCTAATAAAGCCTTTTGTTCAATGCATGCATGTCTTAAAGCTTCAACAACAGATAAATATGCATCTCCAAGTTCAATATATTTACCTACTAGAGCAACTTTTATAGGAGTTCCAGGATTTCTTAGATTGTGAACTAGTTTTTCCCAATTTTTCAAATCACATTCTTTATCTTCAAGTTCTAGATACTTCAGAGTTTCTTTGCACAAACCTTCTTTTTTTAAAGAAAGAGGAACAGAATAAATACTATCTGCGTCTAATGCTTCAATTACAGAGTTTATATTAACTCCACAAAATCCACTAAGCTTCTTTTTAAGACCTTCATTGATTGATTTGTCACTGCGACATACAAGTAAATCTGGCTGAATTCCAATTGATCTTAATTCTTTCACTGAATGTTGTGTTGGTTTAGTTTTTATTTCGCCAGAGGTTTTGATGTAAGGAAGTAATGTTACGTGGATGTATGCAACATCATTCCTATTGACATCATTTTTAAATTCTCTTATTGCCTCTAAAAAAGGTAAAGATTCAATATCACCAACTGTTCCACCAATTTCAGTAATAATAATATCCGCATTGCTGTTGGAGGCTACTCTATGAATTCTTTCTCTTATTTCTCTCGTTATGTGAGGAATTACTTGCACAGTTCCACCGTTATAACTACCTCTTCTTTCTTTATTAATAACTGCTTGATAGATAGATCCCGTAGTCACACTATTTAACCTAGTCATTGCAGTATCAGTAAATCTTTCATAGTGACCTAAATCTAAATCTGTTTCAGCCCCATCTTCGGTTACAAATACTTCTCCATGTTGGAAAGGGCTCATTGTGCCTGGATCAACATTTAGGTATGGATCTAGTTTTAATATTGAAACACTATATCCTCTAGACTTTAATAATCTCCCTAAGCTTGCAGCTACAATTCCTTTACCAATGCTAGAAACTACTCCTCCGGTGACAAAAACAAATTTTGACATTAAATATTTTTAATTAAGCACAGCCTCCTTATATTTTATTTAAACAAAAAACTTTTAGAACATCCATATATATTCTTATTCATCAATTGTTATTTCAATATCCAATTCTTTTAATTGTGATTCAGAGACATTTGAAGGTGCATTTGTGAGAAGACATTTTGCTTGTTGATTTTTTGGAAAAGCAATGGTTTCTCTGATTGAATCTGCACCAATGATCAGCATGGTAATACGATCTAATCCAAACGCTATTCCACCATGAGGAGGAGCACCCATTTCTAAGGCTTCTATTAAAAATCCAAATTTTTCATCAATCTCTTTATCAGTAAGTCCTACGGTTTTCAGAACCTCTCGTTGCAAGTTCGCTTCATGAATACGTAAAGAGCCACCTCCTAACTCCAATCCATTAAGAACTAAGTCATAAGCATTGGCTATAGAGTTCTCAATTGCTTTTTTCAAGTTTTCAGAATCTTTAGACTTTATATTTTTTGGAGAACAAAAAGGATGATGTAAAGCTTCATATCTATTTTCCTCTTCATTTCTTTCAAACAGCGGGAAATCAGTTACCCATAAGAAATTCCATTTACTTGTATCTATGAGATTTAAGTCTTTTGCGATGTATTGCCTCACTCTATCTAATGACTGGTTGACAATTTGTTTATCTCCAGCTCCCAAGAGGATTAAGTCTCCATCTTCTGCTTCTGTGATTCTTAAAATATCAGATATATGCTCTTCACTTAAATTATTTTTAATTGCCCCAATAGTCTCAAGCTCATCTCCTTTAACCCTTATAAAGGCCAAACCACCAGCTCCTGCATCTTGAGCTACTTGGAAGATATCACCTCCTGGTTTGATTCTTACGTTGCTAATACTTGAATTACCTCCTTTGACTGTTATGGATTTTATGGAACCTCCAGACTTAATTGCCTTGGTGAAAATATTAAAGCCAATATCACCTAATACTTCTCCTAAATCTTTTAGTAACATTTGATATCTAGTATCTGGTCTATCAGTGCCGTAATTATCCATTGCTGCTTGCCATTTCATTCTTGGAAAAGCATTGTCAAAATTAATATTTAACACTTCTTTCCATATTTTTTTTATAAGACTTTCATTAAAAGAAATTATTTCTTCTTCACTAATAAAGCTCATCTCAATATCTAATTGAGTAAACTCCGGCTGTCTATCTGCCCTTAAGTCTTCATCACGGAAACATTTTGCAATTTGATAATACTTGTCCAAGCCTCCAACCATTAAAAGTTGTTTAAATAGTTGTGGGGATTGAGGTAGAGCAAAAAATTCTCCATTCGAAAGACGTGAAGGAATAAGAAAATCGCGAGCGCCTTCTGGCGTTGATTTTGTTAGTAATGGAGTCTCTACTTCTGTAAATCCAAAATTATCAAGAAATTCTCTTGCAACTTTAATAATCTTATGCCTTGTTTTTAAATTTTTTAGTAATTTTCCCCTTCTTAAATCAAGGTATCTATATTTTAATCTAAGTTCCTCTTTTGTATTTTCATAATCATGTATAGAAACTGGAAAAGGTAAGTTGTTTTTGATTTGGTTGAGAATTTGCAAATCTTTAACCTTAAGCTCTAACTTTCCAGTACTTAAATTTTTATTTATTGAATCTTTGGGCCTTTCATTAATAATTCCGCTAACCATTATTACCGTCTCATTTCTTAGAGTTTCTGCCTGTTTAAATAGATTTGCTCCATCATCGGGGTTAATTGTTATTTGTAAGAATCCACTATGGTCTCTTAAATCAATAAAAATTACACCACCATGATCCCTTCTTCTATCTACCCATCCACATAGATTAACTAATTTACCAATATCTGTATTATTGAGTTCATCACAAATTTTGTTTCTCATCTAAGTATGATTTATTGATCAATAACTTATAATAATTCTTTAAGGGTAAATTTAGTTAATAATTCTTTTTATAAAACGATCTTTTTGTTATGCAACCTTTGAATTTTTTGCCTCTTATTAGTATTTGAACTTCATTATTTATTAAGGCATGCGAAGTATTGATGTATGCAAAAGCTATAGCTTGTTGTTTAGTTGGAGACCAACTGCCGCTAGTGATAGTTCCAATATTTTCTTCACCTTTAAGTACTATGCAACCTTTTCTTCCTATTGCTTTACCTTCTATAAAGAGACCAACTAACTTTTTTTGAATACCTAATCTTGACTGCTCTTCAAGAAATCTTCTTCCAAAGAATTCGTGATTATTTTCTAGATGTACTAGCCAGCCTAACCCTGCTTCATATGGAGAAGTTTCTTCATTAATGTCTTGGCCATAAAGATGCATGCCTGCTTCAAGTCTAAGAGTATCTCTAGCTCCTAAACCACAAGGCGCAACATTTTTGGAAATTGAGAAATCCCATAAATTAATTGCTGCTTTTTTAGATAAAAGTATTTCTAGACCATTTTCCCCTGTATATCCTGTCTTGGAAACGAAGATTTTTTCTTTAGGAGAAATATGTTCGAAAATTTTATATTCGCATCCAAAGTTAGGGATATGTGAGATCGATGATTCAATCCATTGTTCAAATAAATCGAATGAGTTTTTCCCCTGTAGTGCTAAAAGTACTTTGTCTTTTTTAAAGTTTGTTATCGAAATTTCATATTTATTTGAATTGTTTTTTATCCATTGAAAATCTACTTCATATCTACTTGCGTTAACTATTAACAATACTTCTGATATGTCATTGTCTTGTATACCAAGGTCATAAATTATTAAGTCATCTATTATTCCTCCTTTTTCATTGAGCATTACTGTATAAAGCCCCTGACCTTCAGAAAAGGAGTATAAATTAGTAGGAAAAAATTTTTGAATATAATCCTTTGGATTGATTCCCTTAATAGAGATTACACCCATGTGAGAAATATCAAACAATCCTACTGAAGACCTAACTGATTCATGCTCTTTGATTAATCCTGAAAATGATATGGGCATTTCCCAACCTGCAAAATCCACTAATTTTGCATTGGATTGAACATATTTTGCATATAAAGGACTTTTAAGCAAATCCATGAAATATTTAATTTTAATTTAGTATTTTTACACTTTAGTTTAGAAATTTTTTATTGCATATTTTCTAATGACAAAATTAAGCTTCTAAGTACTTTGGCTGCAACTATGCTACTAACTCCGCTTTTATCAATTTCTGGAGATAATTCCACAATATCTGAAGCCACAATTCTAAAGTCTTTTAAAGTTTTCAGGATTTCCTCAAAATCATTCCAAAAAAATCCTCCCGGTTCTGGAGTTCCCGTCCCTGCTAATAAACTGGGATCAAACCAATCTAAATCTATTGTTAAATAGATTGGAGACTTAGAGTATGGTAGAAGAGCTTTTTTTAACTCTTGTGCATTTCCGCCTGGATAAAAGTTAACTAATTGATTGTTGTTATGCATAATTTGAAATTCTTCTTTAGTCCCACTTCTTATTCCTACTTGCAAAATTTTCTTTTCAGGAAGCACCTCTAAGCATCTTTTCATGGCACAAGCATGACTATATTGATTTCCTATATATGATTCTCTTAAATCTGCATGAGCATCAAGTTGAACCAATATCAAATCTGGATATTTTTTTACTAATGCTTCAATAGCACCCGTTGTAATAGAGTGTTCGCCTCCAAGCATAATAGGACTAAGGCGTTTATTAATTAAAAAATTTGTTGCTAATTTGACTGATTCAATAACGGACTTTGAGTCATTTTTATCAATTAGTATTGACCCAAAATCAACATACATAATATCCTCTAAGTCTTTATTGAGTTTTGGACAATATGTTTCTAAACAAGAACTGACTTGTCTTATCGCTTCTGGACCAAATCTAGCTCCTGGTTTGAACGAACATGTCCCATCATAATTGACTCCAAAGATACCAATTACGCAATCATTAGGGCTTCTTTTTGCTCCCATAAAAATCGCATTTTCGTTATCAAATAAATTTTTTATCATTCTATGAATTTAGTTCTTTTACAATTTTATTTGGCATCATTTTGAATGCTGCATTTTGAAAATTTAAATTCCAAATTTCACAACTTTTTTCTATTCTCAGGGCTTCATTGCAATTTCGCTTTGATAAATGTAGAACTTCTTCAGAAGCGAATGTCCAACTCCAAATACCGCTTGGATATATAGGCACAAAAGAATACATAGTTTCAGAGACTCTAAAGAATTTTTTCAGGGTTTTCAAAATACTTATGTGAATATTTTTGAAGGACTCAGGTGATTCGCTTTGCGTTGCTAAGATACCATTTTTTGTAAGAATTCTTTTGCATTCTCTATAAAACGAATCTGAAAATAATAAATTTGATAATTCTGAGGGATCTGAACAATCTATAAATATAACGTCGTAAAAATTATCTCTTGTTTTTTTTACCCATTGAACACCATCATCAATATGAATTTTTAATCTTTTGTCACTCCATGCTTCGCCTCCAATTTCTTTTAAAAATTTTTTAGATATTTTGATTACTTCTTCATCAATCTCTACTAGATCAATTTTTGATATTTGAGGGTATTTAACGCATTCTCTTGCAGTACCACCGTCTCCTCCACCAATAATTAGTACATTAGATTTTTCGTCAATGCTACTTAATGCTGGATGCACAAGACACTCATGATAATATTTTTCGTCTTTTAATGATGTCATCCAACACCCATCTAGCATTAAAGCTCTGCCATAATATTCATTTTCAATAACAATAATTTCTTGATATTTTGAGTTTTGTTTAATTAAAATTTCTCCATTTAGGCCGAATCTTGAGCCTTTATGATATTCATCTATCCATGTTGAAATATGAGTCATTTGCTTTTTAAGAATTCTTTCTTTTAAGTTTTTGCTTGGCTATTTGCCAAAGCCGTTGAAAATCTTTAGGAGTTTGTTTCTTAATATTATCTCCTGCATGATGTTCAATGATTGAAAATCTTTCTAAAAATTTTTTATTAGTTTTTTGAAGAGCTGATTCAGGATTTATTTTTAAAAAGTTTGAGAGATTTAGAAGAGTAAAGTAAATATCCCCAAATTCATTTTTTATTTCTGAATCATTTTTACTATTAATTGCTTCCTTTAATTCATTAATCTCTTCTTCTAACTTTTCAAAAATTTGATCGGTACTCTCCCATTTAAAACCATATTCTTTAACATAATTTGTGATTTTGTCTGTTCCAACCGTTGGAGGTAAATTTTTGACTTTCAAATTTTTACTAATTGATGATTCAATATGAGGTGCTTCTTTTTCTGAATTTTTAATATTTTCCCAAATCTGTTGCGATTTTTCTAAAGATACTTTTTCTTTTTTGTTGAAAATATATGGATGTCTATTAATAATTTTCTTGTTTAAATTTTTTATAACATCATTTAGTTCAAATTCTTTGTTTTCGTAGCCGATTTCAGCATGCAGCATTACTTGTAATAAAAGATCTCCTAACTCTTCACAAATTTTATCTGCCTTTTTTTCATATATTGCATCTATAAATTCACTACTTTCCTCATGTAAAAATGGGATTAACGATTTATGAGACTGTATTTTCTGCCATGGGCATCCCCAAGCTTTATCTTTTAAAGATTTGATATTAGATATTAAAATTTTAAAGCTCTCTATAGTCTCTAAATTGGAATTTTTTTTCAAGTTATATCTATCGTTTGAGCACATAGTATATATTTTATTAAGTTAATTTTGCCTCAATCATGAAATATTTAAATACTTAGTATAAATATTTCAACTTCATCCATTAGAATAGTTTATTATGAGGGCGATTAGCTCAGCGGTAGAGCGCCTGCCTTACAAGCAGGATGTCCCTGGTTCGAACCCTGGATCGCCCATTTATTAATTTTCTAATGACTGAGATCGTCAATCTTTCAATCAGTCAAAGCGCTGCTTCAGAACTATCTAGGCAATCTTCTTTTGGAGGTTCTCCTGGAGAAATGTCAATTGATTTGGTTGAGGATAAAAATTGTTCTGAAGGATGGATGCATATTAAATTAAGGCCAGGTACATGTAATGGATCTCCTATCTCAAGAACAGAAGGAGTAACTTTATATGCAGATGTAAAAAAGTGTAATTTACTGAAAGATTTAAAATTAGATTATTACGGTGATTTAAGCGGTGGTGGATTTCTTATTTCAACACCAAAAAATGCAAAACGTTGTTCCTGCGGTTCTGGCTTCAAACTTTTGTAGAATGAATGTGTCTTTTTTTGCAAACTAATATTATTTTCATTAATTGGCTTCTACCAAGATAAAATAAAAAAAAAGTTCTTGAAATAAAATTTGCATATGACAGAGATGAATGATCAATTATCTTTAGAGAATTATTCACCTTTTGAAGTAGAGAAAAAGTGGCAAGAAAAATGGGAAAGTTTAAAGGCGTTTAGTCCTAACCCGGAGGATGATGGTGAGCCTTTTTGTATTGTTATTCCGCCACCAAATGTAACTGGATCTTTGCATATGGGACATGCATTCAATACAGCTTTGATAGATGTTGTAGTGCGTTTTCAAAGACTTTTAGGGAAGAATGTTTTGTGTTTACCAGGAACTGATCATGCTTCAATAGCTGTTCAAACTATTCTTGAAAAACAATTAAAAAGTGAAGGCAAAACAAGCGATGATATTGGAAGAGATGAATTTCTTAAAAGAGCATGGAACTGGAAAGAACAAAGTGGTGGCAGAATAGTTTCTCAATTAAAAAGGATAGGATATTCAGTTGACTGGACTAGAGAAAGATTTACTCTGGATCAAAAATTAAATGAGGCAGTTGTTGAGGCTTTTAATATTCTTTACAAAAAGAATTTGATTTATAGTGGTGAATATTTAGTTAATTGGTGTCCTGAATCTCAATCTGCCGTAAGTGATCTTGAAGTTGAAATGCAAGAAGTAAAGGGTCATTTATGGCATTTTAAATACCCTTTAATTTCTGAAAGTGGTGAACAGTTAGATAAGTACTTAGAGGTAGCAACAACAAGACCAGAAACTCTTTTAGGTGATACTGCTTTGGCAGTTAATCCTGATGATGATAGATATAAAGAATTTATTGGTGTCAAAGTAAAAGTCCCTTTCGTTGATAGAGCAATACCTATTATTGCTGATTCACATGTTGATAAAGATTTTGGTACAGGATGTGTCAAGGTGACTCCAGCCCACGATCCCAATGATTTTGCCATAGGAAAAAGGCATAATTTAAAACAGATTAATGTAATGAATAAAGATGGAACTTTAAATAGTAATGCAGGTAAATTTGAACATTTAGATAGATATGAGGCTAGAAAGAAAATTATCAAAGAATTGGATAACTTAGGCCTTTTGACAAAGATAGAGGATTATAAACATACTGTTCCTTTTTCTGATAGAGGTAAGGTGCCAATCGAACCTTTATTGTCAACACAATGGTTTTTGAAAATGGATGAAATATCACAAGGATGTCTTAATGAAATTGATTCTAAAAAACCATCGTTTATTCCTCCACGCTGGGAGAAAGTTTATAAGGATTGGTTAGAGAATATTAATGATTGGTGTATCAGTAGGCAATTATGGTGGGGGCATCAAATACCAGTATGGTACGTTTTAGATGAATCTCAAGACTCAATAGAACAAAATACTCCATATGTCGTTGCAAGCAATGAGGAGGATGCCTTAATCAAAGCTAATAAAAAATTTGGATTAAATATTAAATTGGTTCGTGATAAAGATGTTTTGGATACTTGGTTTTCAAGTGGTTTATGGCCTTTCTCAACCCTTGGTTGGCCAAATACAAATGATCCGGATTTTAAAAAATGGTATCCAAATAGTGTTCTTGTTACTGGTTTCGATATTATTTTCTTCTGGGTTGCGAGAATGACAATGATGGGGAATACTTTCACGAATAATATTCCTTTTAGGGATGTGTATATTCATGGTCTAGTCCGAGATGAAAATAATAAAAAAATGAGTAAAAGTTCAGGTAATGGTATTGACCCAATACTTTTAATTGAGAAATATGGTTCTGATGCTTTGCGATTTGCTTTAATTCGTGAAGTTGCAGGCGCTGGACAAGATATCCGGCTTGATTTTGATAGGAAAAAAGATACATCTTCAACTGTTGAAGCTTCAAGAAATTTTGCGAATAAATTATGGAATGCAACTAAATTTGTATTAATTAATAAAACTTCCAACAATAATTATTCGCTTAATGAGAGTGATGAAGATTCTTTAGAGTTATGTGATAAGTGGATTTTATCGAAATTGAATCAGGTAAATATAAAGGTTGCTGCTTTGTTGAAAGAGTATAAATTGGGAGAATCTGCGAAACTATTATATGAATTTACATGGAATGATTTTTGTGACTGGTATGTAGAATTTGCTAAGCAAAGGTTTAATAATAAAGAGATTAAAAATAGACAATTATCTGAAAAAGTTTTAATAAAAGTGCTCAATGATATTTTGGTGATGATTCATCCTTTTATGCCGCACATTACTGAAGAACTCTGGCACGCACTCCAACTAAAACCAGATCAATCATTATTATCTCTTCAAAGATGGCCAACGCAAGAAAATAAATTTGTTGATAATAAGCTTGATAATTCCTTTCAGCAACTTTTTGAAATTATTAGATTAATTAGAAATTTGAGAGCTGAATTAGGCCTAAAGCCATCAGAAAAAGTTCCTGTTTACTTAATTTCAGATAATGATGAATTGATTGATTTTTTGAAAATTCTAGTTGATGATATTCAAACCTTAACTAAATCTTCTGAAGTATTTATTTTTAAAACTAATGCTGTTGATAAAAAAGAGTTTGCTAAATCTTTTTCTGGGATAATTAGTGATTTAGAGGTTTACTTACCTTTTCAGGATTTTGTAAATATAGATGCATTAAAGGAAAGGTTAACCAAGGATTTAAAAAAGGTGACTATTGAATTGGAAAATTTAAATAAGAGATTATCTAATAAAAATTTCGTTGATAAGGCTCCAAAAGATATTGTTGATGAATGCAGATTTAAATTAAATGAGGGTTCGGTACAAATGGAGAGAATTACTAAAAAACTCGAACTTTTGAATTGAGAATGAATATCTTCCTAGAAAATATTTACAACTTGTCTTATTTTTTTAATACTGGAATTGGCGTCTTTTCATTTGTTTGCATTTATATTTTAATTGTTTTATTAATACTTCCAGCTTCTTGGTTATCTTTATTATCCGGTTTTTTATATGGCTCATATTTAGGATCACTTATCGTTTTCATTTCCGCTTCTATAGGAGCATCAGTTTCATTTTTTGTATCAAAAAGTTTTTTTGCCAAAAAGCTAAAAAACCTTTTTAGCCGTTATCCAAAATTAAGTATTATTGAAAAACTAGTAGAAAAAGGTGGACTTAAATTAATTTTTTTAGCGAGATTATCGCCAATATTTCCATTCAGTATTCTTAATTATTTTTATGGTTTGAATAATGTTAAATTTAGAGATTTCGCTCTTGGTCTTCTTGGAATAATTCCAGGAACTTTTTTTTATTGCTCAATAGGTGGTTTGGCAAAAAGTCTCCAGGATTTAAAAAATGTGCAATCACCAAATAATTTATATATGACTATCATTGGAATTATTTCAACTTTTTTAGTTGTATATTTCTTAGCTAAATACTCCAGAGAATATTTTGAAAACTCCTAAGAATTTAATCTTTAATATTCCAATCTCTAATAGATGCAATTAAGATAAACCATAAAAGTCTAAATTTACCTAGTAAAGTTTTGTTGGCTTCTAATTCGATATACTTTGCCTGTCCACAAGGTGTTTTTATGTAGTTGAAAACTGTTTTCTTTGTCATAAGTCTCGCAAAAAGTCCTGATAGTTATTCTTATATTTTATAGTTAAGATTTCAAGTTTTTTGACTTAAAAACTACATTTTTAATTGACTAGTTTGTGGAATATTATTTTTTAAAATTTAAACTTTTTCTCCAGCTTTAAATCCTCTAAAGCACTTGAATCTAGGAAACCTAAGACTAAAAGCCACCGCATCCTTGGATTTAGTTTTAGCATCAGCTCTGATTTCTACAAGTTGACCAATGAGTTGATGACGTTTTGACCAATATTCTTTACGTTGGATATCACTAAATCCGCTGCCGCAACTAAGACTGTATTCATAACCATCATCTTCCCCTTCTACGAGGACTGCTCCGAGTCGACCTTTATTTCGACCTGTGCCTTCCTCAACCGATACAATTTTTAAAGTGACTTCAATGAAAGGTTTTGCTTTTAACCAACTGTGTGTTCTTTTACATTCATACATAGCATCAGGATCTTTAATCATTACTCCTTCATATCCTCCTTCCACTGCAGATTTATTAAGCTCTACAAATCTTTTCTGTCCCTCAATGGTATCGAGATCTACATTTTCCCATTCAAGTGTTTGTATATGTTTTAGAAGCATAGAATGTTTTGCTACCCATTCTTTTACTAATAAACTTCTTGTTGTTTGATTAGTGTTCCATCTTCCTTTTTGGAAGTTTTCAAGGGGACATAAGTCAAATAGGTGGAGAACTGCGTCTTTGGATTGTTTGCCATCTTTTCTATGTACCTGTTTCATTAAATCCTGAAAGTTAGCGCTCATTACTTCACCATCTAGCACTAAGTCATAAGGTGCTGGGTCTTCTTTTAAGACGTTTTCTATTTCTGAGATAATATGACCAAAATTATGGAATTGTTTCCCATTACGAGAAAACATCTCTACTTTATTTTGTCTAATAATAGTTAAGACGCGCACACCATCTAATTTGATTTCAATTTGCTTTTTCCCTATCATTTTTTTTTCATGATTTGCACTGTCATGAGCTAAAGGACAAGAAAAAATAGGAATAGAATATTCGGGAAATTTCTTTGCTATCTTGTTGATTGTTTTTTCAGATACGCCACATCTAAGATCTTTAATTAAAACTCGTCTATAAAATCCATTCCACTCTTCTTTTGTTGCAGATTCCATGGCCGCAAGAATTGCATCGCGCGCAGCGTGACCAGTAAGTTCTCTTTGAATAAGCTTATTTGCTAATTTTCTAAAATCTTTCCATAAAAAACTTTGACTTTTTTCATTCTCTTTCTCAGGAACAATTTTTACACCAAAAGTTACCAATGGATCAAGTGCCATACGAATGCCTTCAAAAAAATCATCTAGACCATTTTCCATTGCTTCTGAGATGATTTTTTCTTTATCTAATCTACTTGGGTGTAATTCTAATTGATGTATTATTTCTTCTTTAAACAATTCTTTTTGCCTCACAGGAAATTATTAATTCACTTTAGCTATTCTGTCTATTTTCCAATCATTGTTAGTTTTTGCGAAAGTAAAATCTAATGGGAGCTCATCTTGTTTGTCTTCTGATTTTAAATTCAAAGTTATTATGATTTGATCTTCTTGAACTCTAGGTCTTCCTGATTTTAAATTTCTGTATTTATTGAGGTTTAAACTAGCTAAAAATTTAAGAAAGTCTTGGCGCTTAACATGGGTTTTATAGGTTTTTGTAGTTAAACCATAAGCTGCATCAATTCTGCCAGCAGCTATTTGATCAAAAAACTTTCTTACTAATGGATTAATTCCCCTGGCGCTTATAACTAATTTGACTGCATTAAAAGTCCAAAAAGAAACTAGTACTGCTCCGCCAACTAATAAAGCTTTAATTCCGATATCTTTTACTAGTGTTGCATCCATGTTGATTTGAGTTTTTTATTACTTTAAGAAAAGAAATCGTTTTTGATGGCTTTTTTTGTCAAAATAATATTAATTTTAATCCATAATGCCTGTAATTCCTCTTTTACCTTTATTTCATAGATTTAATAGCCAATATTTTGAAAATTCTTTAGCGGTTAATAATCAACCTTTAGTAAAAGTTAGATGGAGTGACAATAGATTAAAAACTACTGCTGGTTTTTATAAAAGAAAACGAATGAATGGTGTTGTAGATTCTGAAATTATCTTATCGAAACCTATTTTGAGTAAATTGTCGACTAGTGAAATAAACAGTACTTTATGTCATGAAATGATTCATGCATGGGTAGATAGGATATTAAAAAAAAATGAGATACATGGCCCAAATTTCTTAGCAAAGATGAATGAGATTAATGAGAAAGAGAAGAATTTTCAAATTTCTGTAAGACACTCATTTCCTATTGAAAGGAGAGAATTAAAATATATAGGAACTTGTCAAAATTGTGGTGAGAAATTTTTCTATAGGAAAAGAATAAAGAATATTGCCTGTAAAAAATGTTGTTTAAATTTCTTTAATGGATCATGGAATAAAAACTGTTTAATTTTGTTTGATTAAAAATATAAGATGTGTTTTTGTTTCTATATTTGGAATTATTTATTTTTTTAATGTAATTTATATTTTAAAAAGCATAATAATTTATGGATTCAAGGAGAATTAGAAATCTTAGAAATAGTTTTGATAGAAATATTGTTGATAAACAAGTTGATAAAATTTTTGAAACTGGAAGACAATTTGTCGATGGAGTATCTGGTGCTAGGCCAGGTAAAAGAAGGAACTCAGATTTTCAAGGAATAACAAGTAAGAGTGTTAAAAAAGTAGGAAGATGGGTATCTGAAAAAGTAGATTTATTTTTTGATGAAGATAATGATGATTGGTATGATGATAATTTTTACGATGATAACAGCGATATTAAGACATTTACTAGAGAATCAAATTCTTATGAATCTGCTAAACCGTACTCAAAAAGACCTTTAGAAGCAATATCTTTAAGGCAACCAAAAAACTTACAGACAACTGAGCAAAAAAAATTACCTTATGTGAAAGAGAGTAAAGATGAAGATTGGCCAGATGAAATGGATTTCAAAGTTGAAAGATGGCAAAGAGCTTCAGAAAAAGAGAATACCAAATCAAGAGATGAATCAAACCAAAAAGGTCAATTAAAATCAAGAAATCTTCCCAGATCAAGAAGAAGAAGAGTATAGTTGCGTAAATTCTTTAATTCCTGAATAACCTAATAAACTTTCTAAATGTGGATTGAACACTTCTCTAATAATTGTTAGGGGCTTTTTATCTCGAAAAAATCTATAATTCCTTGACCAGAATGGGCCTTTAAAACAAAATTCATCTTCTAACCAATTTGAATTAACAAGTGAAATTCGATCAACTTCTCTAAACAATTCTGATCTGTCTTGTGTTAAATTCTTCCAAATTGGTTCTTCTTTGGCTTTTAAATTTTCATTCACTTGTTCTGTATTCCACCAACTTTCTGCCCATGCTAGGTTTTTATTATTGTTTTTAATCCATACTTGTCTTCTAATTAAAGGGCCATTTAACTGATTTAATTCTTTAGGACCTTCTTCAATGAATAGAGGATCTAGTTGCATTGAAATTAATTTAATTTTCGTCTCTTGATTAGTTAAAAGTTGTAGATGTCTAGTCGGACTTCCATCTCCAAGCAGCATTAATTTCCATGGACCTGATATTTTTGGTAATGAATTTTTCACTAAAAAAGTAGAGGCTTTTTCTTCCCATAAAATTTTTGGTGAGTTAAAAAGTTTATTATTCAGTGCTCTGACGGATTACTTTTAAGATGATAACTTTTTTTGACAAAAATATTTGCCTTTTCTTTCTTTATTTCTCTTATTTTTAGCCAAACAAGTAATGCAGTTAAATCAGCTTTGCTTACTCCAGGAATTTTTGAAGCATCACCAAAATTTTTTGGTTTTATCTTATTCAAATTTTCTCTAGCTTCTAAAGATAATGTATCTATCTTTTCATAATTTATTTCTTGAGGTAGAGATTTACAGCTTTGACGATTTATTTGTTCAATGTTGTTTTTTTGTCTTTTAAGGTAACCCTCGTATTTAATATCTATTTCAACACCTTCCTGTATTGAAGAACCTAGATTTTTTTCAGTCAAATTATATTTAATTAGATCTGAATAATGAAAGTTTGGTCTTTTTAAGAGTTCTTTCAAAGTTGTTGAGCCTTTGATCTTTGATCCCGTGTCTAATTCTATGTTTTTTGATATTTCATCGGTATTTTTTAAACGGGTGTTATTTAATCTTAATTTTTCTTCCTCGAGGAGGTTCATTTTTTCTTGATAGGCCCACCATCTTTTCTCATCAATTAGCCCTATTTGATAACCTAATGGGGTTAATCTTCTATCTGCATTATCTCCTCTAAGAGTTAACCTATATTCACTCCTACTAGTGAGAACTCTGTATGGTTCTTTGAGATCTTTGGTAATTAAATCATTGATCATTGTTCCTATATAACTGCTTTCTCTAGTGAAGATTATTGGGTCTTTTTCGTTTAGTTTTCTTGTCGCATTGACTCCTGCAACTAATCCTTGTGCTGCTGCTTCTTCATAACCAGTAGTTCCATTAATTTGTCCAGCGCTAAATAAATATTCAATTTCTTTCGTTTCTAGTGATGTTTGGAGCTGTGTTGCAGGTATATAGTCGTACTCGACAGCATATGCTGGTCGCAACATTTTACATTCACTTAATCCAGGTAAGGTTCTTAAAAGTTCTAATTGAATATTTTCGGGTAAACCTGTAGAAAATCCTTGTACATATATTTCAGGGGTATTAATTCCTTCTGGTTCTAAGAAAATTTGATGTGATTCTTTATCAGCAAATTTAACGATTTTATCTTCAATTGATGGACAATATCTTGGCCCCTTACTATCAATAAAACCGCCGTAAATGGGAGTTAAATGTAAATTGTCTCGAATTAGTTGATGTGTTTTGGTAGTTGTTCTTGTTATGTGACAACTAACTTGGGGCATATTATTTTTTATATTTGGGTCAAACGAAAAATATTTATCTGCTGCAGTACTTGGTTGAGCATCTAATTCATCAAAAATTATACTTCTTTTATCAACTCTTGCTGGAGTTCCTGTTTTTAAACGTTCTGTTTTGATACCAATTTCGTGCAAATTTTTAGTAAGACCTTTTGCTGCTTGTTCGCCCGATCTACCAGCTGACATTGATTTATTTCCTATCCATATTCTTCCTTCTAAGAACGTACCAGCTGTGATGATAACTGATCTTGCTGAATAATAACTACCAAAGAAAGTCCTGACACCCTTTATTCTTTTTTTTACGATTTTTTTTGAGTTCAATCCAATTTCTTCAGTCTTTGCAATATCCAGTTCAGTAATCATTGCTTCTTTTAAAGATAAATTATCTGTATTTTGAAGGATTTCGATCATCTTTTTTGAGTATTCTCTTTTATCTGTTTGAGCTCTTAATGCCCATACAGCTGGTCCTTTACTTGCATTTAATATTCTTTTTTGTATAGCTGTTTTATCAGCTAATTTTCCAATGATTCCTCCTAATGCATCAACTTCATGCACTAACTGACTTTTTGCTGGCCCGCCAACTGCAGGGTTACAAGGTTGCCAGGCAATCCTATCTAAATTGATTGTGAATAAGGCTGTAGAAAATCCTAATTTTGCTGATGTTATAGCTGCTTCACATCCCGCATGTCCTCCTCCAATGACGACAATGTCAAAAGATTCATTTGTTGAGTGATGATCTTGCATTATTCGGATCGATTTAATTAGCTAAATTTCTAAATCTCGTAAATTGAGGTTCAAATAATAATTTAACAGTTCCTACGGGTCCATTTCTATGTTTAGTGACAATGATCTCTGTAATTCCTCTATCTTCAGTATCTGGATTATAGTATTCATCTCTATAAATCATTAATACTAAATCTGCATCTTGTTCAATAGATCCTGATTCTCTTAGATCGCTTAACATTGGTCTTTTATTTGTTCTAGACTCTACTCCTCTACTTAGCTGAGATAAAGCTACTACTGGCACTTTTAATTCTCTGGCCATGCTTTTAAGACCTCTTGTGATTCGTGAAAGTTCCTGCACTCTATTATCAGGGGTTGATCCTTCCATCAACTGGAGGTAATCAATCACAATTAATCCTAATTCTTTTTTTTGTTCAGCTATTAATCGTCTGCATAGAGATCTCATCTCTAAAACACTTAAGTTAGGTTTGTCATCTATAAATATTGGTAATTGACCTAATGAATTGATACCCTCTCCAAGTAAAGGCCATTCATCTTGCTGTAATCTTCCTGTTCTTAGCCTGCCACTCTCGATTCCAACTTCCATAGAGAGTAGTCTATATGTCAATTGTTCTTTACTCATTTCAAGGCTAAATACGCAAACAGGTAAATCTTGAGATTGTGCAACATTTTTAGCCAGATTAAGAACTATTGAAGTTTTTCCCATTGAAGGTCTGCCAGCAACAATTATCAAATCACTTCTTTGAAAACCTTGAGTCATCGCATCAAGGTCGTAAAAATTTACAGGAATTCCAGCTACTGAAGTACCTAATGATCTCGACTCTATTTCATTGAAAGTGCTTGTGAGGATTTCAGCTGCTTGAGTAAGACCTTTTGAAGGTTTTTCTTGACTGATTTCAAATATTTTTTGCTCCGCTTTATCTAAAACTTCATTAGTATCTTGAGTCTGATCAAAACCTAGTTGAACCACCTCATTTCCAGATCTGATAAGCTGCCTTCTCATGAATTTGTCGTTAATTAAATTAGCAACTTGTTCTATGGAAGCTGTAGATGAAACATTTTCAACTAGTTCTACCAGTTTGCTGTTCCCTCCAATTTTTTCTAGTGATCCATTATCTGCTAACCAAGCACTCATTGATGTTAAATCAGTTGGTTTACCCTGGCTATGCAGCATTAATGCTGTTCTATAAATCTCTTGATGGGCATTTATATAAAAAGCTTCAGGTTTAATTAAGTCTGCAATTCTTCCGATCGCGTCTGGATCAAGAAGTATGCCACCAAGAACAGCTTCCTCTGCTTGAACGTTTTGAGGAGGCACTAATCCAGAATTTTCACTATTAAAATCCTTTTTAAAATTTTTATTTTGCCCATTATTTGGAAAAGGTACGGAAACCATATCTTTAATTGCTTAGATATATACTCTGACTACTTTTCAAAATAATGCAACAAATTGATTAACTTGTTACTTCAATATTTACTTCTGCATTTACATCTGGATGTAATTTTATTTTTGCAGTAAAGGAACCTAAATTATGAATATCAGGAACTGTGATGTTTCTTCTATCAATTTCTTTTTTAGTTGCTGCTTCTATTGCTTCGGCAACATCCCCATTAGTAACCGTTCCAAAAAGGACACCATCTTCTCCAACCTGTTTTTTGATAGTGAACCTACCTATTGTAGATAATGCAGTTTGGAAATCTAAAGCTTCTTGCTTTAATTTATCAGCAGCAATTTTTTCTTTTTCTTTTTTCCTTTCAATTTGTTTAAGGACTGCTGGTGTTACATTCATTGCCTTGCCATAAGGTAATAGAAAATTTCTTGCATATCCAGGTGCTACTTCAACTAGATCTCCTTCTTTACCCAGTGATGCGATTGATTCAGTTAATGCGACTTTTACTCTTTTAGCCATGAAAATATTGAACAATATAGTTAATAATAAGACCTAGAGGGTAACTTTACTTTTTTTGCAAGACCAAATTTCGCAAGAATCTTAATATGTTCCCAAGTTATATCGATTTGACCTCTAAATAATCCTTGTTTTGCAGAATTGGGGAATGCATGATGATTATTATGCCAACCTTCTCCAAATGTTAATGCAGCAACCCACGCATTATTTTTGGATGAGTCACCACTTTCAAATGGTGCCTTACCCCAACAATGAGTGGCTGAATTTACTAGCCAGGTTATGTGATAAACGACTACAAGTCTCAATGGAATTCCCCATAGCACCAAAGCCCAACCACCAACTCCTAATTTTTGACCTATTGCGAACAAAGAAAGTCCAATAGGAATTTGCAAAAATAAAAAATATTTATTTAGGAATCTATAGTATGGATCTTTAATTAAATCTGCACTTAGTTTTGGTACAGCTTTCAGTGCTTCAACGTCTTTAAACATCCAACCCATATGACTCCACCAAAAACCTTTTTTACTATTGTGATGATCTACTTCTGTATCTGAAAAGGAGTGGTGATGCCTATGTAAACCCACCCAATCAATAGGTCCATGCTGGCAACTTATAGCTCCGCAGGTAGCAAAAAATCTTTCTAACCATCTTGGAACAATGAACGATCTGTGTGATAACAATCTGTGATATCCAAGAGTGACTCCTAAACAAGCAGTTACCCAGTAAAAAAATAATAATGATGTGACTGCAGGTAGACTCCAAAACTTTGGTTGTAAAGCTATAAGGGAAAGAATATGAATTGCAACCATGAAAACTATTGTTCCCCAAGTTTTATGAAGTCTTGGAGGATATTTTTTTGAATGGCGGGAAGGTTCTACTAATTTTTCTGAGAGTTCTATAACTTTTTCAGCTGGAACAGGTTTTTTTAATTTTGCTGTTTCTTGGAAAATTACTGAATTCATGATATTGAAATACTATTTTCAAAATTACCGATATGTAATATTATCATACTATACTATTGATAAGTTTAATTATCTGTGAGTCTCGGATATCGCGATAAATTATCTAGAGGTCGAAGGGCTATGGCTCATTTGATACACCTCTGGCATGAGAGGAATGGTTGGTCACATAGGGTTTTGCCATTACTTTCTGAAATTCTTGATTTAGGTAAAGTTCATAATTCGCAAATTTCTAATCTTAGGAATGGAAAGTTATCTTCGCCAGGACCTGAGGTTTTTCTTGCTTTAGCTCAAGTTAATACGATTCTTGATCAAGGTATAGAAAAAATCAGGGATCGTTTACAAAGTGATTACCCAGATTTATGGAAATCTTTGCAAGAGTCTGCATTACCCTTAAAAAATGATTCTGGTAATCCATTGTCGGCCGGGGAATTATTTGAGATATTTTCAGGATTAAAATCTCTCCCTTCATCTTTTGACTGGTATATAGAAGATGAAGAAGCCTCTGCTTTAAGTGATGCCCTTTCAGTGCATTTTTGTCAGGATAAGGCTTGGAGATCATGTAAAATTAAGGTAATGGAAGCTTATGCTGTAAATAAATCTAACCGTAGAGAACGTTTTGCCGAGGTAATAGCAGGAATTAGAGACTATACGGCTGAAGAATTAGATGGAGAACTACTTGATTTATATGAGGCTTCAAAAAAACTCTCCTATTTTCAGGGCAGAGGACCTAATGCTTTCCTCGCAGAATTAAGAAATTTAGCTTCTGAAAAATCACATGAGTTTTCATAATTAATGACACTAAACAATAACTTAAAATTGGCTGAAAATGCTGTTCTTTCTGTAGAAGAGGGTTTAAGTAAAGTTTTTCAAGAAAGATCCAATCAGGTTTTCCAGAAATTAGATAATATTTTGACAATTTTTAAGGAAGAAAAAGTTTCTACTAGTCATTTCAATCAATCCTCTGGTAGTGGTCATGATGATATATCTAGAGAAAAAATTGATGCGGTTTTTGCAAGATTTTTTCTTGCTGAAAAGGCAGCTGTGAGAATGCAATTTGTAAGTGGAACGCATGCAATAAGTTCCGTCTTATTTGGAATTCTTAGACCTGGAGATGTGATGTTATCTCTTACAGGACAACCGTATGACACATTAGAAGAAGTGATAGGAATAAGGGGAGGAGGTAAAGGCTCACTTAAAGATTTTGAGATTGAATATAAGCAAATAAATATCTGCGAGAATTTTGATTCTTTTGAAGAAAAAATTGTTCATTCTTTTAAAGAAAATTCATGCAAATTAGTATTCATACAAAAAAGTTGTGGATATAGTTGGAGAAAATCTCTTACTAATCATCAGATAGAGAAAATTTGTAGTCTGATTCATTCTCTTGATCCTAACTGCATATGTTTTGTTGATAACTGTTATGGAGAGCTTGTTGAAGATAGTGAACCTATTTCTAAAGGGGCAAATATCATTGCTGGATCATTGATTAAAAATTTGGGAGGGACAATCGTTCCTACTGGTGGGTACATTGCAGGAGATGCAGAGTTGGTTGAGATGGCCTGTTCTAGGTTGACTTCACCAGGTATTGGTTCATCAGCAGGAATAAATTTTGGCCTAGGAAGATTAATTTTGCAGGGTTTGTTTTTAGCACCACAAATTGTTCATGAATCACTAAAAGGTGCTGATATGGTTGCCTCAGTTTTTAAAAATTTGGGATTTAAGGTTTTGCCAGAGCCAGCAAATTATAGATCTGATCTTATTCAAGCAGTGAGATTGAATAATCCTGATTTGGTACAAAAAGTTTGTCAATCTTTTCAAAATTCTTCACCAGTAGATTCTTTTTTAAATGTTGTTCCATCACCAATGGAAGGATATGATTCAAAATTATTAATGGCAGGAGGTACATTTATTGAAGGTAGTACAAGTGAATTTTCCGCTGATGCTCCTCTAAGAGATCCTTACAATATTTTTGTTCAAGGTGGTTCTCACATAGCTCATATCAAAATTGCATTAATTCAATTATTATCTGAATTATTAGAGGAAAAATTAATTTCAAAGGATTCTCTACTTTCTTTATCAACTTAATCATGTCTTACCAGTTTCCAGACAACCTCAACTATGCTGATACCCATGAATATGTCTTAGAAGAAGAAGGATTGTTAAAAATTGGAGTTAGTGAATTTGCTATAGATCAATTAGGAGATATTGTTTTTGTTGAGTTAGCTGATCAAGGGGCTACTTTAGAGAAAGGTGAGACTTTTGGAACAATAGAATCTGTTAAGGCCGTTGAGGAAGTCTATCTGCCTTTTTCAGGGGAAATAGTATCTGTAAATGAAAGTGTTATTGATAACCCTGAGCTTTTACAGAATGATCCGATTGGAGAAGGTTGGTTAGTCATTTTGAAACCAGAATCAAAAGTATCAATTGCTGATTTGATGACTTCTGAGGAATATAAATCAAAGGTTATGCCAAATTAAAGCAAAATCTTTATTAATAGGCTAAGTTATAGAAAAATTGGATATGAAATCCACCGTTAATTCAGATTTATTTATTAATAGACACCTTGGTTTGAGTGATGTTGATGAGCAGAAAATGCTCTCTAAGATTGGTTTTAATAATATTGATCAATTTATAAATCAAGTTATTCCTGAAGATATTCAGCTTAACGATAAATCTTCAGAAATATTGCCCCAAGGTTGCTCAGAAATTGAGGCTTTAAATGAATTAGAAGAGATTGCGAATAAAAACACCAAAATGAGATCCTTAATAGGGCTTGGTTATTATGACAATCACATGCCTAAAGTAATTCAAAAGCATGTGCTTGAAAATCCTAGGTGGTACACGTCTTATACTCCATACCAAGCAGAAATTGCACAAGGAAGATTAGAAGCTCTTTTTAATTTTCAGACTATTGTTTGTGAACTGACAGGATTCCCTATCGCCAATGCATCTTTGTTAGATGAGGGCACTGCTGCTGCTGAAGCTATGGCCATGAGTTTTGCGGCAAGAAAAAATAAATCTTCAAAACTTTATTTGGTGGAATCAAATGTTTTTGACCATACTTTCAATGTTCTACAAACCAGAGCAAAACCTTTGGGAATATCCTTAAAACGCTTTAATCAAAGCAATCTTCCTAATCATGATGATGTTTTTGGAATTTTGTTGCAATTACCCGGTAAAAATGGGGAATTATTTGATCCCACATTTTTAATATCCCAAGCACATAGATCAGAAATTATTGTGACGGGATGTATTGATCCACTGGCACAAGTTTTAATTAAACCAATCTCTGAATTTGGTGTGGATGTTGCAGTGGGCAGTATGCAAAGATTTGGAGTTCCATTGGGTTTTGGTGGACCCCACGCTGCATTTTTTGCGTGTAGCGAAAAATATAAAAGGCTTATCCCTGGAAGAATTGTTGGTCAAACTCTCTCTAAAAATGGAGAAAAATCTTTAAGACTTGCATTACAAACAAGAGAGCAACATATTAGAAGGGAGAAGGCTACTAGTAATATTTGTACTGCTCAATCTTTGTTAGCCATAATTTCTTCTTTTTATGCTATTTATCATGGACCTACCGGTTTAACGCAAATTGCTAAGAGATTAGTGCAGTTGAGAATAAATTTAGAATCATGTTTGGCTGATTTGGGTTTTGATATTCCCGATGGGATTAGATTTGATAGTGTTGATGTTTATTCTGAGCATTCCCAAAAAATTCATAATGAAGCTTTAAACAATGGTTACAACCTAAGAATTTTGCCTTTGGGATCAACTATTGAAAACTCAACTGGCTTTGGGATCTCTTTAGATGAGATGAGTAATGAAAAAGAAATCGAAGATATTTTAACTTTCATAGCAAATGTTATAGAAAAAAAAGAAGATTTAGACAATATAAAATTTGATCAGGGATTTCAGCTTGAAAGTCTAGCTTTGAGGTCTACTGAATGGATGCAGCAAGATATATTCACAACTTACCAAAGTGAAACTGAATTAATGAGATATATATTCCGTCTTGCTGAAAAAGATTTTTCTTTAGTTGATGGAATGATGCCATTAGGAAGCTGTACCATGAAGTTAAATTCTGCAGCGGAGTTAAATCCAGTCTCTTGGGCTAATTTATCTTCAATTCATCCTTTTTCTCCACCAAACCAAACTAAGGGCTATTCAAAAATAATATCTGACCTTGAAAAATGGATAAGTGATATTGTTGGTTTAAAATCAGTTTCTTTTCAACCAAATGCAGGCTCTCAAGGAGAGTTTGCAGGCTTATTGGCAATAAATTCTTATTTTGTATCAAAAGGGGAACTTTCAAGAAAAAAATGTTTAATTCCTAAAAGTGCTCATGGAACAAATCCTGCTAGTGCAGTTATGGCAGGTTTTGATGTTTTAACTGTTGAATGTGATGAAGAAGGAAATATTGATTTTCAAGATTTGTCGATTAAGGTGACGAAATTTGATACTCAAATTGGCGCTCTGATGTTGACTTACCCTTCTACTCATGGAGTTTTTGAATTACAAATCAGAAAGATTTGTGACTTAATTCACTCTATTGGGGGATTTGTTTATTTAGATGGAGCAAATCTTAATGCTCAGGTTGGATTATGCAAACCGGGGAACTATGGAGTTGACATTTGTCATTTGAATTTACATAAGACATTCTGTATTCCACATGGAGGAGGAGGTCCAGGAGTGGGTCCAGTTGCTGCATCAGAAACTTTAAGCCCATTTCTTCCTACTCATTCTTTAAAGGATAATAATTTATCCAACAGTTCAAATTACGTATCTTCTGCCAAGCACGGGAGTGCAAGTATTCTTCCAATCAGTTGGATGTACATAAAAATGGCTGGTCTTTGTGGTTTAAGGAAAGCAACTTCGCATGCAATTTTATCGGCTAATTATATTGCGCATACTTTAAAGCATAAATTCAAGATTCTCTATAAAGGAAAAAATAATTTTGTAGCACATGAATGTATTTTAGATTTTAGAGATTTAAAATCAAAAACTGGTTTGAGTGTAAATGATTTAGCTAAACGATTAATAGATTATAGTTTTCATGCCCCAACAATTAGTTGGCCTGTTCCAGAGACCATAATGATAGAGCCTACTGAAAGTGAGAGTTTGGCAGAATTGGATAGATTTTGTGAGGCTATGCTATTGATCGGGGAAGAAATCAGTGAAATAGAAAATAATATTGAATTAAATAATAATAATGTAATAAGTAATGCTCCTCATACTCTTAAAGAGTTGATTGCTGATACTTGGAATTATCCTTATTCGAAGGAAAAAGCTTCTTTTCCTTATGGCACTCAAACAGCTATCAAGTTTTGGTCTGCAGTTTCTAGGATTAATAATGCATATGGTGATCGCAATTTAATTTGTTCTTGCAATGTCAATCAAGAAGAGACTTTAGACGAAAAAAAATGTGCTTAAAGGACTAGCGTCCTTGTATTTACTTAGTTATTATCAATATGAATAAAAATTTAATATTTTCTTATAGAATTTTTTTAGATTTTTTGATTAAAATAACCGAGCATCAAATTTTTTGGGGTATTTGAAGCTATGACTAAAGATTTTAAATCTGGTAATGTTAAACACTTGCCAATAAAAGGTATAAACTTGCCAAATTTTGTTAATAATTTTTCAGGGGATAACTCAAATATTTGTTCCATTGAAGGAACTAATGTTATAAGAGTACCTTTTGGTAAAAAATTCTCAAAGAAAAAAAGGCCTGAAAAGAATCAAAATATAGCTACCCTAATACTTCCTTTAAGTTCGTATAGTAATCCTACGCCTCCACACGTAGCATAATTTAAATAATGTTTAATCTATTTCTTTGAGAGTATCTGAATAATAATTTTGCAGTTGTAACGTTGCTTGATTCCAATCCCATTTTTCTGCTTCGTTTCGTGCCTCTTTCCTCATAACTTCTCTTTTATCTTCATTCTCTAGAATTTTTTTTGTTGCTTCAATTAAACTTTGTTCACCATTGTCTTTTTCATCAGGATCATATAAACAACCATTAATACCATCGCTAATTATGTCTGGAATTCCTCCTTTATTTGCTCCTATAACTGGACATCCTGCTGCCATTGCTTCTAGTAAAACCAATCCAAGTGTTTCTGTACTAGAGGGAAATAAAAATATATCACCAGAGGCATAGGCGCTAGCAAGTTCATCTCCAGATAAATATCCTATGAAATTAGTCTTGGTATTCTCGAATATTTTTTCAAGCTGGTTTCTATATGGTCCGTCACCTACAAGTGCTAGGCATGCATTAGGAATACTTTCTAAGACTGGTTTTATTCTCTCAATTTGTTTTTCTGCGGATAATCTTCCTACATAAATCAATAGGAAATTAGCATCTTGATATTTCCCAAATAATTTTCCTCTCATTGCCTCACTTCTCAAATCTGGTCGGAAACTGTAAGTATCTACTCCTCTTTGCCATAGAGCAGTCCTTTGAATACCTTTATCTTTTAACTCATTGACCATAGCGGTGGAAGTACATAAATTTAATAAGGCTTGATTATGAGCTGCTTTAAGTAATTCCCACAAAAGTGGCTCTAACATACCCATACCGTAATATTCCAGATATTTTGGAAGATGAGTATGATAGCTAGCAATTAAAGGAATATTATTAGTTTTCGCCAACCATATGCCACCTAAGCCAAGTACAGCTGGATTAACAACATGAATCAAATCTGGGTTGAATTTTTCTAACTTATCTGAAACTGCAGGACCTGGTAAACCAAGCTTCAACTCTGGGTATAGTGGTAAGGGCATTGCAGCAACTCCAACTACAGTTGCTCCCATATATGATTCTGGACACCCCTCTGGACAAAAAATAATAACTTCATCACCATTTTTTATTAAAAATTCAATCGTTTTAGTCAGTCTTGTGACTATGCCGTCAACTTTAGGTAAAAAAGTTTCAGTAAACAGTGCAATTTTCACTTTCTTCGGGTAATTATTTCAGGAATTTTAATTAGTCTTTATAGCCTCAGCTTGTTTTTTAGTCCAGGATGAAACACAAGGTATGCGTTTTAAATCACATCTCTTGGAGTATTTTTTAGCAACTTCAACAACTTCTTCTAATAAGCCATTATCAAGAGTGGTTGGATTTAAACCTAATTCTATAAAGCATTTATTATCAACAATCAAATCATTTTCAACGGCTTCGTTCCTTGGATTTGGTAAATAATTGATATCAGCCCCTGTGAGAGATGCAATTTTTTTAGCTAGCTCCCCAACTTGATGACTTTCAGTCATTTGATTAAAGATTTTGACTCTCTCTCCAGATTTTGGAGGATTCTCAAGAGCAAGTTGCACACATTTTACCGAATCTTTTATATGTATAAATGCTCTTGTTTGCCCTCCTGTTCCATGAACACTTAAAGGATATCCAATAGCAGCTTGCATGAGAAATCTGTTTAGAACAGTTCCATAATCTCCGTCATAATCAAATCTGTTTGTCAATCTAGGATCTTTCAAAGTTGCTTCTGTATTTGTTCCCCAAACAATACCTTGATGCAGATCAGTTATTCTTACAAGATCATTTTTGTTGTAGTAAAGAAATAATAATTGATCTAAAGTTTTTGTCATATGGTAAACACTACCTGGACTTGCAGGGTGTAATATTTCTTCTTCAAAGCGGCTTCCATCTGGTTGTGGAACTTCAACCTTTAAATAACCTTCTGGAATTGTTGCACCTCTATGGGATCCATATCCGTAGACTCCCATTGTTCCTAAATGAACAACATGAATATCTAAATTAGATTCTACGATTGCAGCTAGAAGGTTGTGCGTGCCATTAACATTATTATCAACTGTATATCTTTTCGTAAAACTCGATTTCATCGAGTAAGGCGCTGCTCTTTGTTCTGCGAAATGGATAACTGAATCTGGTTTCTCTTCAATAAGCAAATTCAGTAATTTTTGATATTGTTTAGAGATATCCATATTAAGAAATCTCATAGGTTTACCACCAATCTCTTCCCATGCAGAAAGTCTTTCTGTTATCGAAGAGATCGGAGTTAAAGATTCTACTTCTAGATCAATATCTATTTTTCTACGACTTAAATTGTCGACAATTATTACATCATGATTTTGCTCTGCTAAATTCACCGCACAAGGCCAACCGCAAAAACCATCTCCACCAAGAACAATAACTTTCACTCAGAACTCCAGAATTAATAGATTCATAATATATTTATTAAATTACTACAGTGTGCTTCCCATTTGCGAAAAAACATTGTAAAAAGTTTCAAATCTTCTTTCTTAATTAGGAAAATAGAATCAAAAAATAAATTTTTAGTCTCGTGTAAACTTTGTTTAAATTTAGAAAATTAGATAGATATGTTTTTCTCTGGTGAACTTGCTATTGCAAAGTCTTGTTTTTTAATTCTTCCTGCAAGAAAAGCTTGCCTGCCTGCTTTTACGCCATAATTGATTGCTTGAGCCATTAGAGGGGGATTTTTAGCTTGTGCTATTGCACTATTGATTAAAACACCATCGGCTCCAAGTTCCATAGCTTGAGATGCTTCACTTGGCACTCCAATCCCTGCGTCAATTATCACAGGTACTTTGGCATTCTCAATAATTATCGCTATGTTTGATAAATTTAATAAACCTTGTCCGGAGCCAATAGGCGAGCCTAATGGCATTACAGTTGAACAACCTAATTCTTCTAGTCTTTTTGCAAGAATAGGATCTGCATTTATATAGGGAAGTACAGCAAAACCTTTTTTTATTAAAACTTCAGCTGCCTTTACCGTTTCTATTGGGTCTGGCAACAAATATTTTTTGTCAGGAATCACTTCCAACTTGACAAAATTATTTTCTTCTTGACCAGATAATTTTGCAAGCTCTCTTCCCAACATTGCTATTCTGACGGCTTCATCGGCATTCACACAACCAGCTGTATTAGGAAGCATCCAGTATTTTTTCCAGTTAATCTTTTCGAGTAAATTGTCTCCGGTCTGATCATTTTTAATTCTTCTAACAGCGACAGTTATAATTTCTGTGTCTGAATTTGACAAACTTTCTACCATATCTTGTGTAGATTTGTATTTGCCAGTACCTACCATTAATCTACTGGAAAATTGTTTTCCTCCAATTCGTAAAGATGAATAATTGTCCATATTTAAAATCCTTTATCTTTTATCCCTTGATAAGGTTTGTAGTTATTTCTTTTTTCTAATTCCTTACTTTTTTTAATTGCGGTTTTGTTTTTTGGATCTATAACTAAAACCTTCTGATAAGTGGCATATGCCAAGTCATATTCCAATAAACGCTGTTGTGCTGATGCAAGATTATTTAAGGCTATTGGATATTCGGGGAGTGATTTTATTGCTGAGTTATAGTGTTTAATTGCTTTTTTAAACTCATTTTGGGCAGCATAAGAAAATCCTAAAGCATTATTTATAATGGCTTTGGCCTCATCAGGTTCATTTTCATAATTATCAATAGCTTTTAAAAAAGTCTTAGTTGCTTCAGAATATAATCTTTTTTTTATCTGAATAGAGCCAAATTCATATAATTCTGTGGCTTGAGTTATGGAATCTAAACCTTTTTGTTCAAATTTTACTAAATTCAATTCTTCACTTCTTGTTCTTAAAAATTGTCTTAAAACAAAAATAGAAATTATTATTAGTACTACAAAAAGAATTATTATATAGGATTGAAAGGAAGATATTTCCATTATTTAGAATTATTTTTTAAGATTATATTCTTTTTTTTAATTGCTAACTGAAGAAACTATTTTTTCAAAACATTTTGGGTCATTTAAGGCTAATTGAGCAAGCATTTTTCTATTAATGATAATTTCAGAATTTTTCATGCCATTTATTAACTTGCTATAGTTCGTACCATTTATTCTGGCTGAAGCATTAATTCTAGAAATCCACAGTCTTCTAAAATCTCTTTTTCTTCTTCTTCTATCTCTGTAAGCATTACAAAGAGCTTTCATTACTCTTTGATTTGCTGTTCTGAAAAGATTTTTGTTTCCACCTCTAAAACCTTTTGCAAGATTTAAGATTTTGTTTCTTCTTTTTCTGGCTATATTGCCTCTTTTTACACGTGCCATGAATTACTAAGGAAAATGGGTGAACGATTTATGCGTATGGAATCATCAATTTTACATTATCGGCATCTCTTTCATCAACTACGGCTTTTGTTGAAAGATGTCTTTTTAACTTTGAGCTTTTATGATCAAGTAAATGATTATGGTAAGCTCTTCTTCTCATGAATTTACCCGTTGCAGTAGCTTTAAATCTTTTGGCAGCTGATTTACGAGTTTTTAGTTTAGACATTTAAGTCAAATATGTTTAATTAGGATAATCTAAACCTTTATATGCATTGGTGCAAATTAAAGTTTTTAATTGATAGGGAAATTTGCTACTTATGAAACTTAAATTTACCTTTTTAAATTTATTTTTAGGATTTATTTCTATTTTAATAATTAACACTAAATTTACTTCTAATCTAGTCGCAGAAGAATCGCTAAATGTTGATCTCAATACAGAAATTAAAAAAGGAAAATTTTTAATAGGTTTAAAGCAATATCTTGGCGGGGAAAATGATAGTTTTTCTAGGAAAAGGAATATAAATTTTATAACTGATGCAGGCTTTTTAAACTTGCATTCATCAAATGGGATCAAACATAAATCAAAACAGATTAATATTACCTGGGTGGATATACCCATAAAAAATCCAAAAACAATTGAAAGAATTGTTTTTGGTCCTTTTGCTAGCTATGAATCAGCAAAAAAACAAGCAGATAATTTAAAAGATAAAGGATTTGAGACGACTATTGCTTTCCCTGAAAATTGGGAAGTATGGATTCCATTTGAAGATGATCTGCCAGAGTTTGAATTACAAAATAAGATTTCTAGAAAAATAAAAAATATTCAAATTACTCCTTTTCTTAGAAGTGATTATAGTGTTATGAAACTCGAAGGACCTATATATATTTATGCCGAAGAGGAAATAAAAATAAATGGTGTCAATTTTGGCAAAAATTTTTATTTAATAAAAGATTCATATGGAACTTGGACATTAGTTCAAAAAATTGAGTTTGATGATTATTTGGCAGGAGTTTTGCCATACGAAATTGGACTGAATTCTCCTTTAGAAGCACTTAAGGCACAAGCAGTTATTGCAAGAACTTGGGGAATTTTTAATTCTGATAGATTTAATATGGATAAATACCATTTATGTATAAGCACTCAATGCCAAGTGTATAAGCCTTCTCAAATTAAAAATAAAAAAGTACAAAAAGCTATAGAAGCAACTTCAAATTTAATTCTCACATATAGAAATCAACCAATAAATGCGTTTTACCATGGTTCTAATGGTGGCGTATCTGCTACTGCAGGCGAATCTTGGCAAATTCAAGATTATTCTTATTTCACCTCAATCATAGATCGTTCTAAATCATTCAATAAAATTTTTAAACTTCCAATTACAAGTGAATCTGATTTAAATAATTTTTTAGATTTTGATAAAAAACAGTTTTATGGGAGTAATCATTCTCTTTTTCGATGGAATAAGAAAATTTCTAGTCCTGACATTAAAGAAAAGTTAATTAAACACAAACTTATCAATATTAATGAAAATGTTTTGGATTTAAAATCTATTGAACGTGGTTCTAGTGGAAGAGTGACAAAATTGGAAATACAGACGAACAAAGTCAATAAATCTATTGTTCTAGTCAAAGATGATATTCGACGGGTATTAAATTTTATACCTAGTAATTTATTTACTATTAATAAATTAAGTGATGATTTATGGCTTTTGAGAGGAGGAGGCTTCGGTCATGGTGTAGGTTTATCTCAATCAGGAGCAATTGAAATGGCTAAATTAGGATTCTCTTATGTACAAATATTGAATCATTACTATCGAGATGTAAAACTAAAAAAAATTGAGATATTGTCTCAAGGAAAATTAAATAATTAAAAATTTACTTTTATGAGTAAGGGTTTTTATAAAAATCGAAGATTGAAGTCGTTTATATTTCTTAGCGCTTGTTTTTTAGTAGCTCTTATTCCTCATGTTTACAATATCGAAAGTTTCTTTTACCTTATATTGACTCTTTCTTTTGTGATTGTTTTGTACGGTTTAATAGTTATTTCTAGAAATTTCAAAAGGAAAAACGTTTCAAATACTGAAAGCAGCAGAATTAGCAATAAAGAGTTACCCGTGCTTGATATTTTAGTCGCAGCGAGAGATGAAGAGAATGTCATAGCAAGATTAGTTGAAAGATTATTTAATTTAGATTATCCAACAAATAAATTAAATATTTACATAATCGATGATGGCAGTTCTGATAAGACGCCTTTAATTTTAGATCGATTATCTAGACAATATGAAAAGCTAAAAGTAGTTAGTCGTTCTCCAAACGCAGGAGGGGGAAAGTCAGGAGCTTTAAATTATGCCTTGAAGTTTACTCATGGTGAATGGTTATTAGTTTTGGATGCTGATGCTCAATTAAAACAAGATTCTTTGATCAGGTTATTTAGTTTTGTAAAAGAGGGTGATTGGTCTGCAGTTCAATTAAGAAAATCAGTAACAAATGTAAGTAAGAACTTTTTAACTTCATGTCAGTCAATGGAGATGGCTATGGACGCAATCTTTCAATATGGAAGATTGTCAGTTGCTGGAGTTTCTGAATTAAGGGGAAATGGTCAATTAATTAAGAAAGATACATTATTGGCATGTGGTTCTTTTAATGAAGACACAGTTACAGATGATCTTGATTTAAGTTTAAGGTTATTATTATCAAAATCTAGAATTGGAATCTTATGGGATCCTCCTGTCATGGAGGAAGCAGTTGAGAATTTAAATGCTTTATTATCGCAAAGGCAAAGATGGGCAGAGGGGGGTTTGCAACGATTCTTTGATTATGGGGACCAATTAGTTACTAATAAAATTGATTATTTGCAAAAATTTGATTTAACTTACTTCTTCATCTTGCAATATGCACTACCAATAATTTCTATTTTTGATTTAGTTCTCAGTATTGCTTTATTAGATTCACCAATTTACTGGCCTATTTCATTCACAGCTTTTATGTTATCTGGAATTGCTTTTTGGTACGGTTCTTCCTGCAAAAGCGAAGTACCTGTATTGCAAGAAAAAAATTTTTTGATGGTATTTGTTTCGGTTTTTTATTTATCACATTGGTTTCTAGTAATCCCCTGGGTAACAATAAAGATGTCTATTTTCCCAAAAAAGATACTTTGGCGAAAAACTCTTCATACTGGAGTTTAATTTATTCATCAAGGTCTATAATTTCTCCATTAAAAAAATTTGCTAAGTTTTTTGAACTATCATCATAAGTTTCCTCGTTAGATATTTTTGTTGAAGAATTAGTTTTTAGTTCATTTTTTTTTGTTAGTTTCAAATTCTTTACTTCATTTTGGGAGACTTCTGGAGTGTTTGTTTTGTTACTTTGAATTAATTGTTTGGTTGAAAAATTAAGTATTATTTGATCTCCAAAGATCTTTTTAACTGTATTTTCAATTATAACTTTTCTGCTTTTTATCATATTTTCCCAGTTTGGAGCTAATGCAATTGTGATTTTCTCCGAATCAAAACTTTCAAGTTCTGCTTGTTGTGAAAGTAACATTCTTGTTGATGGCAACTCTAATTTAGAAAGAATTAATTCCCATTTATCTTTTAAGTTATTTGAACCAAGATTATTTTGGCTATTTTTAGAAATATTTCCCATATTTTCTTTTTCAAGACCATTAAAATTTTCTACTTTTTCTACTTTTTCTACTTTTTTTGAAATCAATTGCTCTCTACTGATATTCTCTTTGATACTTGGTTTTTGAATTTCATTAGAATTATTTTCTTCATTAATTATTACCTTTCTTTTTATCTTTTCTTGCTTATTATCAATACTATTTATCTTGTGATTATCTAAAAGGCCAGTTAAATGTATTTCCAGCCAAAGCCTTGGATTATCACTTGTTTTGAGTTGATATTCAATATTTCTAAGATGATTATGCCAATTAATTATTGTTGATTTATTGATTGTTTTTGAGATTTTATCCAATTCATCTTGAAATCCATCAGAAGTATAATAAAGATCTGAATATTTATTATTTGTAGTGTGAAGTAGTAAATCTCTTGTTATGTTTAATAACCCAATAATGATTTGATAGGGTTCGTTTCCATCATCATATAATTTGTTGCAGGTGATAATTAATGATTCTGGATTATTCTCAATTAATGATTTGATCAGATTTGTTAATTCAATTTCTGATACTTCTCCCAACAGATTTTTAATATTATTAATTGTTATGCCTTCCGGAAGAAGATTAAGTTGTTCAAGGAGGCTTTGTGCATCTCTCATACCTCCATTAGATCTTTTTGCAATAATGTTTAACGCCTGAACTTCATATTTAATCGATTCTTTTTCTGCGATTTCTGATAAATGTTGAAAAATGTCACTAGGACTTATTCTTCTAAAATCAAACTTTTGACATCTACTTTGTATTGTATTTAATACTCTCTCAGGATTTGTTGTCGCAAGAATAAATACTACTCTTGAGGGTGGTTCTTCAATAGTTTTTAATAAAGCATTTGAAGCTGCTGTTGAAAGCATATGACATTCATCAATAACGTATACCTTCCATCTCGCTTGAGTAGGTGCAAATCTAGCTCTTTCAATAATTTCTCTTATATTTTCTACTCCAGTATTCGATGCTGCATCAATTTCGATAATATCTAGAGCGTTCCCATCTGTGATTTGTCTACATAAGTCACACTTACCACAAGGATGTATTGTTGGTTCTTCGAATGCTTGGCAGTTTAAAGATTTCGCAAATATTCGCGCACTTGATGTTTTGCCAGTGCCTCTTGGACCATTAAAAAGATAAGCTGGAGAAATCTTTTTTGTTAATAGTGCTTGTTTTAGAGTAATGGATATAAAATTTTGACCTACCAGTTCATCTAGGTTGCTTGGTCTATATTTTTGATGAAAAGGCTTATGTATATTAGGCATTTATTCTTCATTAATTAGAACAATTAGGGTTAAAATTGCAAAAATTAAACTCTACTTTTTATGCAGACTCTTTAATGATTCTTTTTGATCCTGAAGGTAGTTTAACAATTTTGGATGAGAATAAATTATCTACCATTTTTTTTGTAATTGTGAATTCTTTTACATTTTTTTCAGAAGGCAAAGTGTACATTACGTCTAGCATAAGCTCCTCAATTATTGATCTTAATGCTCTTGCACCTGTTTTTCTTTTATATGCTTCATTAGCTATTGCTTCAACAGAATCAGGCTCAAATTTCAATTCAACATTATCCATACTTAGTAACGTTTTGAATTGCTTGACTAATGCATCTCTCGGTTGAGTTAAAATAGATTCTAAAGTTTCTTTAGTCAGACGATCTAATACAGCACAAACGGGAATTCTTCCAATAAATTCTGGAATTAGCCCATATTTCACTAAATCATCTAACTCTAAATTTTTTAAGGAATCTCTTGGTTCTACTAGTTTTTTTGTATCAACGTTGTTTTGATCTGAATTGGTGGTAAATCCTATAGAGTGTTTACCCATACGCTTTTGAACGATATCCTCTAAACCTATAAAAGCCCCCCCGCAAATAAATAATATTTGACTCGTATCAATTTGGATGCAGTCATGATAAGGATGTTTTCTGCCGCCTTGCGGTGGCACATTAGCAATTGTTCCTTCAAGCATTTTTAATAATGCTTGTTGTACTCCTTCACCAGAGACATCTCTAGTAATTGAAGGATTCTCACTTTTTCTTGCAATTTTATCTATTTCATCTATATAGATAATTCCTTTTTGAGCTAGTTCTACATTCATTTCTGATTTTTGTAGAAGTCTTAAAAGTATGTTTTCAACATCTTCCCCAACATATCCAGCTTCTGTCAAAGTCGTTGCATCAGCAACTGCAAAAGGAACATCTAGAAACTCAGCTAAAGTCTGCGCCAATAACGTTTTTCCACTTCCAGTAGGGCCGATGAGTAAAATATTCGATTTTTGTAATTTCGTTGCTTGTGAATCAGTTGAATTGCTATTTTTACTTTCTTCTTTAACTTTCCATGCTAATCGTTTGTAGTGGTTATATACGGCTACTGATAATATTTTTTTTGCAGATTCTTGGCCAACAACTTGATTATCTAGAAAACTTTTAATTTCTAATGGCTTAGGAATTGAGGTTAATTCTAAAGGAACAGATTTTTTTGGATTATCATTTGTTAATTTCTTTTTTACTTGCGGAGAGTTGTTTGTGTTCGCTTGATTATCAAGTAGTTCTTCATCGAGAATTTCATTACAAAGGTCTATGCACTCATCACAGATATAAACCCCAGGACCAGCTATAAGCTTTCTTACTTGGTCTTGTGATTTCCCGCAAAATGAACATTTAAGATGGGCGTCGAATTTAGCCATCGATTATAAGTTTTAATGTGAAAGGTGTTAAATATTCCCTATTCACTAGGATTGCTTATAAATATCGATTCGTCATCATATTCTTAAAAAATCAGTATCCCTTGTCACTTTTTGATAACTTTATCAATTAATCCATATTCGACTGCTTCTGAAGGAGATAAAAAGTAATCTCTTTCTGTATCTTCATTAATTTTTTCCAAAGGTTGACCGGTATGTTCTGCTAAGAGCGAATTTAATGTTTTCTTAAGAAAAAGTATTTCTTTTGCTTGTATTTCAATCTCTACTGCTTGACCTTGTGCACCTCCAAGAGGCTGATGAATCATGATCCTAGAATTAGGTAAAGCCAATCTTTTCCCCTTTGCACCTCCAGAAAGTAGAAATGCTCCCATACTTGCAGCTACTCCAAAACATATTGTCACTACATCTGGGGATATTTGTTGCATAGTATCGTATATGGCCATTCCTGCAGTTACTGAGCCTCCAGGAGAATTGATATATATTTGTATGTCTTTTTCGGGATCTTCAGCTTCAAGAAATAATAATTGTGCAACAAGAGAGTCTGATACTTGATCGTTAATTCCACTACCTAAAAAAATTATTCTCTCCCTCAATAGTCGTGAATAAATATCAAAAGCTCTTTCTCCTCTACCAGATTGTTCTATAACAGTAGGCACCGCTCCAATAGTTTTATGAATACTTTCGTAAGAACTTATTGAGCTTTGGATTAAATGTTTTTTTTCTGAGTTCACAAAATAGTTTTCCACTTATAGATAATTTAAGGGGTTTTTGTTTAATTAGTAGGAAATTTCATAAATTATTTTTTTTCTTTTTTATTTTGAGTTTTTGTGGCTTTTGTTGTTTTTGTCGCAGTTTTTGTGGCTTTTGTTGTTTTTGTCGTTGTTTTTTTCGCTTTTGTTGTTTTGGAAGCTTGAGAAGCTTTTGTAGTTTTTTCTTTTACTTCGGAATTTTCTTCAAGCCAAATTATTAATTTTTCTTTTAGTAAATCTTTACTTATTACTTCTGTTAACTTTTTAATATCTATTTGTTTTGAAGATTGAGAGATTGCATCTTCATAATCTTTCATTTTTAAATCAATTTCATCTTTTTCAACTGTTATGTTTTCTTTTTCAGCTAATGCTTTTAGAGCTAAATTTCTTTGAACATTTTTTTCAGCCTGAGGCCTTGTGGACTCTGATAATGACTTTACTAATTCCGGAGTGAAAGTAGATTTAACATCAAGACCTTGTTGAGCAAATCTTTGCGCTGTTTGTTCAATATTATTTCTCACTTCTATATCAATCATAGATTTTGGAATTTCAGCAACCAATTCGTTTGTTAAGGCATCTAATAAAGCTTCAATTTTGATATCTTTTTGAGTTTTTTCAAAATTTTCTTTAAGTTGCTTTTCAATATCTTTCTTTAACTCTTTTAAAGATTCTTTGTTTCCAGACTGTTTTGCAAAATCGTCATTAAGTTCAGGTAATTCTTTTTCCTTAAGATCCTTAAGACTTACTTCAAAGATTGCCTCTTTGCCTCTTGAATCCTCATGAGAATAATCTTCAGGAAATTTCAGGTTTAGTGTTTTAGTATCACCAATTTTCATCTTTACTATTCCCTCAACGAAACCGGGAATCATTTTGTTCTTTTCTAATTCAAGATCCATTGATTCACTTGTCCCACCATCAATTTCTTTTCCAGAATCTTTATATTTCCCTTTGAAACTAACTACAGCAATGTCCCCTAATTTCGCTGCTCTATTGGTTACTGGAATAATATTTGCAAACTGACTTCTAGATTTTTCTAGCGCTTCATCTACTGACTTAGGATCAAACTTAGTTTTTGAGATTTCAACACTAAGTCCTTTGGATTTCTTTAGTTTTAATTCGGGGGCAACATCAGTTTGAAGAGTAAACTTAAGTGATTTTTCAGGACTAAACTTTGCAAGTAAAGATTCAAATCCATCTACCAATTCTGGCTCACTTAGTGGCTCAATAGATTTTATTTTTAATGCTTCTTGCCATGATTTATCAATTATTTTTTCTAAAGCAGAAGCATGTAATTGTGTGATGCCAATTCTTTGGATTAAGACTTGTTTAGGGATTTTACCAAGTCTAAAGCCCGGAATTTTAGCCGAACGACTAATAGTACTGATTGTCTCATTTACACACGTTTTGCATGTCTCAGATGGTATTTCTAATTCAAATGAAATTCTACTTTGAGGTAGAGGAGTGGTTTTGACTATTAATGCTTCTTTAGCCATGTTTTTTGTAATTATTACTATAAGCCGAATCTTAATTATTTCACATTATGTGATTCCCTTGAAAGTTAATTTTTTGATAAAGTAAAAAAAATAGTAAATCTATTTAAAAAATCATTTTAAAGTGTGAGACAATCTCCGTTTTTGCCTAATAGGCCATTAAAAGTTGCTGTTTTAGGATCTTCAGGTGCTGTGGGATCTGAATTACTCAAAATTCTTGAACAACGTGATTTCCCAATATCAGAATTGGTCTTGCTTTCATCAGAGCGGTCAGAAGGAAAAAAAATTATTTGGAAAGGTGAAGAATTAGTTACAAAAAAAACAACTAAGGAAGAATTTCTGAATCTTGATTTAGTTTTAGCTTCAGCCGGTGGAAGTATTTCAAAAAAATGGTTGCCTACCATTATCGATCAAAATGCTTTACTTATAGATAATTCCAGTGCGTTCAGATTAGATAAGAACGTACCTCTTATAGTTCCTGAAGTTAATGCTAGTGACGCATTCAATCATGATGGGGTAATAGCGAATCCAAACTGCACTACCATTTTGTTGACATTAGTTTTAGCCCCTTTAAATAAACTTTCAACTATTCAAAGAGTTATTGTCTCAACATATCAATCTGTAAGTGGTGCAGGCCAAATGGCGATGGAGGAATTAAAACTTTTAACTGAACAATATCTTCAGGGTAATCTGCAAAAAAGTGAAGTTTTGCCATACTCCCTAGCTTTTAATTTGTTTTTACATAATTCACCCATGCTTGCAAATAATTACTGCGAAGAAGAGATGAAAATGGTTAATGAGACTAGGAAAATATTAAATATTGCTGATTTAAAGCTCTCTGCTACGTGCGTTCGAGTTCCAGTACTGAGAGCTCACTCTGAAGCTATCAATATTGAATTTGCTGATGTAGTTGAACCTAAAGATGCTCTTGAAGAATTAAGAAAATCTCCTGGAATTGAAATTATCGAGGATTACAAAAATAATAGATTTCCTATGCCAAATGACGTTATGGGAAAGGATAATGTTGCTGTTGGCAGGTTAAGAAGTGATATAAGTCAGACAAATGGATTAGAATTATGGTTATGTGGAGATCAAATAAGAAAAGGAGCAGCTCTTAATGCTGTTCAAATAGCTGAGTTATTAATTCCAAAAAAATGATTCCAGACAACACTAAGTTTACTAATCCATTTTTTGGAAGAATATTGACTGCAATGGTTACTCCATTTACTGAAAATGGAAATGTAGATTATGAACTAGCTATAAAACTTTCTAATTATCTTTTTGAGAACGGTTCTGATGGCATTGTGCTATGTGGTACTACTGGAGAATCTCCGACTCTTTCATGGGCGGAACAGCATGATTTATTTATTGCAGTAAAAGGATCTTTGGATTCAAGCTGTAAAGTTATAGTTGGTACTGGGAGTAATTGCACAAGTGAGGCTGTAGAAGCTACAAAAAAAGCCTATGACTCTGGTGCGGACGGTGCTTTGGTTGTTGTTCCTTATTACAATAAACCACCTCAAGAAGGTCTTTATAAACATTTCAGTTCCATTGCTAATTCTGCAAAGGATTTGCCTTTAATGCTTTACAACATACCTGGAAGGACAGGGTGCAATTTATTACCTGATACTGTGAAGAAACTTATGGATTTCTCGAATATTCTCAGTATTAAAGCGGCAAGCGGTAGAATAGAAGAAGTAACAGAATTAAGAGCTATTTGTGGCTCCGAACTCTCTGTATATAGTGGCGACGATTCATTGTTGCTTCCAATGTTATCTGTGGGTGCTGTAGGAGTAGTAAGTGTTGCAAGTCATTTGGTTGGCTTGCAACTGAAAGAGATGATTCAATCCTTTCAAAGTGGAAAAGTTGCTAATGCGCTTGCAATTCATGAAAAACTTCAGCCTCTTTTCAAAGCACTTTTTATGACCACCAATCCAATCCCAATTAAGGCTGCTTTGGAGCTATCGGGATGGAATGTAGGTAAACCTAGAAGTCCTTTGTCACCATTAAGCAATGACATGAAAAAGCAACTATCTTTTATCCTGACATCGCTATAATAGGGATTATATTTAACTTGATAATTAAATTTAAATAAACCTTATTTGATTACAAGCCGGCCTTTATAAATTTCAAAATTATGCAATCAAGTTCAAATTCAACTGTAAATAGATCTACTAATGATTCATCTAGATCTAAAAGTAATACGCCAGCTCTACGCGTAATACCTCTTGGAGGATTACATGAAATAGGAAAAAACACTTGTGTTTTTGAATATGGTGATGAATTGATGCTTGTTGATGCAGGCCTAGCTTTTCCATCTGATGGTATGCATGGCGTAAATATTGTAATGCCAGATACAACTTTCCTAAGAGAAAATCAAAGAAGAATTAAAGGAATGATCGTTACTCACGGTCATGAAGATCATATTGGAGGTATTTCTCATCATCTAAAGCATTTTAATATTCCGATTATTTATGGTCCAAGACTGGCAATGTCAATGCTTAGAGGAAAAATGGAGGAAGCAGGGGTATCTGACAGAACAACTATACAGACAGTAAATCCAAGAGATGTTGTAAAAGTTGGACAACATTTTTCTGTTGAATTTATTCGAAATACCCATTCTATTTGCGATAGTTTTTCTTTAGCAGTTACAACACCTGTTGGCACAATTATTTTCACAGGAGATTTTAAGTTTGATCATATGCCAGTAGATGGCGAGCAATTTGATATTGAAAGAATGGTGCATTATGGGGAGAAGGGCGTTTTATGCATGTTCAGTGATTCGACTAATGCCGAAGTTCCAGGTTTTTGTCCTTCTGAGAAGACTATCTATTCCTCTTTAGAAAAACATATTGCAGAGGCAAAAGAACGAGTTATCCTTACCACTTTTGCTAGTTCTGTTCATAGAGTGACAATGATCTTAGAGTTAGCCATGAAACATGGCAGAAAGGTCGGTTTGTTAGGTAGATCTATGATAAATGTTATTGCTAAGGCGAGAGATATTGGTTATATGAAATGCCCAGATGATTTGTTTGTTCCTATCAAGCAAATTAGAGATTTGCCAGACAGAGAGACCTTATTATTAATGACTGGAAGTCAAGGAGAACCCCTAGCAGCTTTAAGCAGAATATCTCGTGGTGAACATCAGCATGTTCGTCTTAAGACTACTGATACTGTAATATTTTCAGCCAGCCCAATTCCTGGTAATACTATTTCTGTTGTTAATACAATAGATAGATTAATGAAACTCGGAGCAAAGGTTGTTTATGGAAAGGGTGAGAATATTCATGTTTCTGGGCATGGTTTTCAAGAAGATCAAAAGTTAATGTTGGCACTTGCAAAACCTAAGTTTTTTGTTCCTGTTCATGGAGAACATAGAATGCTTGTTTGTCATGGTAAGAGTGCACAAACTATGGGGGTTCCAAAGGACAATATTTTAATTATTGAAAATGGAGATGTAGTTGAGTTAACTCCTAATTCTATTCAAAAGGGTGATCCTGTAAAAGCTGGTGTTGAACTGCTTGATAACTCACGAAATGGGATAGTAGATGCTCGAGTTTTAAAGGAAAGGCAGCAATTAGCTGGAGATGGTGTAGTAACTGTTTTAGCTCCTATTAGTACAGATGGGAAGATGGTTGCGCCTCCTAGAGTGAATTTAAGAGGAGTTGTTACTACTGCAGAGCCAAGAAAAATGTCTATGTGGACAGAACGAGAAATAAGCTGGGTCTTAGAAAATAGATGGAAACAATTATCCAGACAAACTGGGCCTAATAATTTTGAAGTAGATTGGATTGGTGTACAAAGAGAAATTGAAAATGGTTTATCGAGAAGAATGAGAAGAGAATTACAAGTTGAACCACTTATTTTGTGTTTAGTTCAACCTGCTCCAAGTGGAACTCGTGCTTATATTCCAAAGATTACTGAAGAGCAAAATTCTTCCAATAGAAATAGAAATAATAATTTCCATAAGAAAACAAACAATAATCATCCTAATAGTTCAAATAACCCACGAAATACTCAAAAAAGTTCAAAAGTTTCACAGAATCCATCAGCTGAGACTGCTACAGAAGATTCATTTGAAGGTAGAACAAGAAGAAGAAGATCTGCTGTCACATCCTAACTTTTTTCAAAATTTATATAGTTTTTATTCCAAACAATTTTTAAAAACTCTTGCAAGTTTATTTGACCTTTATTTTTTTCATAAATTGAAGTTGCTAATTTTGTCAGATTTTTAGAACTACACTGCTTTGCAGATATTTCTTTTAAAAATCTATTTAAGATTGTGCATCTTGCTTCAATACACATACTATTTAAGAGATTCCTATTGATACCTCTTAAATCTTTACAATATAGGTATGCTAGTTCACTAAGATCATTACGTTCATTATTGTAGTTGCTCATTTTTTGGGAAAAATTATTTATCCTTTCAGAACAACCAGGATAGATAACTTCTAAGGTAGGAATAATTTTTTTTCTTACTAAATTTCTTTTTAATTTAAGATCTGAATTTGTAGGATCTTCCCAGACTGGGATCTTCATATCATTACAAAATTGTTTTGTATCTTCCCTACTGAAAATTAATATTGGTCTTATTAAAAAAATTTTATTTTCTATTAATCTTTTGCTCTCAATATTACTCAGACCGGTAAAATTGCTCCCTCTAGATAAATTGAGGATAAATGTTTCTGCATTATCACTACTCGTGTGACCAGTTAACAAATAAATATCCCCCCCCCCCTGGTCCTTTTTTAATAAAGTTTTAGCTCTTTCACATAATTTTTTATATCTCCATTCTCGTGCTTTTTCTTCTGTAAAAACATTTTCTTTTTTTGCTTGGTCAAAATAGAATGAAATATTTTTACCTTCGCAAAAACTTTTTAATTCAAGAGCATATAGCGAGGATTTTTCGTGCCACTGATGATCACCATGCCAAACACTAATAGACCAATTATGAAGTTTTTTTAGGTCATTAATTAGTGTTAATAAAGCCATTGAGTCTTGTCCTCCGGAAACACTTATTACAATATTTGATCCTTTGGGAATTAATTTGTTTTTGCTAAGAAGCTCTTTATGAAATAGATGATGCAATGCTGACCAATTTTTATGAGTAAAATTTTTATCAGACATTTTGTGTTGCTCAGATAATATTTTTTAAAAAATGCACTGTTTTACTAAAACAATGTCACAATCAGGTAATAAATTCATTAATTAAATGAGTCTGATTAATCTTTTGCCACAAAAAATTCAAGAAGAGTTGAGAAGTAAATCTTTACTCAAAGTTATTTCAGGATTGAATAATTTTGATGTTAAATCTGTGAAAACAATTGTTGAGGCTGCTTCATTAGGAGGTGCAGACTTTGTAGATATTGCTTGTAAACCTGAACTTGTTGATTTAGCACTTGCGAATTCTTCATTACCTGTTTGCGTTAGTTCAGTAGTGCCAAGATTTTTTCTGGAGTCTGTAGAAGCAGGCGCCTCATTAATTGAGATAGGGAATTACGATACTTTTTATGAAAAAGGCATTAATTTTTCAGAAGAAAAAGTCTTAAACATTACAAAAGAGACGAGAGATTTATTGCCTAATGTCCCTTTATCAGTAACTGTTCCTCATACTATGCCTATTGATAAACAAGTCGATCTTGCTATTAAGCTTGTGGAAGAAAGAGTTGATATTATTCAAACGGAAGGTGGCACGAGTTCTAGTCCTTATTCGTCTGGAATTAAGGGCTTTTTCGAAAAGTCAGTACCAACTCTTGCTGCTACCTATGCTATTCATCAAGAATTTAAGAAACAAGCTTTGGAGATACCAATTATGAGTGCCTCTGGATTAAGCCAAGTAACTTGCCCACTAGCAATATCTTGCGGAGCCTCAGCAGTTGGTGTTGGATCTGCAGTTAACAAATTAGATGATTTAATCTCAATGATCGCGGTTGTTAGGGGTTTAAAAGAATCTTTGAAAAATTCAATAATTGGAGAAAAAATTTCTTAAAATATTAATACCCTTCGGCTATTAGCTTGATGAAAAACTATAAGCTTCAAGCTCCTTACGAACCAAATGGAGATCAACCTGAAGCTATAAAAAAATTAGTTAGAGGGGTTAATAGTGGGAAAGAGTTTCAGACCCTTTTAGGAGCTACTGGGACTGGTAAAACATTTACTATTGCGAATGTAATTCAACAAACAGGAAGGCCAGCTCTTGTATTAGCTCATAACAAAACGTTAGCTGCACAACTATGTAATGAATTAAGGGAGTTCTTTCCAAAAAATGCTGTTGAGTACTTTATTTCTTACTACGATTATTATCAACCTGAAGCTTACGTCCCTGTAAGTGATACATACATAGCGAAAACCGCTTCAATTAATGAAGAAATAGATATGCTTAGGCATTCTGCAACACGCTCATTATTTGAGAGAAAAGATGTGATTGTCGTAGCATCCATAAGTTGTATTTATGGTCTTGGTATACCAAGTGAATATTTAAAAGCTGCAGTTAAATTTGAAGTTGGAAAATCTATAAATCTACGTTCTTCTTTAAGGTCGCTCGTTGAAAATCAATATACTAGAAATGATATTGAAATTACTAGAGGTAGATTCAGAATTAAAGGTGATGTTTTAGAAATTGGTCCTGCTTATGAAGATAGATTGATAAGAATTGAATTATTTGGTGATGAAGTCGAGGCTATTAGATATGTTGACCCTACTACTGGAGAGATCCTTGAAAGTTTAGAACAAATAAGCGTTTACCCAGCGAAGCATTTTGTTACTCCAAAAGAAAGACTTGAGAGTGCAATAAGTGCAATTAAAAGTGAATTAAAAACTCAACTCGACAAATTTACATACGAAGGAAAATTATTAGAGGCTCAACGTCTTGAACAACGCACAAAATATGATTTAGAAATGCTAAAAGAGGTTGGTTATTGTAATGGAGTTGAGAATTATGCTCGTCATTTATCAGGAAGGGAGGAAGGTTCACCGCCAGAATGTCTAATAGATTACTTTCCTAAAGATTGGTTGTTGGTAGTCGATGAGAGTCATGTAACATGTCCTCAACTACATGCAATGTACAATGGTGATCAATCTAGAAAAAAAGTTTTAATAGATCATGGTTTTAGATTGCCAAGTGCTGCAGATAATAGACCTTTAAAATGTGAGGAGTTTTGGGAAAAGTCAAAGCAGACATTATTCATAAGTGCAACTCCTGGTCAATGGGAATTAGATCAATGTAATGGTGAATTTGTTGAGCAAGTTATAAGACCAACTGGGGTATTAGACCCAGTAATTGATGTAAGACCTAGTGAGGGCCAAATAGAAGATTTATTATCTGAAATAAGAATTAGAGCTGAAAAAAATCAAAGAGTGCTAGTGACTACACTTACTAAGCGAATGGCTGAAGATCTAACTGATTTTTTATCTGAAAATAAAGTAAGAGTTAGATATTTGCATTCCGAAATCCACTCAATTGAAAGAATTGAAATTATTCAAGACCTCAGAATGGGCGAATATGATGTTTTGGTGGGAGTTAACTTATTAAGAGAGGGATTAGATCTTCCTGAGGTATCGTTAGTCGCCATTTTAGATGCTGATAAAGAAGGTTTTCTGAGAGCAGAAAGATCTTTGATTCAAACAATTGGAAGAGCTGCAAGACATGTTGAAGGTGTTGCCTTGCTTTATGCAGATAATTTCACAGATTCAATGAAACGAGCAATATCTGAAACTGAAAGAAGAAGAACTATTCAAAAAAAACATAACCAGGACAATGGCATTACTCCAAAACCTGCAGGTAAAAAAATAGAAAATTCAATATTATCTTTTCTAGAACTTTCCAGAAAATTAGATGCTGGTGGTTTATCTAAAGATTTAATAAATATAGTTAATAACAAAACGGATGTAATTCTCAATGCCAGCGATAATCAATGTTTGATTGAAGAATTGCCGCACTTGATAGATAAGTTAGAAATGAAAATGAAAGATGCTGCAAAAGAGTTAAATTTTGAAGAAGCAGCAAATTTGAGGGATAGAATTAAAAAATTAAGACAAAAATTAGCAAGAAATAGCTAAAAATAACTTATTTTTCCAATTCGAAATGATTATGAATAGCATTTACTGCTTTGTCACAATCTTTCTCTAAAACAATACATGAAGTTCTAATTTCACTGGTGGCAATCATTTCAATATTGATATTTTGGTTGGCCAGTGCTCTAAATATTTTTCCAGCTGTTCCAACCTTAAATGCCATTCCTGCTCCTACAGTGCTTACTTTGGCTATTGCAGGGCCATCTTCAATATATGAACCGGGTAATTTCTTGGTTAAAGCCTCAAAAACTAATTTAGCTTTTTCTCTATCTTGCTTATTCATGGTAAGACTAATATCCTTAGCTTTTAAAGAGGAAATTCTCTCTGATTGCACGATAGTATCGAAAAGTAAATTATTTTCAGCTAATGCTAAGCATATCGATGCTGCTACACCTGGACGATCAGGCAGTTTTCGAAAACTTACTTGTACTTGGTTTTTATCTAATGCAATTCCTCTTACTTCAGGTTGATCTTGTTTTTCGTAGATTGGATTAACGAATATTTGTGTATCAGATAACTTAAACTTCTCAGCAACAAATCTAATGGCTTTTGGAATATTATTAATTTCAATGACGCAGCTGACTTTAATTTCACTAGTAGCTATTAACCTTACGTTGATATTCGCTTGTGATAATGTATCAAACAAATCAGCTGAGACACTTGGCCTACCCATAATGCCTGCTCCCTGAATGCTCAATTTAGTCATGTTTGTTTTTAAATTGTATTCGCCTCCTAATTGACTTGTTATAAGTTCACATTGTTCTGCAGTTTTTTGAGCTTCTAATGCACTTACAGTAAATGTAATATCGTTATTATTTCCATCATTTGTCGCTTGTATTATTAAATCTACATTAATACTTGCTTCTGATAGTTTTTCAAAGATTTGAGCTGCAATCCCAGGTCTATCAGGAATATTTGAGAGACTGAATACTGCTTGGTTTTCTAAAACTTCAAGACTATTTACTGTTTTTGTTAATTCTAAGCTTCCTCTTTTAAGGGGGAGAGGTTGGATTTGGCTTTCGAGGAGAGTTCCACTTGAGTTGCTTTGGCTTGATTTGACGCATAATTTAATTCCATAATTGCGGGCAATTTCTACAGCTCGTGGATGAAGAACTGAAGCGCCGACGCTTGCAAGTTCAAGCATTTCCTCACAACTAATTGAATCTAAGAGTTTTGCATTAGGAACAATTCTTGGATCAGTAGTAAGAACTCCAGGAACGTCTGTATAAATTTCGCAAGTCTCAGCTCCTAGAGCTGTTGATAAAGCTACTGCGGATGTATCTGAACCGCCTCTACCCAAAGTCGTAATTTCCATTGATCCAGTATGGCTTAATGTTGTCCCTTGAAATCCAGCCACTACCACTACAAAACCCTGATCTATATAATTTTGAATTCTTCCTGTTTGAATATCCAGAATTCTTGCTTTTCCATGTATTGATTCAGTAATAATTCCTACCTGGCTACCGGTCATGGAAATTGCGGGTATTCCGTATTCATTTAATGCCATTGAGAGAAGAGCTATGGTTACTTGCTCTCCAGTTGAGAGAAGCATATCCAGTTCTCTTCGATTGGGATTTTTGCTTATTGATTCCGCTATAGAATTTAAGTTATCGGTAGTATGGCCCATTGCAGAGACAACTACGACAATTTCATTTCCTGCTTCTTTACTTTGACAAATGCTAGTTGCAATATTTTGAATTTTTTTAATATCACCAACGGAAGTCCCGCCAAATTTTTTTACTAGTAAAGCCATATTTAAATCATAATGTAAATTCTTAAACTTCTAATTTGGTTAATTTAAATTAATTAAATTTTCTGTAAAAACATTTATAGGATTATTACCTTTTTTTAGTAATGATTCAATATCTAATAAGTTACTCATTAAGTTGATTAAATATTCTTGTGATATATTTTTTACTTTTTTTTGAATAAAAAATATTCTTTTTGGATTAGAAATGCCCGAAAGATTACAAATCTTTTCTACATTATAGTTTCCTGAATTAACGGCTAATTTTATAATGGTATGAATTCTTATTTGACTAATTAAACCTGCATTGAGTCTCAAAGCAGGTTCTCCTTTCTGTAAGGAATAATTAATTTCGATGAGACTTTTATTTATATTTTTTTGTAAGAGAAGATCAATTATTTTGAAAATGTTTGATTGATGATCACTAAATATTTTTTTTACATCAATACTTTTTAGGAAAATTTGTGAATTTGAATCACTGGCTACCGCGGAAAGGTATGTTTTGGCTTTAGCTAATTCATTTATTAATTTAAAGCTATCATTTCCAACTGAATCAATAATTAATTCAGCTGCATTTTTATCAATTTTGATATTCATTGCATTTGCTGAATCTTCTAAATATCTCTTTTGTCCTTCATAGTCCCAAATTTCTGGTAAAGAAAATGATTTTTCTTTGGCTAAATTATTTTTGATAAGTTTTTGTAAAAATTTAGTACTCTTTAGTCTTGAGTCTGGCTTCTTAGTATTTTGTAAAATGAAATAAGTATTTGTAGGAATATTGTCATGAATTTTTTCAAATTTAGTTCTTAGGTCCTCATTTTTTGTAGTAAAAATCGGATTATTTTTTAATGTAACTATTCTGGAACCATCTCCAAAAGGAGGAGTAAGAATTTCATCAAAAGCTTTATTTATTTGTTCATCATCATCTCCATTTAAATTAGTTACGTTTATTTCTTTCCATTCTTTTGATACTTCTTTGTCAATTAATTTTTTGATAAATGTATTTTGAGCATTTAGATCATTACCCCATAATATTTGTATTGGCATAATCGCTCAATAAAAATCATATATTAACTATGATTACTTCTAACACAAATTTAATTTAATGGTAATAGATCATCCAATTTTTTTGGAAAGTATTAGATTCATAAGATCTCATTTAGAAGCCAATGAACTCAATTATTTAGAAAAAAAGGTTTTAGAAAGATTAGTTCATACTGCAGGAGATTTTTCTGTTCAAAATCTAATAGAATTTAGTGAAGGTGCTTGTGAAAAGGGACTTCAGGCACTGAAAAAGGGTGCTCCTATATTAACTGATACCGATATGGCAGCTGCAGCTATAAAATCTATGGCTGAAAACACCAATAAGAATAAAGTGTTTTCCGCGAGAATGTGGTTTGATGAGAATCATCACTCAAAACTAACTAAAACAGCATATGGATTAAGTGAAGGCTGGAAAGAGTTATCTATTAAAAATTTCGGAATCAAATCACCTATTGTAGTTATTGGTAGTTCTCCAACAGCTTTAATCTATCTAATTGATATTCTAAAGAATGCCAAAGATCTACCTAGTTTAATTATTGGAATGCCAGTTGGATTTATAGGAGTAGAAAAAAGCAAACATAAATTACTTTCCACTAATCTTCCTAGAATTGTTTTGAATTCAACTAGAGGCGGTGCTGCGATGGCAGCTGCGGCGGTTAATGCTTTGTTGAGGGAATCTATTTAAAAAGTATTGATCTCATAAAAATTTCAATACTTTAATCATTATTTTTATTGAATTTATTATTTTCTTCTAAAGAATTTAAAACTAATTTAGCTTTTTCTATAACTTCTCTTGGAACTCCTGCTAATTTAGCTGCTTCTATTCCGTAACTTTTGTTTGAACCTCCTTTTTTAATCTTATGACTAAAAATTATTTGATCGTTATTTTGCTCTACTAAAACTTGAAAATTTTCTATATTTTTATTTGAATTTTTTAAATAATTCAATTCATGATAGTGAGTAGCAAAAATAGTGTTACATTTAATTTTTTTTGCAAGATATTCACTTACAGACCAAGCTATGGAAAGGCCATCAAAAGTAGATGTCCCTCTACCTATCTCATCAAGTAATACAAGTGAGCTCGAAGTTGCCTGATTTAAAATTGATGCAGTTTCAGACATTTCTACCATAAATGTTGATTGTCCTGAAGATTGATCATCAACCGCCCCAATTCTTGTAAAAATCCTATCTGCAATCTTGATTTCAGCTTTATTTGCCGGAATAAAGCTACCAATTTGTGCAAGGATTTGTATTAAACCAATTTGTCTTATAAAGCAACTTTTCCCGCTTGCATTGGGACCAGTTAAAATAATTAATTTCTGGTTATCATCAAAACAAATATCATTCGCTGTAAACTTTTTATCATTTAATAATTGCTCAACTATTGGATTTCTTCCTGCAATAATTTTAGTACTATTTTTTTTCTGTGAATCATTTATTGGGATTAACGCAGGTTTTATAAAATTGTTTTCTACTGAAGTAATTGACAATCCAAGTAATGCATCAAGAGATGCTATGGATTTAGCAATTGATCTTATTTGTTTTGTTTTTTCAGCAACCATTTTTCTTAATTCGCAAAAAATTTCATATTCCCTTGATGAAGCTCGACTTTTGATTTGGAAAATCTTATTTTCTTTATTTTTAATATCTGTAGTGATATACCTTTCTTCATTAGTCAGTGTTTGCCTTTTTATCCAATGTTGTGGAGCTAAATTAACTTTTGATTTATTTATAGATATGTAGTAGCCAAAATTTTTATGAAATTGAATTTTTAGGTTTGAAATTTTGCTAATTTTCCTCTCTTTTAATTCCTCTTGATTTAGCCACTCAGAGTAATCATCCATTAAATTGCGTAAACCGTCTAATATATTGTCAACACCATCGTGGATCATGCCTCCTTCACTTATATTAAGAGGAGGATGTTCTATTAGTTGAAAACTAATCGTATCAGCTAATTCTAAGAGTTCTTCATCAATATTTTTTAATTGATCAGTCCAATCTGGGAGATCATATTTAAATAATTCAATGATGGATTTTATTCTAGGCAATTTTTTTAAACCTTCCGCGATTGCAATTAAGTCTCTAGGACTTGCATGACCTGCGCAAGCTCTTCCTGCAAGTCTTTCTAAATCACCCATTGCTCTAAGTAAATTTTGGGTATCCATGCGGACTTGTTTCGATTCAATAAAGTTTGAAATTATATTTTGTCTTTTATAAATTTCATTAACGTTTAATAGTGGTGAATCTATCCATCTTCTTAAACACCTGGCACCCATGCAGGTATATGTTCTATCAATACTCCATAGTAGCGAACCTACATAATTGTTTTCTCGTTGTGTATTTTTTATTTCTAAATTTTTTTGAGTTTGATAATCAATAATTAATTTGTTGTGACAAAATTGAATTTGTGGAAAGTCTAATGAGATTTTTACAGAAGAATCCTTATCTAAATTTAAAGGATTAATTTTTTTTAAATAATTTAATAAACCTCCAAGTGATCTAGTCGCATTGTTTAAATTTTTAAGTCCTATTCCTTCTAGGCTTACAATTTGGAAATATTTTTTTATTAGATAATTTGCTTCATTAATGCCGAAATTAGTCTCTTGTGAAACAGTATATGAAATTTGACTATTTCCATTCATTAATAAATTTCTTACTTCATTGCTTCCTATAATGATTTCTGAAGAATCTAATTTAATAATTTCATCAAATAGTTTTGACAGAGATTGACCTTCCATAGTTATTAATTCTCCTGTGCTTACATCAGCTTTTGATATACCCCATTCATAAGATTCATTTGAATTTTCTTCTGATAAGTAAATAGCAGTAATCCAATTATTTTTCTTTGCTATTAACATGCCCTCTTCAATTACAGTTCCAGGAGTAATGATTCTTGTTATTCCTCTTTTAATTGGAGTCCCATAATTACCAGAACTTTTTTCTAATTGGTCACATATAACCACAGAATAATTTTTTTTAATTAAATCAGCACAGTATCTCTCCATTGCATGATAAGGAACGCCTGCCATGGGGATCTTACCAATTTCTTTGCCAGCATCTTTACTGGTTAGTGTTATTTCTAAAAGGTTAGATATTAATACAGCGTCCTCAAAAAAACATTCAAAAAAATCTCCCAATCTATAGAGCAATAACCTATCTTTATTTTCCTCTTTTAGAGTTACATAATGTTTCATTACAGGAGTTAATTTCAGTTTTGAAACAGTTTTGTAACTATATGATTCTTCATTGATACAAACATTTTTATTTTTTGAAATCAAATCAGTCTTGAATTTATTTATTAAATTAGTTGTATTTTTTCTTTGTCTAGGTCTTTTTTGCGATTCTTTTTTTAAATCTTCCCAAGATAAATCTTCTGGAATTTTTGTTATTTCTTTTTGCTCATTATTTTCATTATCAATAGCAAATAAATTCTTTTGAATTATCGTATCTTCTTTCATATTTTTTTAATTCCTAAATTGATATTAGGTAAAAATTTTTTTTTTGCATTTTAAAGTAGCTAAAAGTATGTAAATTTTCTCCAAAAAAAATCACTTTCATGAGATTATAGTATTTATAATTATTAAAAATTCAAGATTGAATCATGCAGGCAGTAAACTTTTTCTTCATAAATGCTCTTTTATTTGCATCTTTAATAGCAGTAGTGGGAGTACCATATTTCTATATGACACAGTCTGATCCATCTGATAGACGTAATCCAGAGATCAAGAAAGTTGAAATAATTGGAGGAGTTTGGTTCCATTTAGTATTGATTGAGGGTGTTATTGCTAACTTGGTTTGAACTAAATACCTTTTCGTGAGAGTCTATTAATATATCGAAGTAAAATTTAATGGCTATTTTTGAAGGGTCTTTTACTAGTGCATCTACTTTAAAAGTAGGAATTGTAATAGCAAGATTTAATGATTTAATTACAAATAAAATTCTATCTGGTTGTCTTGATTGTCTAAAAAGACATGGTTTAGATACTTCTGAATTAAGTAATCAAGTAGATATAGTTTGGGTACCAGGTTCATTCGAATTACCAATCGCAGCTAAAACTCTGATGAAAAAAAAGAGTTATGATGTTGTAATTGCTCTTGGGGCTGTTATTCGCGGTGAAACCTCTCACTATGATGTAGTTATATCAGAGGCTAGCAAAGGGATTTCACAAGTTTCAAATGAGAATAATGTTCCAATTATTTTTGGAGTTTTAACTACTGATACTATGCAGCAGGCTTTAGAAAGAGCAGGGATTAAGAATAATCTTGGTTGGAATTATGCTTTACAAGCAATTGAGATGGGATCTTTAATTAAAAATTTAAATTAGTTGAGAAAATTAATTATTTCTATCATTGATCCCTTCTTTGAGATAAAATAACAATATTATGCGGATGTAGCTCAGTGGTAGAGCATCTCCTTGCCAAGGAGAATGTCGAGAGTTCGAATCTCTTCATCCGCTTTTCATGTGTTTATCTTCTAGAGTATCAATAACAATCGTTTTGAAATGGCCAGAGTAATTTCTGTAGATGAATTAAGGGGATTATTTACTAAACCTTATGGTGCAGATTCACCAACAAAACAAAAATGGGCAGAATTTTATAATGAGAATGTTATTTTTGTAGATCCAACGCAGGAAACAGAAGGATTAGATGCTTATATCAAAGCTCAAGAAAAACTTGTTAAAAGATGTGATGATGTTTTTTTAGAAACTCATGCAATCTCAATAAGTGGAAATTGTGGATTTGTTGAATGGACAATGGGTTTAAAAATTATGGGTAAAGAATTTATTTATCCTGGAACTACTCGTTTATTATTTGGTCAAAATGGATTAATAAAAGAGCATAGAGATTATTTTGATTTTTGTGGACCAACTTTTGGACCAGTTCCTATTTTAGGTCCTTTTATAAGATGGCTTTATAGTAAGTTTGTAACTTGATTGTTTGATAGAAGACGTGGTTTATATTTCACGAATCAACAAATCTTGAGAAGTAACTTTTTTAAAATCAAATTGAGTATAGAACAATTTTTTATTAGTCGTCATTAAATATATTTTCTTTGTATTTTTAATTTTTTTTGAAGATAAAAGATTTTTGACAATTAATGTGCCAAAACCTTGTCCCTGGTAATTATGATCTATAACTATATCCCAAAGAAATCCTCGGTAAATCCCATCTGTTAAAGCTCTACCAAAACCAACTATTTCGTTGCCAACCCAAAGACTTATTATAACGTCACTGTTGGCAAGACATTTTTTTAGATCATTTATTGTTCTGCTTTTGGCCCAGAAAGCATTTCTATTAAGTAAATTTTGCAGCTTATTTAACCCATTGGTCGGCTTTAGATTAGGACCTAATCCAAAAAACCTTAACCCTACAGCTCCTTTGGAATGGTTTATTAGAGATATTGCCTTCATTTTTTAAAAAGTTGTAGAAATTGTCGATAACTAGATTATTGTCTTGGTTTTAATTTAAATACCTTAGTCGATCATTTCTATAAAATTAAAGAGATATGATTTTTCTTCATTCTGTTGTAACGCACTAATTTATAATGTTTGTAATAAGATGAATTTTTCAAGGACTGTTACTTATGCTAAAACTTTTGTTGGGAGATCCGAATACACGAAAGTTAAAGCGCTATCAACCAATAGTGGAAGAGATAAATTTTTTAGAAGAAGAAATTTCTAAATTAACTGATGATGAGTTGAGACAAGAAACTCATAATCTCAAATCACAGATCTCATCAGAATCAGATATTAAACAACAAAAAGAACTCTTGGATGAATCTCTTCCAAAAGCCTTTGCGATTGTTAGAGAAGCAAGTAAACGTGTTCTGGATATGCGACATTTTGATGTTCAGTTAATAGGCGGGATGGTTTTACATGAATGTCAAATCGCTGAGATGAAGACTGGAGAAGGAAAAACTCTTGTAGCAACATTACCTTGTTATTTAAATGCTTTAACTGGAAAAGGGGTTCATGTAGTTACTGTAAATGATTATTTAGCTAGAAGAGATGCTGAGTGGATGGGCCAAGTTCATCGTTTTTTAGGCTTATCCGTTGGTTTGATTCAACAAGATATGAGCCCTGTTCAGAGAAAGAAAAATTACGACTGCGATATAACTTATGCTACGAATTCTGAATTAGGATTTGATTATTTAAGAGATAATATGTCCACCGATATTAATGAGGTAGTGCAAAGACCATTCAATTACTGTGTGATTGATGAGGTTGATTCAATATTAATTGATGAAGCAAGAACACCTCTAATCATTTCTGGCCAAGTTGAAAGACCCCAAGAAAAATATCAAAAAGCTTCAGAATTAGCTCTGGCACTAGTTAAAGCAAAAGAAATAGGTAAAGATGGTATAGATCCAGAAGGCGATTATGAAGTTGATGAAAAGCAGAGAAGTTGTATATTAACTGATCAGGGTTTCGCTAAATGTGAAGAGTATTTGGCAGTTAGCGATTTATATAATCCCAAAGATCCTTGGGCGCACTACATAACCAATGCTTTAAAAGCTAAAGAATTATTTATTAAAGATGTAAATTATATTATTAAAAATAATGAGGCTGTAATAGTGGACGAATTTACAGGAAGAGTAATGCCAGGAAGGAGATGGAGTGACGGACAGCATCAGGCGATAGAAGCGAAAGAGAGTCTTAAAATTCAGCCTGAGACTCAAACATTAGCATCTATAACTTATCAGAATTTTTTCCTTTTATATCCTGGTTTGGCAGGTATGACAGGAACAGCAAAAACAGAAGAGGTTGAATTTGAAAAAACTTATAAATTAGAATCAACCGTTATACCAACAAATCAAATAAGAAAGAGAGAAGATTTGCCTGATCAAGTATTTAAGACAGAGATAGGTAAATGGAAAGCTGTTGCTAGAGAAACTGCGCAAATTCATAGAGCTGGTAGACCTGTTTTAGTTGGTACAACAAGTGTTGAAAAAAGTGAGTTGTTAAGTTCACTTTTAGCTGAAGAAAAAATCCCACATAATTTGTTAAACGCTAAGCCAGAGAACGTTGAACGTGAGGCAGAAATTGTAGCTCAGGCTGGAAGAGCAGGTGCTGTTACTATTGCTACTAATATGGCTGGAAGGGGAACAGATATAATTCTCGGCGGTAACAGTGATTATATGGCAAGACTTAAATTAAAAGAGATTCTAATTCCTTTATTAGTAAAGCCAAATAATGAGCATAAGCCACCAATCCCTAAACAACGAAGTTCAAAATCTAAGGGTGGTTTTTCTTCAAAAGTTGGCTCAAATTTAACAAAGAACATTCCAGACTATTCAACAAGTCTTTTTCCTTGCAAACTGGATGAAGAAATCCAAAAGAAACTCTCAGTTTTATCTGATGAACTTGTTAAGAATTGGGGTGATAGACAACTTTCTGTCTTGGATTTAGATGACAGAATAGCTACAGCTGCAGAAAAAGCACCAACCGAAGATAAAATGATAAAGCTTTTGAGAGAATCTTTATCACGTGTAAAAGACGAATATGAAAAAGTGTTGACTCATGAAGAAAAAAAAGTAAGAGAAGTCGGAGGCTTACATGTTATTGGTACTGAGAGACATGAATCAAGAAGGGTGGATAATCAACTTAGAGGTAGAGCAGGAAGACAAGGTGATTTTGGAAGTACAAGATTCTTTTTATCTTTAGAAGATAATTTATTAAGGATTTTTGGGGGTGAAAGGGTAGCAAATCTAATGAATGCATTTAGGGTTGATGAAGATATGCCTATAGAATCAGGAATGCTTACTAGGTCTTTAGAAAGTGCTCAAAAGAAAGTAGAAACATATTATTACGATATTAGAAAACAAGTTTTTGAATATGATGAGGTAATGAATAATCAAAGAAAGGCAGTTTATAGCGAAAGACTAAGAGTCTTGCAAGGCACTGATTTAAAGAGACAAGTTATAGGATATGGAGAAAGAACAATGTATGAAATTGTGGAGGCTTATATTAATCCTGATCTACCTCCAGAAGAATGGGATATTGCTCAATTAATTTCTAAAGTCAAAGAATTTATATATTTATTAGATGACCTTAAAGCTGATGACGTCAAGTTACTTTCAATAGAAGAATTAAAAAACTATCTTCAAGAGCAATTGCGAACAGCTTATGATTTGAAGGAATCACAAATAGAACAGATTAGACCAGGATTAATGAGAGAAGCTGAAAGATTCTTTATTTTGCAGCAAATTGATAATTTATGGAGAGAACATCTTCAATCCATGGATTCTTTAAGAGAATCGGTTGGATTGAGAGGTTATGGACAAAAAGATCCTTTAATCGAGTACAAAAATGAAGGATATGATATGTTTCTCGAAATGATGACTAATATGAGACGCAATGTTATTTATTCAATGTTTATGTTTCAACCTAAAACTGATAAGGATGATAAAAATTAAATCAATATTTAATCATCTCCAAGAAATTCTATGATTTCTTTGTCTTTAAGATTTTGAGCCTCACCAAGTTTAGAAATATCAATAGATTCTGAGTTAGCTAGACACAGCAGGGTTTTTTGTAACTTAAGAATTTCATTCTCAAGTGAGTCTATTCTATCCATTAAATTTTTTATAACATTAGCTTCTGTATCTGGTAGGGCAGAGTGAGCTAATGGATTAACTTTGACCCCACTCTGATGCACCACTCTTCCAGGAACTCCAACCACAGTACTGTTCCCTTCTACATTACGGACAACTACTGAACCTGCCCCAATACGTGTATTAGATCCTACTGTGATGGACCCAAGAACTTTTGCACCTGCTCCAACTACAACATTTTCCATTAAGGTTGGGTGTCTTTTACCATGACTTTTACCAGTTCCTCCTAATGTAACTCCCTGATAAAGAAGACAATTATTTCCTATCTCAGCCGTTTCACCAATAACAACTCCCATACCATGATCTATGAAAACCCGTTTACCAATTTTTGCTCCAGGATGGATTTCAATACCTGTTACTAACCTATTGAGATGACTTAATAAGCGGGGAATTAGAGGAATTTTTAATTGCCATAATTGATGAGTTAACCTATGAATAACTATTGATTGGAAACCTGGGTAACAAAGAAAAATCTCTAATATTCCTCTAGCAGCAGGATCTCTCTCTTTGATAATTGCTATATCAGATTTAAAAGTTCTTAAAATCATAGTTTAATTAATAACTCCTATTTCTTTTTTTAAATGATTTATTGTTTCGATACTTAAATAATTTTTAGCACATATTATTTTAGGTAATCTCATAAGCTGAGATCTATTTTTTAATAATGTGTTTTCCACAACTGATAAACTAGGCCCGTCACAAACTATGTGGTTTGAGGCCTTTAAAAGTGATAGTAGTCTACTATTATTGTCTGAGATTGCCGTCATAAGAATTAATTCACCTCCTCTCATGCTGTGTATAATAACTTCTGCTGCTCTCAATAAACCAGGGCTAATGCTAACGATACCTACACAACTTCCAGCATTGAATTCTTTGATAATATCTAACTCCTTTTGAAAGTCGCTCAAGTCAACTGCAATAGCACGAACTCCATGATGTTTAGCAACTTTTTCTAAAGGCTGTAAAAAATATCTGCTTGTGACAATAGTGCCATTATTTGAATTACTCAAAACTTTTTCTAATTCTTCCATAGGAATAACTTCTACTGGCACATTAATTTTTGGAGATAGCTCTTCTGCGATTAACATAGAAGCTCCTATATCTTCTCTAGGAGTACTTACAATAATTTTTGCGCCACATTTAATACGCCAATCAATTTCATTGGTAAATATTTCTCTTGCTTCTTGTAAGGTGCAGCCAAGATTAATTAATTTATCAATAGTCTGCTTTATTTCTTGATCAGGTTGTTTACTTATTTTGTCTTTTGAGTATATCGATTTTTTAAAGTCTCTTTTAGTAAGATTATCTCTTACATAGATACCAGATCCAGCTATCGCTTCAACAACCCCATCCATTTCAAGTTGTCTGTAAACTTTGCTTATGGTATTTCTATGGAGTCCAGTCTGCATTGCAAGTTGCCTAGTGCTGGGAAGTCGATGGCCCGGAGGATAATGTCTTGCAGCTATGGCAAAGCAAATTTGATTATAGAGTTGTGTCGATGCTGGGATATCACTTTCTTGTTGAATACGGAATCTCACTTTTGAAAAATCCTTACTTATTAATTTTTATACATAGTGACACTTTAACATTTGGCATAGTTTTTCGAAAATAATTTCTTATCCTTCATCTTTCTTAATAAGAGGAGTTTTTCTAGGGCTTAAAAACATAATCATGTTTCTTCCTTCTCTTTTTGGCTTTTGTTGTATTTCTGATTGTTCTTCTAAATCATTAGCCATTTTTAAAAGGAGTGTTTCCGCTAAATTAGAGTGTTGAATTTCTCTGCCTCTAAAAAATACAGTGCATTTTACTTTATCGCCCGATTTTAAAAATTTAGTAGCTTGACCGATTCGTACGTCATAATCATGTTTGTCAATTTTGTATCTCATTTTTACTTCTTTAACTTCTGTTTGATGAGATTTTTTTCTTGCTTCTTTTGCTTTCTTTTCTTGTTCAAATTTATATTTTCCATAGTCCATTACTCTGCAAACAGGAGGATTTGCTTTTTCACTTACCAAAACTAAATCAAGTTCTCTTTGAGAGGCTATTTCTAATGCTTCTAATCTATCTATGACTCCTAGTTGTTTCCCATCCGAATCAACGACTCTCAATTGGGGATATTTTATTCTTTCATTAATATTAGGGAGCTCCCTAACAGGAGAGCGACGGTCAAAGCGTGGGCGTGGTGGCATTCAGTTTGGTTAATAAATTGATTGGATGATGAACAAAAATCTATTTTTCATAAAGTTAGTCTAAAAAAGACTCTATCTTAATTATTGCATCTTTTAGCAGGTTTTTGTTATTAAGCCAAATAGGATTATTTTTATTACGAAACCATGTTTTCTGCCTTTTGGCAAATTGGTTCGTTTTTATATTAGTTAACTCAATCGCCTTATCAATCGGTAAATTATTATTTAAAACATCTTTAGCTTCACGGTAACCAATAGTTTCTAATATTGGTAAATCAGATCCATATCGAGAAATAAGATTTTTCGTCTCTTCAATAATTCCAGATAAAAACATATTTTTTGTTCTTCGTGAAATTCTTTCTTTTAAATTATCTCTATTTAATCCAAGCTCTAGTATTTTCCATTGAGGCGGTTTTTGAACTTTTTGAGAAGATAAAGGTTTACCGGTTACATAAAATACTTCCAAAGCTCTTATTGTTCTAATTTGATCAGCAAGATTGATTTTTTTTGCCGAAATTGGATCACAATTTTTTAAAAGCTCCCAACATTCTTTTTGACCAAGTTCCTCCAATTGCTCTCTCAAATTATTTTGCGGAGGGACATCCGGCACAAAAAAACCTTTGGTTATTGCGTTCATATACAAACCACTTCCTCCAACAAGTAGAGGTAAATTATTTTGCTTAATTTCTTTTTGTATTGATTTTTGAGCAATTTCTTGAAATTGTTTTACATTAATTGGATTAATAGGTTCTTCTATATCTATTAGAAAATGCTTTATTTTTTTTTGTTGATTCTCAGATGGTTTGGCTGTTCCAATATCCATAGATTTATAAATTTGTCTCGAATCGATATTATGTATACGAGTTTTAAAATATTCTGCAATTTCGATAGCTAATTCTGTTTTCCCACTTGCTGTGGCTCCAATTAGAACTATTACATGAGGGGGATAAGAAGACATATGAATTTCTGAAGAAAAATTTATTAGTTATATAATATAAGTGATTAAATTTTTCATAGACTTCGAGCCTTTCTCTTATTGCGGTGGTAAGTTTAATGAAAGGTCATTTTAAATGACCAATGTTTTTTTTTTATATTAAATGAGTGAGGACAAAAGATCTAATAAAATCTCAAATGAATATGGTGCGGAACAGATTCAGGTCTTAGAGGGATTAGAGCCAGTTCGTAAACGTCCTGGCATGTATATAGGTTCTACAGGTCCTAGAGGTTTGCATCATTTAGTATATGAAGTCGTTGATAATTCAGTTGATGAAGCACTTGCAGGTCATTGTGATCATATAGAAATAGTTCTTCAATCAGATGGATCAGCTTTAATTTCTGATAATGGACGAGGTATCCCAACAGATATTCATCCAAGGACGGGTAAAAGTGCCTTAGAAACTGTACTGACTGTTCTTCATGCGGGAGGTAAATTCGGAAGTGGTGGCTATAAAGTTTCAGGCGGATTGCATGGAGTAGGAATCTCTGTAGTTAATGCTTTAAGCGAATGGGTTAATGTGACTGTTTATAGAGATGGTAGTGAGTTTAATCAAAGATTTGAAAAAGGTGTATCGCAGAATGTATTGCAAAGTAAAAAGCAGACTAAAAAACCTTTTAAAAAAGGAACCACTATTTGTTTTAAACCTGATAAAACGATTTTTTCTGGAGGAATCGAATTCGAATATGCTCTTCTCTCATCAAGATTAAGAGAACTTGCTTATCTTAATGGCGGTGTAAAAATTGTTTTTAGAGATGAGAGAAATAAATTGTCAGATGGTTCTTTTAAAGAAGAAATTTACTTATATCAAGGAGGCATTAAAGAATATGTTCAATACATGAATGCGGAAAAAGAGGCCATTCATCCTGACATAATTTATGTTGACTCACAAAAAGAAAACGTTTACGTAGAAGCAGCTTTGCAATGGTGTTCAGATGTATATTCAGATAATATTTTAGGTTTTGCAAATAATATTAGAACTATTGATGGAGGAACTCATATTGAAGGATTAAAGACAGTTTTGACAAGAACGTTCAATAATCTTGCAAAAAAAAGAGGTAAAAGAAAAGATATTGAAAAAAATTTAGCTGGCGAAAATATCAGAGAGGGCTTAACTGTAGTTTTATCCGTTAAAGTTCCAGATCCCGAATTTGAGGGACAAACAAAAACAAAATTAGGTAATACGGAAGTAAGAGGAATTGTTGATTCTCTTATTGGGGAGGCTCTTACAAAATTTATGGAATTTAATCCTGGAATTTTAGACTTGGTTCTTGAGAAAGCAATTCAATCATTCAATGCAGCAGAAGCTGCAAGAAGGGCTAGAGAATTAGTAAGAAGAAAAAGTGTTCTTGAAAGCTCAACTTTGCCAGGTAAATTAGCAGATTGTAGTTCTAGAGATCCCGCAGAATCTGAAATTTATATCGTTGAGGGAGATTCTGCTGGAGGTTCCGCAAAACAAGGCAGAGATAGAAAATTTCAGGCTATTTTGCCTCTTAGGGGTAAAATTCTAAATATCGAAAAAACTGACGATACAAAAATATATAAAAATACAGAAATTCAGTCTTTAATAACAGCTTTAGGATTAGGAATAAAAGGAGAGGAGTTCGACGTGAGCTCTTTGAGATATCACAGAGTTGTAATTATGACGGATGCTGATGTTGACGGTGCTCATATAAGAACCTTATTATTGACATTTTTTTATAGATATCAAAGAGAACTTGTTGAAAAGGGATATATATATATTGCTTGTCCTCCCCTCTACAAGGTTGAAAGAGGTAAGAATCATAAATACTGTTATAACGAGAATCAATTAAAGGATACAATTGGAAGCTTTGGAGAAAATGCAAATTACAATATCCAAAGATTTAAGGGATTAGGTGAGATGATGCCAAAACAATTGTGGGATACAACTATGAATCCTCAAACCAGGATGATGAAAAGGGTTGAAATTGAAGATGCACTTGAAGCTGACAGAATATTTAATATATTAATGGGAGATAAAGTTGCACCAAGAAGAGAATTTATTGAAACTCACAGTAGTAAATTAGATATGGCAACTTTAGATATATGATTAATAATCTTCTTAAGAATTTTTGCTTAATTACTTTTGCATTAATTGCTCCAATTACATTACCTGCTGGTGGGATTCAAAAAAGTATAAATCATAATAAGTTTCCTAATAATACAAAAGAAATTATATTAAGTTCCAATACTTCTCTTTATTCTTTTCCAGAAATTAATGCTAAAGAATTACTAGTTCTTGAAATTGGTACAAGTTTATCAGTTTTACGTACTTGGAAAGTCAGTGAAAGAGAAAGTTGGGTTAGGGTGGAATTAGCTTCTAATAAATTATTAGATGATCCTAATAAAATTACAAAAGGCTGGATAAAAATGTAAATTTTGGATATTACTGCCATAAGTCTTGTTTTATTTGGGAGTACTTTTGGATTAATATTTAGGATGTTCATACAAAATAATTTAAAAATTAATATAGGTTTTAATATTCAAAATACTTCAATAGTTAATTTCATAGCATCATTTTTTTTAGGAATTTTATTAGCATTAAATCTTACTAATAACAACTTATTATTGTTATTTTATATTGGATTTTTAGGATGTTTTAGTACATTTTCTTCTTTTATATATCAACTATTTGTTTTATTGCAAAAGAGGAAATTTATGCATTTATTTTTTCACTATTTCGAGGTAATAATAATTTCCTTTATATGCTTTTATTTAGGTTATTATTTGATGCAAATTATAAAATGAAAATAAAAATTTATATTTATATTCTTTTAGCTTGTTATATAGCTTCTTTTTTAAGATTATTTATAAATAATAATTTCATTGTTTCAATCATTGGATCATTACTTTTTGGTTTTTTTATTGACAAAAGATTAAGTTACTCGATAGAAAAAATTATATTAAGCGGTTTTTTTTCGTGCTTTACATCTTTTAGCGGATTTATATATTTTTTGTATAAAGTTTTTAATCAAGGAGACTTGATGAAATTCATAATTTTTTGTAATTTAATTATTATTATAAATTTATTGGTAATGTATTTTGGGTTTTGGATAAGTAGAAAAATTACTTAGATTTCATATAATGGTGTTGTTACTTTGAAAAGGAATTATATTTTATGAATGAAGATAATCTTGAAACTGTTACATCCTTACCTTCAGATTTAAGTACTCGAGAAAATATTACTATTCAACTGGAAGAATTGCTCGTCGCAGGAAATTATGATGAGGCAAAGTTACTTTTAGAACCTTCTCAACCTGTTGATATTGCAGATGCTATTGGAAGTCTTCCATTAATATTGCAGGCATTAGCATTTCGATTACTAAAGAAAAATGAGGCGATTGAGGTTTATGAATATTTAGATCCAATAGTTCAGCAAACTTTATTGGATAGACTTCGTTCGGGAGAAGTTTTAGAAATCGTTGAGAAAATGTCTCCTGATGATAGGGTTCAACTCTTTGACGAATTACCTGCAAAAGTTGTAAGAAAATTTCTGTCTGCTCTAAGTCCTGGTGAAAGGAAAGTAACAGCTGAATTGCTTGGATATGAGCCTGAAACTGCTGGAAGATTAATGACAACTGAATTCATAGATCTTAAAGAGATGCAAACGGCAGCCGAGGCTCTTGCTTTAGTCAGAAAAAGAGCTCCATATACAGAAACAATTTATAGTTTATATGTTACAGACAAGGAAAGACATTTAACTGGTATTCTTTCTTTGAGAGACCTTGTAACTGCTGATCCCTCTAAGCCAATTGGAGATGTTATGACTAAAGATGTAGTTAATATTTCTACTAATACGAATCAAGAAGAGGTGGCAAGAGCAATACAAAGATATGACTTTTTAGCGCTCCCAGTTGTCGATAAAGAAAAAAGACTTGTTGGGATAGTAACTGTTGATGATTTAATTGATGTTATAGAGCAAGAAGCCACAAGAGATATTTATGCAGCGGGGGCAGTTCAACCTGGAGATGAAGATGATTATTTTCAAAGTAGTTTATTTACGATAGCTCGAAGAAGAATTTTGTGGTTGTTGATTTTGGTTTTGGCAAATGGTTTGACGACAAAAGTTATAGCGATGAATGATCAAATATTAAAAGAAATAGTTTTGCTAGCTGCATTTATTCCACTGCTAATAGGTACTGGGGGAAATGTTGGAGCTCAGAGTTCAACAGTTGTCATTAGAGGTTTAAGTACTCAAAAATTGAAGTCTCTTGGTGCAATTAAGGCGGTAGTTAAGGAGGCAATCACAGGCGCTCTATTAGGTGTTTTGATGATGCTAGTTGTATTTCCTTTCGCTTGGTGGCAAGGAGAAGGTCCTTTAATAGCCTCTGCAGTAGGAATAAGTTTAATATCTATAACGACTTTAGCTGCTACAACAGGCGCTATTCTCCCATTGTTGTTTGACAGGATGAGACTGGATCCAGCCTTAATGTCCTCTCCTTTCATAACAACTATCACTGATATTGCAGGTGTATTTATATATCTAAGTACCGCAAAATGGCTATTAAGCCTTTCGTTGATTTAAAATCAACTAGGTATTTATTCTCATTTTTGTAAATTTGTGGATTTTTTTGTTTAACTTTACAATTCTTAATGGTATTGTTTACAAAACAACATTCAATTTTCATGTCTTCTGAAACATTAAGTGAGAATAAATTAGCAACAATATCAAGTTTAAAGGCTAGTAATGATGTTGACCTTGTTAGATCTTATTTAAGAGATATAGGTAGAGTTCCTCTATTATCTCACGAGCAAGAAATTACTCTTGGTAGGCAAGTCCAAGAATATATGCAAGTTGAAAGAGCAGAATTGGAAATTATTGAATTAACAGGAGATAAGCCAAGTATTGAGGAATTATCTAGCAAATTAAATTTATCAATTCCAATAATCAAGAAACGATTGCGAGCTGGACAAAGGGCTAAAGAAAGAATGGTTGCCGCTAATTTAAGGTTGGTAGTAAGTGTTGCAAAAAAATATACTAAAAGAAATATGGAATTATTAGATTTAATCCAGGAGGGAACTATAGGGCTTGTAAGGGGTGTAGAAAAATTTGATCCAGCTAGAGGCTACAAGTTTTCAACATATGCATACTGGTGGATTAGACAAGGCATTACTAGAGCGATAGCTGAAAAAAGTAGGGCAATAAGGCTTCCAATTCACATAACTGAAATGTTGAATAAGTTGAAAAAAGGTCAAAGAGAGTTGAGTCAAGAAATGTCTAGAACTCCAACAGTGAGTGAACTTGCTAAATACGTAGAGCTTCCTGAAGAAGATGTTAAAGATTTGATGTGCAAAGCTGGACAGCCAGTTAGTCTGGAAACAAAAGTTGGCGATGGTGAAGACACTGTCTTATTAGATTTACTAGCAGGCGGCGAGGATTTGCCAGACGAGCAAATAGAGATGGATTGTATGAGAGGCGATCTTCATTCTCTTTTGCATCAATTACCAGACCTGCAATGTAGAGTTTTAAGAATGAGATATGGAATGGATGGTGATGAGCCAATGTCTCTTACAGGTATAGGAAGAGTACTAGGAATAAGTAGGGATAGAGTAAGAAACCTAGAACGAGATGGATTAAGAGGTTTGAGAAGACTTAGTGATAATGTAGAAGCCTATTTTGTTTCCTGAAGAAATTCACATATTAACTTATTGGTTTCTTCAGGTTTTTCATCATGGGGACAATGACCAGCATCTTTAATAATATCTAATCTTTTGATATTCCTGAATTTTTTCTCCCACTCTTTTGCTTCATTTAAGGATTCCCAAGGATCTTTTTCTCCCCAAATCAATTGGATTGGAGTATCAACCTTATCGAACAGGTCTGGAGCAAGATAGTCATCAAATAAGTTAATAAAGCCACGAAATGCTTCTTTAGAGTTTTTCCTTTTAGAGGGTTGATATAGAATTTCAATTAATTCTTCATCGATATTTTTTCCTGAGGGGTAAGCTTTTCTTAGGATTTGTTTTATAACTTTTGGATTAGCAGCTCTCATAAAAAGTGTATTACTAATTATTCTTTGTCTTACTAATGTTTTTAATACGGGCCTAAGTAAATTCATTAAAACATCACTTTTTTTCAAGCGTTTATCATCCATAGTTCTTTGCGCACAATCAATTAAAATGACACCTTTACAATTATCTTTGAGAATTTCAGCAGCTTTCAATGCAATAACACCACCAATTGAGTTCCCTACCAAGTAAACAGGAGATTTTATTACTTCTGAACAAAAGGTCGATATTTGATCACTCCATAAATCAAATGAATATTTAATTGAATTCTCTTTATAAGGTTCGTAATTTAATAAAGCACTAGGCTGACTGCTTTCTCCGAATCCTAGTAAGTCAATTGCGAAGCAGTTAGAAAATTTCCCAAGGAAATCTTGATTATGTCTCCAGTGGTTTTTTGATGCCCCAAATCCATGAACTAATAAAATTTTAATATTTTTTTCAGAAGTAGATTCTTTTGATAAAGACCAAGAAATTTCCCAATTTTTCCACTTCCAAGTTTCAGATTTATTTAAAGACACTATGAAATATGCTTTTAATTAAACTTTAATTCAAAAAAAAATTATTCGTTTTTAATAAATTATTCTTAGTTAAGAAAAAGCTTTCATTTTATGAAAAAGAAAAAGGTCATATGTATTGGAGAGGCTTTAATAGACAGAATCAGAAATAAGTCAAATCAAGGATTTACAGATTTTTTGGGAGGTGCGCCGGCTAATGTTGCTTGTGCATTAAGAAAATTAAAAATAGATTCAACATTTATAGGAAGTTTGGGTAGTGATGATTATGGAAAAAAATTTATTACGCAATTTAGTGAATTGGACGTTAATTTAGATTTCTTGCAATTAGATAATGATTCATCTACTCGCGTGGTTAATGTTGATAGAGATCAATTTGGAGATCGTTTTTTTTCAGGCTTTGAGGAAAGTTCTCATTCATGCTTTGCAGACGAAGTTCTTAGTAAGAAATTAATCGAAAAAGAAATTTTAAATTTGGAGAAATCTTTGCTAGAAACACAATATTTGGTTACAGGAACGATCTTATTATCATCTCCAATATCAGCAGAGACTATTTTTTTTCTTCTTGAACAGGCTAAAAAATTTGAAGTCAAAATAGTTATTGATTTGAATTGGAGAGAGGTCTTTTGGGATCATTCAAGTTTTTCATCAGAAATTAGTAAATCCGCGAAAGTTAAGTTAATCAAGAACTTTTTAAATAATGCAAATGTTTTAAAACTTGCCAAGGAAGAAGCAACTTTGTTTTTTGAGGATGAAAATCCCTTCCGAATATCTCAACAATTGTCTAATAGACCAGATGTAATAATAACTGATGGGAAAAATCCCGTTGCATGGTATATCAATGGATTGCAGGGAATTACCGAAACTCCTACTTCACAAAAAATTGTCGATACTACTGGTGCAGGCGATGCTTTTCTAGCTGGCTTAATTTCAAAATTAATTTCTTCTGGCTATCCTTCAAATGAACTAGAGATAGAAGATTGCATTAAGTTCGCAGGTGTTTGTGGATTATTAACTTGTCTAGGTGAAGGGGCCATCGAGCAACAGCCATATTATGAGAAGGTTAAGAAATTTTTGGGATCTCTTATTTCGTAGTGTCTTCCATGATTTTTTGCGTAACTAATTTCTATTTTCCAGAAATTATCAATAACTGGTTCTATTAATTCTGGCCATTCAATAACTAAAATAGCTTGTCTTTGTATTGCCTCTTCTTCTTCTGAAAAAAAAACTTCTTTTGCTGAAGAAACATTTTCTAACCTGTATAAATCAAGGTGAATTAGTGGAATTTTGCCGGAGTTATAGTGATGCGATAAAGCAAATGTAGGGCTTGTAATGTCCTCAGAGATTGATAAGCCTTTTGCAATCCCTTGAACAAATGAAGTTTTCCCAGCCCCAATTGGACCCTTTAATAAAACAATTGATTGGGGATTTAATTTGTGTGAGAGTTTTTTTCCTAAATTTAAAGTCTCTTTTAAATTCTCAATAAACACAAAATTACACAAGAATCATTTATAGTTTAGTAGAGAAAGTATTTACTAGATATGGTTATCGCAAATTCAGTTAAAAGCTCCACAACTAATTACGTAGTTGCTGATATATCTTTATCAGATTTTGGTCGTAAAGAAATTAAAATTGCCGAAACGGAAATGCCTGGATTAATGGCACTTAGAGATAAATATCAATCTGAAAAGCCACTAAAAGGGGCAAAAATAGCTGGAAGTCTTCATATGACTATTCAGACAGCAGTCTTAATAGAAACTCTTGTTGATCTTGGTGCAGAAGTGAAATGGGCTTCATGCAATATTTTTTCAACTCAAGATCATGCTGCAGCAGCTATTGCAGATCAAGGAATTTCTGTGTATGCAAAAAAAGGTGAGACTCTTGATGAATATTGGCAATATACCCACTGTATCCTTGATTGGGGTGCAGACTCTCCAAATATGATTCTTGATGATGGGGGAGATGCAACTGGCTTATTGATACTTGGTAGTAAAGCAGAAAAAGATTTATCTGTTTTAGATAATCCCGGTAATGAAGAAGAAATTGCTTTATTCAATTCTATCAAGTATAAGTTGGAAACTGATAGTGACTTCTATTCTAGAATTAAGAGTAATATCATTGGTGTCACTGAAGAAACTACAACGGGAGTTGCAAGACTTTATCAACTGCAAAAGCAAAATGCTCTACCTTTCCCTGCTATCAATGTTAATGATTCAGTAACTAAGAGCAAATTTGATAATTTATATGGTTGCCGAGAATCTCTAGTTGACAGCATAAAGCGTGCAACTGACGTGATGATTGCAGGTAAGGTCGCTTTAGTAATGGGTTTTGGAGATGTAGGTAAAGGTTCAGCCCAGTCTCTAAGAGGACTTGGTGCAATTGTAAAAGTTGCTGAAGTTGATCCAATTTGTGCTCTTCAAGCGGCAATGGAAGGTTTTAGCGTTGTTACATTAGACGATGTTGTGGAAGATATAGATATATTTGTTACAGCTACTGGGAACTATCAGGTTATAACAAACAAAAATCTTGTCAAGATGAAAGACGAGGCCATAGTCTGTAATATCGGCCATTTCGATAATGAAATTGATGTGGCTTCATTGAAAGATTATCCATGGGAAAATATTAAGCCGCAGGTTGATCACATAACTTTACCGAGTGGTAATAAAATAATCCTTTTAGCTGAAGGTAGATTAGTTAATTTAGGTTGTGCCACTGGACATCCAAGCTTTGTTATGAGTAATTCGTTTACTAATCAAGTACTAGCTCAAATTGAACTTTTCAATAAGTCAGAAAAATATGCTAAGGAGGTTTATGTTTTACCAAAACATTTAGATGAAATGGTAGCTAGATTACATCTTGATAAAATTGGTGCAAAATTAACAAAATTAACTGAAGAACAGGCTGATTATATTAATGTTTCTGTTGAAGGTCCTTATAAACCAGAGCTTTATAGATACTAAGTTTGAATTTAATTTTTATAAATTTTCTTACTTCAATCCCTGACTATATTAGTTTGGCTGTTGAAAAGAATTCAACAATTGCATACCTAACAATTTGTTTGGCTATGTTTTTAGAAAACATAATACCTCCAATCCCTTCAGAAATAATAATGCCGTTGGGAGGATTTTTTGTTTATCAACAAAAATTAAATTTCTACATTTTAGTTTTTTGGGGGTTATTAGGAACGATTCTAGGATCATTGCCTTGGTATTACTTAGGTAGATTAGTAAATGAAAAAAGACTTTCAATTTTTTTAGATAAAAAAGGAAAATATTTAGGAATTTCTTCTAATGATTTAAATAAAAGTAAAAGGTGGTTTGATAAATACGGGGTTTCTTTAGTTTTTTGGGGCCGATTAGTACCAGGTATAAGAACGTTAATTTCAGTTCCTGCTGGTATAGAACTTATGCCATTAAGAAAATTCTTGATTTGGACTACATTTGGTAGCTTTATATGGGTCGCACTTCTCACTTATGCAGGATATTTATTTGGTGAAAATTATCCAATAATTGAAACTTATTTAGATCAAATCAAATATTTTGTAAAGCCAATTTTAATTTTAATTTTCTTATATTTTTTTATAAAACTACTTATTAGATTTTTAAAAAACAATAGAGCTTAGAAAGGGATTTCGCTGGAGTTACTACTGTTGTTAGAATATTGGTTATTTTCAGATTCTTTTCGGGAGCTTAGTAAGTTTAATCTATCTACCCTAACAACTGGTTTGTATCTATCTTCACCAGTATTTTTATCTTTCCAACTATCAATTTTAAAGCTCCCTGTAATTCCAATTAAAGATCCTTTTTTAACGTAATCTGCTGCTATTTGAGCTTGTTTGCCCCATATTTCTAAATTAAACCAATCTGGTTCTTCATCTCTGCTTCTTCTATTCACTGCAAGAGTGAAATTCGCTACGATACTGCCAGATTCAAAATATCTGACATCTGGTTCTCTTCCAGCTCTGCCAACTAGGTTAATAGTGTTAATTTCCATAATTATTTTTTTTTTAATACTACTCATATTTCTAGGTTCTGCTCAAAGTTTTAAGTGCTATTCATAACTAAAAGACAGAATTCTGAGAGCTTAACAAAAAATAGATATATTATTTATAAAAAGAATTCTTATTGTGATTTTTAACAGATTTAAATTTTCTAGAGATATTGGCATAGATTTGGGAACTGCCAATACACTTATACATGTATCAGGTAAGGGGGTTGTTTTACAAGAGCCTTCTGTGGTAGCTATGGATTTAGAAGAAGGGATTCCATTGGCTGTTGGTAAAGAAGCAAAGTTAATGCTTGGAAGGACCCCTGGCAATATAAGAGCTGTAAGACCACTAAGAGATGGAGTTATCGCAGATTTTGATGCTGCAGAACAAATGATAAAAACATTTATTCAAAAATGTAACGAAGGCAAAGGTATAGTAGCCCCAAGAATCGTGATTGGTATTCCAAGCGGAGTTACCAGTGTTGAGCGAAGAGCAGTAAGAGAAGCTGGATTAGCCGGAGCTAGAGAAGTTCACTTAATTGATGAACCTGTTGCAGCAGCAATAGGAGCATCACTACCAGTGACTGAGCCAATTGGAACTATGATTGTTGATATTGGTGGTGGTACTACTGAGGTTGCAGTATTAAGTTTGGGCGGAACTGTATTAAGTGAATCTGTTCGAATAGCTGGCGACGAAATAAATGAATCAATTGCGCTATATCTTAAAAAAGTTCACAATTTAGTTGTTGGAGAGAGAACTGCAGAAGATATCAAAATCAAAATTGGATCTGCATTTCCAGATGATGATTTTGATAAAACTACTTTAGAAGTGAGAGGTTTACATCTTTTATCTGGTCTACCAAGGTCAGTCACTTTGACATCAGGAGAAATTAGAGAGGCCATGGCGGAAACACTAAGTAAAATAGTGGAAGCTGTCAAAAGAACTTTAGAGCGAACCCCCCCTGAACTTGCTGCAGATATTGTTGACAGGGGGATTATGCTTGCAGGAGGTGGAGCTTTAGTCAGAGGAATTAATGATTTATTGAGCGATGAAACAGGAATTTTTACTCACATAGCAGAAAACCCATTGCTGTGCGTAGTTAATGGTTGTGGAGAGGTTTTGGATGATTTTAAAAAACTGAAAAGAGTTGTCGATACTCCAGACTTTATAAGGAACGCCATAAGAGATTAATATTATGTTAGATATCCGACGAATTTCTACTAGTCGTTGGTGGCATAAAAAGCAAAGTTGGTTTTTCTTCGGAGTTTTTGTATTTTTAGTTTTTGTGAGGATATCAAAGGGATCTTTTTATAAGGATTTTTATTATTTTATTTCAAAGCCGTTTTGGCCTGGTCAATTTCAAAAAGAAGTTATACTAGAGAGTATTGATCAAGAATCTTTAATAAAGTTAAATCTTCTTAAAAAGGACAATTCAAGACTGCGGGAAATCCTATCTCTTCAAGAATCAACTAATAATGATAATATTTCAGCTGCAGTTATTTCTAGAAAAACAGGTAGTTGGTGGAGACAAATAATATTAAATAAAGGTTCAAAAGATGGAGTGGAAATTGGTAGTACTGTTATTGGTCCAGGGGGATTATTAGGAAGAGTAAATAATACTTCTTTATTTACTTCGTCGGTAACTTTAATAACCTCTCCAGAAAGTAAGTTAGGCGTTTGGGTGGATAGAATTCAAATTAATGGATTACTGGTCGGTTTAGGGTCTGATTTTCCTAGCTTAATACTTTTTTCAAAAGATGCTGATATTAAAGTCGGAGATTTTGTATCATCTTCTCCTGCTAGTACGTTATTACCTCCAAATATACCCATTGGTATTGTCCAATCTATAGATGAGACATTTAAAGCAAAAAAAACGGCAAAAATATCACTTTTAGCAAAACCTCACTTAATTGATTGGGTGCAAATTTTAAAAGTCAATATTGAATGAATACATTTTTCAAAAAAAAATCATCAATAATATCATTTATTTTTATCCCAATTATTTTTTTGTGGCATCCAAATTGGCTTGGATTGTTAGGTGTTCAGCCATATTGGCCGTTATTTTGGTTATTACCTTGGTCAATGACTTATGGATCAATCAATGGACTAATATTTGGTTTGTTTTTAGGTCTAATTTTAGATTCTGTAACTTTAGATAGTAGTTTTACTCAAATACCGGGCTTAATTTTATGTGGAATTGTATTTGGGAGAATTAAATTACATAGTAATATTTTGGTGGGACATTTTAGGTATGGTTTAATTTGTTCTTTTGGAAGTTTGTTATGTGGGACTCTTTATTTTTTACAAATTTTGTTTAAAGATTTTTCAGATATTACTTTTTTACTGGTTATCCCTAGTGTTCAAAATATTTTAGCTGAGGTATTCCTTACAGGTTTTTTTGCTCCTTTTATTTGCTCTCAACTTTTAAAATTGTTTAAATTTTCAAGAAGAAAATTACAGTAATATATTTTTATGAATGAAGTAAAAAGTTTACGAAAAAATTTATATCCACAAATTATTGAAAATTTTTGTAAATCTACGGAATATCCCTTTGAGGGTTCGTAATGTTATATTTTTAATTGTTAGAATAAATATTCAATGCAATAATTCTTTGCTTTGAAATATTGAGAAATTTTTTTGAACTATGTCAAAAGCAAGAATTTTAGTTGTTGATGATGAACCTGCAGTTTTGAAGGTATTAGTTACAAGGCTTCAACTAGCAGGATATCAAGTTTTTTCAGCCACTAACGGCGAAGAAGCTATTGAATCTTTTCACAGGGATTCCCCAGATTTGATAGTTCTTGATGTTATGCTTCCAAAAATGGATGGATTCGCAGTTTGCAGAAGAATTAGAGCTGAATCAGTAGTGCCAATAATATTCTTAACCGCTCTAGAGGCTATTTCAGAAAGAGTTGCAGGTTTGGACTTAGGTGCTGATGATTACTTATCTAAACCATTTAGCCCAAAAGAATTAGAGGCTAGGATAGCTACTATTTTGAGAAGAATGGGACCTACTGTATCGGTTGCTGAAACTAAAGAAGTTCCATCTGGCAAAGGAGTTATGAAATTTGGAAGTTTAGTTGTTGATACTAATCGTCGACAAGTTTCTAGAGCAGGGGAAAGAATTAGTCTAACTTATACTGAATTTAGCCTCTTAGAATTATTATTCGACGAGCCTGGTAAAGTTGTTCCTCGAGCAGAAATTTTAGAACAGCTATGGGGTTATCCGCCTCGTAGAGCTGCAGATTTAAGAGTTGTAGATGTATATGTCGCAAGACTAAGGGGTAAATTGGAACCAGATCCAAGAAATCCAGAATTAATATTAACTGTTAGAGGGATCGGTTATGCGTCTCAGAGAGTTGGCGAAACAGCAACATCTTTGGCAAGTTGAGCCATAGTCTGATAATTTTATTAAATAAAACAAATATATTAAAATAAATTTTGTCTGAAATAAGAGAAGCACGCTTACAAAAAGCTAATTCACTAGTTAGTAAAGGATTTGCTTCTTACGCAGAGAGTTTTAGCGTTTCACATACTACAAAATTTCTTATTCAAAAATTTGATTATTTAGAAAATGGTCAAGAGGAAGACTTCAGTGTTTCTCTCGCTGGTAGAGTGATGGCAAAAAGGGTAATGGGTAAAATTGCTTTTTTCACAATAAGCGATCAAGAAGGACAGATTCAGCTTTATCTAGATAAAAGGATGATTAATTGCAATTTAGAAAACCAAAAATTACTTTCTTTTGAAGATATTAAGGAAATAGTAGATATTGGTGATTGGATAGGCGTATACGGCACTATTAAAAAGACTAATAAAGGGGAGCTTTCAATTAAAGTAGAAAAATGGGAAATGTTATCCAAATCATTACAGCCTTTACCCGATAAATGGCATGGATTGACTGATATTGAAAAAAGATATAGACAACGTTATCTAGATTTAATAGTTAATCCACACTCTAAAAATGTATTTAAAACAAGAGCAAAATGTATAAGTTTTATAAGACAATGGCTAGATAATAGAAATTTTTTAGAGATAGAGACTCCAATTCTTCAATCTGAAGCTGGTGGTGCTGAAGCAAGACCATTTATTACTCATCACAATACATTGGATATTCCGCTGTATCTAAGAATAGCTACAGAATTACATTTAAAAAGAATGGTTGTTGGAGGATTTGAGAAAGTTTATGAATTGGGAAGAATCTTCCGTAATGAGGGGATAAGTACAAAGCATAATCCAGAATTTACCTCAGTTGAAATTTATCAAGCTTTTTCTAACTATGTCGATATGATGAATCTAACAGAAGAACTGATTAAAGATATTGTATTTAATGTGTGTGGTTCTTTAGTTATAAATTATCAAAATAAGGAAATTGATTTTTCTAAACCTTGGTCAAGAATATCCATGAAAGATATTGTCAAAAAATATACAGGGATTGATTTTGATTCTTTCAGTGGAGACTTTCAATCAGCAAAACAAGCCGTTAAAAGTATAAATGTTGAATTTTCTAATAAAGTGAATTCTATGGGAAGACTTTTAAATGAGGTCTTCGAGCAAAAAGTTGAGTCAGAACTTATAGAACCTACTTTTGTTATCGATTATCCTGTTGAAATTTCTCCTTTAGCTAGGCCTCATCTTGATAATAAAGAAATGGTTCAGAGATTCGAATTATTTATTGTTGGACGAGAGCTAGCAAATGCGTTTAGTGAGTTGATAGATCCAGTAGATCAAAGAGAAAGAATGCAATTACAGCAATCTCTTAGAGATGAAGGAGATCATGAGGCTCATTGTATAGATGAAGATTTTTTGAATGCTTTGGAGATTGGTATGCCTCCTACTGGGGGATTAGGCATAGGTATTGATAGACTGATTATGCTAATTACTAATAGTCCATCAATTAGAGATGTAATCCCTTTCCCATTGTTAAAACCAGAAATAACTTCCAATAAAAACGAAAAATTACCCTTGAATGAAGTAAAATAAGATAATTAATCCAATACGCAATTTTTTAAATGAGTGGTGAACGTGTTGGTTTCCGTTTCAAACACGCGGATGCAGTAGTAAAAAGAAATCCTCAAGGCCGATCAAGAAGAGGATGGGTTATTGAACCAGTAGAGCAAACTACAAGTAGGGGTACCAAAATGCCTGCTTACAAAATACGTTGGAGAGATAGTGAAAGACCTGAAACTGTCTTACAGCATATGTTAATTGCAGATCCAGATCCTTCCCCGCCTCCAAGTTCAGTAAGTTTGGATTCATAGTTTCAAGAAGTCTGCATAATATTTTTATCTTTTTAGTACAGAGTTGATTTCTTTTTTTATACTTTTTTGTTTTTCATCTTGTCGTTTGTCATGTAATTTTTTCCCTTTACCGACACCAAGAGTTAGTTTTATCCATGACCCTTTTAAATACATAGATAAGGGAACAATAGTCATTCCTTTTTTTTCAGTATTGGATTTCAGCTTAATTATTTCTTTTTTATGTAGTAGCAACTTTCTATTTCTTAATGGATCATGATTAAAGAAAGACCCCACATTTTTGTGTGGTGAAATGTGAACATTTAATAATAAAATCTCACCATCTCTGAATGAACAGTACCCATCTCTTAAATTTGCTTTTCCGTTTCTAATAGATTTTACTTCAGTTCCTAAAAGTTCAATTCCAGCTTCGATTGTTTCAGATATTGCATATTGAAATTTTGCATATCTATTCTCAGCTAGACGTTTAAAATTATTTTCTTTATTAGTATTTTTTCTAACTTTGTTTGAATTTTTTGCCATTTTAGCTGTAAAAAATCTTTCTACTTAGAACAATTGCAATTAACCTTTCATTATGGCAATAATTTCCTCCAATATAGGCGATAATGACTTTTCTCTTCGTAAAAAAGAGCTTAGGCTAGTTGATTCAAAAATCATTCCAGAAGAAAAAAGAAAAAATAATCTGAACTTAGCTAGGCCTATTACTTTTCAAGAATTTATAGGCCAAGAAAAACTTAAGTCTTCTTTAAGAATAGCTATAGATGCTTCAATTTATAGAAAAGAACCTTTGGAGCATACTCTTTTATATGGACAGCCTGGTTTAGGTAAGACTACCCTAGCTTTTTTGATAGCCAAAGAAATGAATACAAAATGTAGGATAGCTACTGCCCCCGCGATTGAAAGACCTAGAGATATTGTAGGGTTACTGCTTGGATTAAAAGAAGGTGAAGTTTTATTTATTGATGAGATACATCGCTTAAATAGGTTAACTGAAGAGTTGTTATATTCTGCAATGGAGGATTTTAGACTTGATTTAACTATGGGAGCTAATAGAGGAGCACGTTGCAGAACAATTAATCTTCCCAGGTTTACTCTGGTTGGCGCCACAACTAAATTAGCCTCAATTAGTGCGCCTCTAAGAGATAGATTTGGGATATCTCAAAAAATTGAATTTTATACATGTGATGAACTAAAACAAATAATTGATAATTTCTCCAGATTAATAAGCTTTAATGTAGATGATGAAGCATCCTCTCACTTAGCAAAGATATCTCGAGGGACTCCAAGAATTGCTTTGAGATTATTAAGACGAGTTAGAGATTATGCTCAAGTTGTTAAAAAAACTAATGTTATCTCCGTGAATTTAATAAAAAAAGCTTTAAATTCTTACCAAATAGATGAAAAAGGATTGGATTATGTAGATAGACAATATTTATCTTTTCTAAACCAAAACAAAAATATTCCAACTGGCCTAGATTCAATTGCAGCCGGATTGGGTGATGATTCTTCAATGTTAGAATTTGTAGTTGAGCCATATCTAATCCAAATTGGTTTTCTCACAAGAACTCCTCGAGGAAGATTGCTTACTGCTTTAGGGAAAAAGTACATTGATTCAAAAAATGATAACTTTTAAAAAAGTTAAGGTTTGTTTTTTATTAATTTTTGTTTTTGTCAATATTTTTTATATTGCACCATGCTATTCATTATCTTTAAGAGAGGATTTGTTTAAAAATGCAATAGATTTAAGTTCAGGCGGACAATTTAATCTCGCTCTACAAGAATGGAATCACTATCTCGATTCTTATCCTGATGATGCTGCCGCTTTGAGCAATAGAGGAAATGTAAGACTTGTCATTGGAGATGTAGAGGGATCAATAGATGATCAAAATAAGGCAATAGGTTTAAATCCTAATGAAATAGATCCTTACATTAACAGAGGTATAGCAGAGGAGGCCTTGGGTCTATGGTCGCAAGCAAAAAAAGATTATATGTTTGTTATTTCGCAAGATAATAAGAATTTCTCTGCATTATATAATTTGGCTAATGTTGAAGGTTCTGCATCACAATGGGAAAAAGCAAGAGATTTATTTTCAAAAGCTGCTACATATAATCCTGGATTTGCGATGGCAAGATCAAGTATGGCTTTAGCAGATTTCCAGTTGGGAAATATTGATGAATCTGAAAAAGAATTAAAAAAATTAATTAGACGTTATCCAACTTTTGCAGATGCTAGGGCAGCTTTAACAGCTTTGAATTGGTATAATGGTGAATATGGTAAAGCAGAGAGTAATTGGATAGCAGTAACTGAATTAGATCCTAGGTATAGTGATGAGAAATGGTTAAAAACAATAAGAAGATGGCCTCCAAAACCAATTAAGGATTTAATGAACTTTATTGATTTAAAATAAGTAATGAATAGAGATGAGTGCTTTCAAAAAATTGATTCATTTAATGATGAATTAATTAATTTAAGAAGACATATCCATGCACATCCGGAATTAAGTGGACTTGAAAATCAAACTGCGATTTTGATAAGTGGTTATTTAAAAAATATTGGTTGGAATGTCAGAGAATCCATAGGTAGGACTGGAGTTATAGCTGATTTTGGCCCCTTAGATAAAGGGATCATAGGTTTAAGAGTGGATATGGATGCTTTACCAATATTTGAGGAAACTAAATTAAGTTTTTGTTCAAAAGTAGATGGCGTTATGCATGCTTGTGGTCATGATTTGCACATATCAATTGGATTGGGTGTAGCAAAAATTGTTAGGGATTTAAAACTTAATTTTAGGACTAGGATAATTTTTCAGCCAGCTGAAGAAATCGCGAGTGGAGCTAGATGGATGATTAAGGATGGTGCAACTGATGGTTTAACCCATATATTGGGGGTACATGTTTACCCCAATTTATCTGTAGGGACTATTGGGATTAAAGAGGGAAGTTTAACTGCAGCCGCTGGAGAACTTAAGGTAGAGATTAAAGGAAAATCAGGCCATGGTGCTCGACCTCATGAAGGAATTGATGCTATTTGGGTCGCCTCTAAAGTAATCTCAGGAATTCAAGAATTAATAACAAGGAAGTTAGATCCTTTAGATCCTGTAGTGATAACTTTTGGTAAAATTAATGGTGGCAATGCATTTAATGTTCTTGCAGAAAATGTTAATTTAATTGGTACAGTTAGATGCACTAATCTTAAATTATTTAAGAATATTGGTAATTGGCTTAATGAAAATATCTCTTCTATTGCTAATAGTTGCGGAGCTGAGGCAAAAGTATTCTTCAGAGAAATAACTCCCCCAGTAAATAATAATTTTGAAATTAATAGAGTCCTCAGAGATTCAGGAATTAATGTTTTGGGTCAAGAAAATGTTATCGAATTACAAAAACCATCATTAGGTGCTGAAGATTTCGCTGAGTTTTTGAATGAAATCCCTGGGGCAATGTTTAGGCTTGGTGTTTCTAGTTCAAATGGATGTGCTCCACTACATAGTTCCAAATTTGATCCAGATGAAAGAGCTATTGCTATTGGAATTAAAGTGATTACAGAAGCCATTGTAAAATTAAACAGTGAAATAATTAATACGGTTGACAAATGAAAATTAATAAAAGGTTTATTTTGTCTTTTGCGGCCCCTTTTTTGATCCTAATGTCTGCTATTGGCTTGTTATTAAGTGACCATACAAGGAAAATTTTTTATTTGCCTATTGGCTTAATGGGAATTTCAATTATTTTGGAGAAAGAAGTAAGAAGAAGACTGGAACGGGAGAATATTTTACAAAAGATAAAGTCTTATAAAAAAATTAAATAAAATTATTTTATTTAATTTACGCAATATGTGATGACTATTTTTTAGAAAAGAGCTATCAATAAGATTAATACTAGGGGTGCTGGGAAATTTAACTTAGCTGAGATCATACCCTTTGAACCTGAATCATTAATCCTGATTCAGGGAAGTGGAAATTTGATCAAACTTTAGTAATAAAACTTTTAAAAATTTATAAATTATGAGAAGTTCCTGGATTAAGCCTCGCCTAGGCAAAGACAATGTAACTCAGATTAACTTTGCGAGAAATGGATATATTACTGAAGAAATGGATTTTGTTGCTAAAAAAGAGAATCTACCAGCTTCTTTAATAATGGAAGAAGTTGCAAGAGGAAGATTAATCATTCCAGCTAATATTAATCATTTGAATCTTGAGCCAATGTCAATAGGTATTGCTTCTAGATGCAAAGTTAATGCAAATATTGGTGCTTCCCCTAATGCTAGTGATATTAATGAAGAAGTAGAGAAGCTCAAGCTAGCCGTTAAATATGGGGCTGATACGGTTATGGATCTTTCTACAGGAGGAGTAAATTTAGATGAAGTGCGGAAAGCAATTATTCACGAATCACCTGTCCCTATAGGAACAGTTCCTGTTTATCAAGCTTTAGAAAGTGTACATGGCTCAATAGATAGACTAACTGAAGACGATTTTCTTCATATTATTGAAAAACATTGCCAGCAGGGCGTAGATTATCAAACTATTCATGCTGGATTATTAATAGAGCATTTGCCAAAAGTCAAAGGAAGAATTACTGGAATTGTAAGTAGAGGGGGTGGTATTTTAGCTCAATGGATGTTGCATCATTTTAAGCAAAATCCTCTATATACAAGGTTTGATGATATTTGTGAGATTTTTAAGAAATATGATTGTACTTTTTCTCTAGGTGATTCACTCAGGCCTGGATGTTTACATGATGCTTCTGATGATGCTCAGCTAGCCGAATTGAAGACCTTAGGAGAACTTACTAGAAGAGCTTGGGAACATAATGTTCAAGTAATGGTTGAGGGCCCTGGTCATGTTCCTATGGACCAAATTGAGTTTAATGTGAGAAAGCAAATGGAAGAATGTTCAGAAGCTCCCTTTTATGTACTTGGTCCATTAGTAACAGACATATCTCCTGGTTATGACCATATATCAAGTGCTATTGGAGCGGCAATGGCAGGTTGGTATGGGACTTCTATGTTATGTTATGTAACACCAAAAGAACATTTAGGTCTCCCAAATGCAGAAGATGTACGCGAAGGATTAATTGCTTACAAGATAGCTGCTCATGCTGCTGATATAGCAAGACATCGAGCTGGAGCTCGTGATAGAGATGATGAACTTAGTCATGCAAGGTATAACTTTGATTGGAATAAACAATTCGAACTCTCATTAGATCCAGAAAGAGCAAAGCAATACCATGATGAGACACTACCTGAAGAAATCTTTAAAAAGGCCGAATTTTGTTCAATGTGTGGACCTAAACATTGTCCAATGAATTCGAAAATTTCTGATGAATCTCTTGATCAACTAAAAGATAAACTTGAAGAATGTAATTCTTCAGTGTAATTATCAATAATGCTTATAGAATTTCCTTTGTTTTATTTACAACGTTTTCAACTGTAAATCCAAAATTTTTCATACACTCGCCACCAGGTGCTGATGCACCAAACCTATCCATAGTAATACAAATCCCATCAAAACCTGTATATTTATGCCAACCAAATGAATGGGCAGCTTCTACTACAACTCTCTTAGTCACACTATTAGGTAAAACACTTTCTTTGTAAGATTCTTCTTGTTCTTCGAAAAGTTCTATGCATGGCATAGAGACAACTCTAGTTTTTTTACCTAAGTTTGAAATCTCCTTACTTGCTTCAATACAAAGATTTAGTTCACTTCCAGTTCCAATAAATATTAAATCTGGTGTTCCTTCGCAATCAGCAACTATATATCCTCCTAGTGCAACTTTTTCAATTGAAGTGTTTTCTTGATTAGGCATACCTTGTCTACTTAAACAAAGGGCAGAAGGTCTTTTGCGATTTTTAATAGCAAGCTTATAAGCTCCACTCGTCTCATTTCCATCTCCTGGTCTGAAAACTAGCATGTTAGGCATGGCTCGAAGAGAAGGGATAGTTTCAATAGGTTGATGTGTTGGACCATCTTCGCCTACACCAATTGAATCATGGGTTAATACATAGATAACTCCTAATTCGCTAAGTGCTGAAAGTCTCATTGAACCTCTCATATAATCCGCGAAAACAAGGAAGGTTCCACCATAGGGTATAAGACCGCTATTGTGATATGCAATACCATTAAGTACTGCTGCCATTGCATGCTCTCTTACTCCAAAATGTAAATATCTTTTTTCAGGACTATGAGGCTGGAATGATCCTGTTTCTCCTTTGATATCTGTATAGTTAGAGTGAGTTAAATCTGCTGATCCACCAATTAATTCTGGTAGGTTAGGACCTAGAGCACCTAAACATATTTGTGAATGCTTTCTGGTAGCTAAACCTTTATCATTAGGTGTATAAGATGGGAGATCTGAATCCCAATTCTCAGGTAATTGGCCTTTTAACATTCTTTTTAATTCGGCTCCTTCAGAGGGATATTTTTTCTGATATTCTTCAAATCTAGAATCCCATTCTTTCTCTAAGTTTTCGCCCTTGTCTATTGATTTTCTGAAATGTTTATATACTTCATCTGGAATTTCAAATGGAGGATATTCCCAATTTAAAAACTCTCTGGTTAATGAAGCTTCTTCTTCTCCAACAGCTGCACCATGAATTCCTGCAGTATCTGATTTATTAGGAGAACCATAACCTATTGTTGTAGAGATTTTTATAATAGAAGGTTTGTTTGTAATTGATTTTGCTTTTTCGATAGCTTCAGTTATTCCTTTAACATCATGATTACCATCTTCAACATGTTGTACATGCCATCCATAAGCTTCGTATCTTTTTAAAACATCTTCAGTGAAAGAGACATCTGTACGTCCATCAATTGTAATTTGATTATCGTCATAGAGCGCAATTAATTTTCCAAGCTTAAGGTGACCAGCTAATGAGCAAGCCTCTGATGCGATACCTTCTTGATTACAGCCGTCACCCATTATGACGTAAGTATAATGATCAACGATATTGCAATCAGGCTTATTGAATTTGGCTGCTAAGTGAGTTTCAGCTATTGCTAAACCAACTGCATTAGAAATACCAGCTCCGAGAGGTCCAGCTGTAACTTCAACTCCCTCAGTTTCGAATGTTTCTGGATGACCAGGAGTTTTTGATCCCCATTGTCTAAATTCTTTAATATCTTCTATGGAAACTGATTTGTATCCTGTTAGATGAAGCAAGGAATATAACAACATACAGCCATGACCAGCTGATAATACAAAACGATCTCTATTAAACCATTTTGGATTATTGGGGTTGTGATTTAGTATGTTTTGCCATAGTGCATAACCCATAGGAGCACATCCCATTGGTAAACCAGGATGCCCACTATTAGATTTATTTACTGCATCTACAGCAAGCATTCTTATACTATTTACACAGAGTGATTCTATTGAAACAGATGCAGCAACCATTTTTTTAAAATAAGATAATTTGGAAATACAGAATTGGTTGTCTTCAATTCATTTTGCTAAAAGCAAGGCAAACATTGTGACCACCAAAGCCGAAAGAATTAGAAAGAGCTACTCCCAGTCGAGCTTCTCTTGCATTATTTGGTACATAATCTAGATCACAATCAGGATCTGGATTGACGTAGTTAATTGTAGGAGGGATAAAATTATGTGTCAAAGAAAGTATACAAGCAACAGCTTCTATACCTCCTGAACCTCCTAGGAGATGACCAGTCATCGACTTAGTAGAGCTTACAGGAATAAGGTAAGATCTGTCTTTAAAAATAGATTTAATTGCAGAAGTTTCATTTTTGTCATTAGCTGATGTACTCGTTCCATGAGCATTTATGTAATCAACTTCGTCAAGACTGATAGAACTGTCTTCAATTGCTAGTTTGATAGCCTCTGCACCTCCAACTCCACCTGGAGAGGGAGCAGTGATGTGATGAGCATCGCATGTTGTTCCATATCCAATAATTTCTCCATAGATTCTTGCATCCCTTTTTTGAGCATTCTCTAAAGTTTCTAACACAAGAATGCCGGAACCCTCTCCAATAACAAAACCGTCTCTTTCAGCATCAAAAGGTCTACTAGCTGTCTGGGGACTTTCATTCCTGAATGAAAGAGCTTTGGCACTGGCAAAGCCAGCTACTCCAAGAGGTGTAATACTTGCTTCTGCACCTCCACAGATCATTGCATCTGCTTTTCCAAGTTGGAGTAATCTAAAAGAATCACCAATTGCATTAGAGCCAGCAGCGCAAGCAGTGGAAACAGAGGAACTTGGGCCTTTTGCACCCAAAGCAATGGCAGCTAGTCCAGTTGCCATATTTGGAATCATCATTGGGACTGTAAATGGACTTACTCTTTTTGGCCCTTTATGACTCAGTATTTGAGCTTGACTTTCCATAGTTAGTAAGCCTCCAACACCTGAGCCAATAATCACTCCAATTCTTGATGCATTAGCTTCATTAATTTCAAGACCAGAATCATTAAAGGCTTGCTTTGCAGCAATAACTCCAAACTGTGAGAAACGATCCCACCTTTTGGATTCTTTGGCTTCTATGAAATTTTGAGATTGAAGATTTTTAACTTCTGCTGCAAATTTGCAAGGATGATCTACTGGATCAAACAGAGTGATACCTGAGACACCATTAGCACCTTTTTGAAGACTTAGTAAATATTCATCAATGTTGTTACCAATTGGAGTTACTGCTCCGATACCGGTAATAACTACTCGATGGAAATTTGGCATTCTTAATTAACCTTTTTTTTCTTCGATGAATTTAACTGCATCTCCAACTGTTGCAATGCCTTCAGCTGCTTCATCAGGTATTTCAATATCAAATGCTTCCTCCAGAGCCATCACTAATTCAACAGTATCTAAGGAATCTGCACCCAAATCATTTTGGAAATTTGAATCTGATTTCACTTCTGCTGCTTCAACGCTTAATTGCTCTGAAACAATAGAACAGACTTTTTCGAGGATTTCTTGTGACATAGTTTATGGAATTTACTAATTATCTATAAGATTTTATGCCCTAGAGTTAACAAGAGTGAAGCATATCTTAATTTTTTTAATTTCTTTGTAAGACAATAGTATTATATATCAAGGTTCAAAAGAGAATTTTTACATGTCACACGCAGTTAAAATTTATGACACTTGCATTGGATGCACCCAATGTGTAAGGGCTTGCCCACTTGATGTTTTAGAGATGGTTCCTTGGGATGGCTGTAAGGCTGCCCAAATTGCATCATCTCCTAGAACAGAAGATTGTGTAGGTTGTAAAAGATGTGAAACGGCCTGTCCAACTGATTTCTTAAGTATTCGTGTTTATTTAGGTGACGAGACTTCTAGGAGTATGGGCCTAGCTTACTAACTTTATAGTGCAGTTTTAAGAGAGTCCATGATTTATTAAATACGCATTTTTTTTCAATATAATTAAAAAAAAATCAGCGTATGTGTGGAATAGTTGCTGTCACTGGTTATAAAAAAGCTTTACCATTGTTAATGAATGGTTTAGAAAAACTTGAGTACAGAGGTTACGATTCTGCAGGTATTGCAATAATAAATTCTGAAACAAATTCTATTATTTGTAACAAAGCAGAGGGCAAACTTAAAAACTTAATAAATACTCTTAACGGTGAAAATATTCTTGGAACTGTGGGTATAGGACATACCCGATGGGCAACTCATGGAAAACCTGAGGTTAAAAATGCCCATCCTCATATCGATAGTTCAGGAAATATAGCGGTTGTTCAAAATGGCATTATTGAGAATTTCCAAGACTTAAAAAATAAGTTAGAGAAAGAGGGCACCATTTTCAATTCTGATACAGATACGGAGGTAATTCCCCATCTAATTGAAAAAGAATTAAATACATTAAGTAGACTTAATCTTGAGAATAATGGTTCAAAATTATTAGTGGCTGTTAGAAATGTAATATCTGATTTAGAAGGGTCTTATGCCTTGGCCGTTTTATGGTCTGGTGCTCCAACCTCTCTAGTAGTTGCAAGAAGACAAGCACCTTTAATTATTGGTTTGGGAGAAGGAGAATTCATTTGTGCTAGTGATACACCAGCTATTGCAAATTTTACAAACATTATCTTGCCTATGGAGGATGAAGAAATAGCTTTATTAACTCCTCTTGGAATAGAAATATATGACACAAACAACGAGAGACAATATCGAAATCCAGTTTCTCTAAAAGTTTCAGACCAAATAATGGATAAGATGAATTTTAAACACTACATGTTAAAAGAGATATATGATCAGCCAGGGACAGCAAAAAACTGGTTGGAAAATTATTTAATACAAAATTTAGAAGAGGGCCAATATGAAATTAAATATCCATTTGATACAAAGTTTTTTGAATCAATTGAAAGAATTGAAATTATCGCTTGTGGTACAAGTAAACATGCTGCAATGGTGGGTAGCTTTTTATTAGAACAATTTGCAGGTATTCCTACAAATGTTTTTTATGCAAGCGAATTTCGATATTCACCACCTCCACTTCTGCCAAATACATTAACTATTGGAGTCACTCAATCTGGAGAAACTGCTGACACAATTGCAGCTATAGATATGGAAATTAAAAGACGGTCTTCGATTGAAGATAAAAACTTTAAACCCAATCTTATTGCAATAACAAATAGAAAAGAGAGCTCTATAGGAAGGCAGGTTTCAAATGTAATTGATATCTGTGCAGGAATAGAAGTTGGAGTTGCGGCAACAAAAACTTTTTTTGCACAATTACTTTCTTTTTATGGATTAGCTATAAAATTTGCGCAAATTAAAGGTAGTCGAAGCTCAGATGAAATAGGTAAATTAATAACAGAACTTATAAAACTGCCTCCATTAATAGAAGATCTTTTAGAGCAGCATAATAAATCTTCTGAAAAGTTAGCACATGATTTTTTTAATATTAAAGATGTTATCTTTTTAGGAAGAGGTATAAATTATCCTATTGCTCTTGAAGGAGCGTTAAAACTCAAAGAAATTAGTTACATACATGCGGCTGGATATCCAGCTGGTGAAATGAAACATGGTCCAATAGCTTTGTTAGATAAAAAAGTCCCTGTAATTTCTATTGCCTCCCCTGGTGAAGTTTTTGATAAAGTCATCAGTAATGCTCAAGAAGCAAAAGCTAGAGATGCATATTTGATTGGGATTGCTCCTGAGTCTAATGGAACTGAAATCTTTGATTATTTAATGAAAGTTCCTTCTTCTATTGAATGGATTTCACCTTTACTTAATATAGTGCCTTTACAATTATTGAGTTACCATATTGCAGCTCATAGAGGACTTGACGTAGATCAACCAAGAAATTTAGCTAAAAGTGTAACTGTGGAATAATTAGTTTCTTACAAACTTTTATCTTTTAAAATTTATAGATCTAAAAGTCCATTTGGAGGATTGATGATTAGAAAATTATTTTTTATATCTACTAATGGAACAATTTCTTTAACAAATGGTATTAGAACTTTTTTTTTATTTTTAAATAGTTCAACAACAAGTAAATTATTTTTCTCATTTTCTAAATTAATAACTTTCCCAATTATTTTTAATTCTTCATTTTCTAAAGTCTTCACTTCCAAATTTATAAGTTCCAACAAGTGGAATTCTTCCTTTTTTAATTTTGGTAGTTTATTAGTTTTTACAAGAATTTTACATTTTTTAAGTCGCTCTGCTTGATTTCTATTATTTATTCCTTGGAGCTTAATGATAAAGGTTTCTTTCCCAGGCTGTTTGAAACCAGAGGTAAGTTCTATTTTTGAAGGGGGTTCATTTTCTTTTTGCAACCATCTAATTCCTGGTTTTAAAAATCTTTCTTCAAAATCACTTAAAGATTTAACTTTTAATTGTCCATTAATTCCATGACATGATGTTATTAATCCAACAACCAGCCATTTATTATTATTTATCATATATTGTATTAGATAAAATGTTTTATGGAATTATCGAATAAACCCATTCTCCCTGGTTCTTTTGTTGTTGTAAAAGACACTAACTCTATATACAGAGGATATAAAGGATTTGTACAAAGAGTTACAAAAAGAAGTGCAGCTGTTCTGTTTGAAGGAGGTAATTGGGATAAACTCATTACTTTTCAGCTAACCAATTTAGAAATATTATAAAAATTAGATTTTACCTATAGTTATAAATTTTTCTATTAAAACTTTAGCTGCATTTGTTTCTGCTTGTTTATGGGATTTGCCGAATGCAGACGATTCTTTTAATCCTTCGACAAATATATCGCAAGAAAATCTTTTAGGGTCCCCATTTTTTTTTGAGACTTCAATTATTTTATAGACTGGCAAATCAAAACCTTTACTTTGACACCACTCTTGTAATACTGTCTTGGATTTAAACTTATATGGAGCTTTTAAAAATATTTCTGAATCTTCCTCCCAAATATCATCTAACCAAAGATTTACTTCTTGAATCGAATTAAAGCACTTGTAAACGGCACCGATTAAAGCTTCTGTAGCTTCACCAATAATAGTATTTTTTGAATTTTGATCACCAAGAGCTTTAGGTCCTTTAATTATTAATTTCTCTATATCAATTTTTCTCCCTAATTTAGTTAACCATTCATCACTTACAATTTGTGCTCTTAGCTCTGATCTTTCCCCTACACTCATTTGAGGATAATTTTTCTCAATAAAATTAGAAGCAGCTAATCTGAGTACTGCATCTCCGAAGAATTCTAATTTTTCATAATTTATTATTTTATCTTCTGAGGAATGGATAAATGCTTGATTAAAATCTTGAATTACTGAAATATTTTGTTTTCTAATTATCTCAGAAAATCTTTCTGATTTAATATTTAAAGATTTTAAAAAAGTAGTTATTTGATTAATTCTCTTTCCGTTAATTATATTTTTCATATGATTTAAATAATCACAATAATTAGAAAGCAGGTCATAAGCCGGGTTCTGTTCATCTTAATTCAGATGGACAATCATCTATCTAGGGCTGGAATTACTTCACAGTCTCAAGCGGCGCTTAAAAGTAGATTGTGTAATGGTCATAAATCTACTAAGCCTTGCTCCCTGCCGGGGTTTACCTAGCCAACACTTCTCAATGTTGCTGGTGCGCTCTTACCGCACCCTTGCACCCTTGCCATACATAAAGTATTAGGCGGTATGTTTCTGTGGCACTATCCTCACGGTTACCCGCACTGGGTATTACCCAGCAAGCCTGACCATGTGGGAGCCCGGACTTTCCTCAAAAAAGTTTTATTTTGGAAACAAAATAAAACTTTTTTGCGATTGCCTCTCCTGCTTTCATTTAGCATAGTGCTTAATACTCCAAAAAGCATCTATTGGGGCTGTAGCTCAGCAGGATAGAGCAACGGTTTCCTAAACCGTAGGTCGTGGGTTCGACTCCCGCCAGTCCCGTTAAATTAAAAAACTATATGTAGTATGTGTGCAAACTTGCTACTCTCTAGCTAGCGTATAGATAGTAATAAATCTTTTATGGCTAAGTTGCATGATATGCGTTTAAAGCTCTTAATTCAACAAGAGCATGAACGTATTTCTAAATCCCAACCTAATGATTTAGATCTTTCAATAGTTCAAGCAAGATGTTTATGCTGGCTTGCTTTATTGGCTGAAGCTCACGAAGATCAAGCCAATGATGCTGAAAAAAGAGGTGATGCCGAACAAGCAATGGGATGGTTTGCTGATTCTATGAGACTAAGAGATGTCATTAACTTAGTTACTAGTATTGAGATACCTTTACCAGATAGTCCAGATTCTCTTGATGAAAATGACGAATTATTGGATGGTCCTACAATTTTGCCTAAATAGTGAGATGATATAAGAAGAGTTATTTATTCTTTTGGCTGAAGAACCTTGTCAATGCTCTGATTGTCAGAGATTTTACAAAGAGCATGATCGTCTGATTAGAGAATTTCCCACTTTTAAGCAGCAACAAGAATTAAATTGGGCTTCAATTCAATCATTTAGAACTCTTTGTAATAAGGTTACTAATGAATTGCAGAAGCAATTATCTGAAAGTGAATCCAATGTAGATATCAGCCCAAAAGAAAAACATATTTCTGTTGAAGATATAACTGAAGCATTAGATGAACTTGAAAGTGTTAATGCTTATTTATATTCAATTGAAGCATTAATGGAAAGAATTTTTGATACAAAAATTTCAAAAAATATTGAATCAAAATTTAAAGAGATTGCATGCGAATTAGCACCAGACCCATTAAATGTGGATAGGATAATTTTGAATAGATTATTTCATCAAACCCCAGATTTACCAGATAGGAATAATATTAATTAGTTAATTCTTCTACATTGCATGTGATTTCTACAGGCATTGGAGATACTTTCCAAATTGATTTGCAGTATTCTCTAATAGATCTATCTGATGAAAAATATCCTGATCTCGCGGTATTTAATAATGCCATTTTATTCCAGGATTTTTTATTATTCCAGCATTGACTTACTTCATCCTGTTTATTTAAGTAATCTTCGAAGTCAGCCATTACAAAGAATGGATCATGTCCAGTTAAGCTATTTAATAAAGGTTTAAATAATTCTTTATCACCGTTACTAAAGTGCCCTATTTCAATTAAACGTATAACCTCTTTTAGTTCCGGACATTTGTTAATGAAAGTTTGGGGCGAGTAATTATTATTTTTTAAATCCATAATTTCACTTTCAGTTTTTCCAAAAAGGAAGAAATTTTCTTTTTTTACAAGATCTCTTAATTCAACATTAGCCCCATCTAAGGTTCCAATAGTTAATGCCCCATTCATAGCAAACTTCATATTTCCAGTCCCAGATGCTTCTTTCCCTGCAGTTGAAATTTGTTCTGAAAGATCCGTTGCAGGATAAACGATTTCACCAAGCTTTACATTATAGTCTGGTAAAAAAACAACTCTTAGTAGACCATCCATATCTGGATCAGAATTCACTACATCAGCAATACCATTAATAAATCTAATCATTAGTTTTGCCATGAAATAACCTGGGGCAGCTTTACCTCCAAATATTATTGTTCTGGGCACTTCATATTTGTTCGTACCATTTTTAATTCTTAGATATTGAGCAATAATTTGTAGAGCATTTAAATGTTGTCTTTTATATTGATGGATTCTTTTCACTTGAACATCAAATAAACTTGCTGGATCAACAAGGATGCCCGTTTTTGAATGGATAAAACTAGCTAATTTTCGTTTACCATTTAATTTAGTTTCTTCAAATTTATGTAAAAAATTTGTATTGTCTTTTTTCTCTTCTAATTTTTTAAGAAGATCCATATTTGTTATCCAATCAGGACCAACTTCTTCCTCTAGCAGGTTAGATAATGATGGATTTGATAGAGCAACCCATCTTCTTGGAGTAACTCCATTAGTAACATTTGAGAATTTTTCAGGCCATAGTTCTGCAAATTCAGGAAGAAGTTGTCTTTTTATAAGATCTGAGTGAAGAGCTGCAACCCCATTTATATGATGTGCTCCAATTGTAGCTAGGTGAGCCATTCTTACTGATTTGGATCCTTCTTCATCAATTATTGAGAGCTTTTGAAGGATTTTGTCATCACCAGGATAACGTAGTCTTAATTGTTGTAGGAATCTCCAATTAATTTCATAAATAATTTCTAGATGACGAGGAAGGAGGTCACTAAATAAACCTAAATCCCATTTCTCTAAAGCTTCTGGAAGGAGTGTGTGGTTGGTATATGCGACTGAAGAGGTAGTTATGCTCCAAGCCTTATCCCAACCAATATGATATTGGTCAATAAGAAGTCGCATTAATTCAGCTACTGCAATAGCAGGATGAGTATCATTTAGTTGTACTGTCCAATTTTTAGAAAACTCTGTTATTGGTATTGACCTTTTTTCAAGGCTTCTCAACATATCTTGCAGAGAACAACTTACAAAAAAGTGCTGCTGTTTGAGCCTTAATCTTCTACCTTCATCAGTTCCATCATTGGGATATAAAACTTTTGAAAGTGTTTCAGATGCAACTTTTTCTTCTACTGCTCCATAGTAATCGCCAATATTGAAGGCATAAAAGTCAAAACTTTCAGTCGCATCAGCTCTCCATAATCTTAATCTGTCACATGTATTTACTCTGTATCCTAAAACAGGAACATCATGAGGTACTCCAATTGCATGTTCTGAAGGTATCCATCTTGATCTGTAGTTACCTTTATCATCTCTATAACTTTCAGTTCTACCTCCAAAACCAACAAAACATGATTCGTCTGGTTGTGGAAGTTCCCATGGCCATCCACCTTTGAGCCATTTGTCAGTAACTTCAACTTGCCAACCATCTCTAATTAACTGGTTGAATATGCCAAATTCATAACGAATACCGTAACCAACTGCTGGTACTTGAAGGGATGCTAATGATTCCATGTAACATGCAGCAAGTCTGCCAAGTCCACCATTACCTAATCCTGGCTCTTCTTCTACCTCAAGAATAGTTGCCAATGATTCAATGCCAAATCTTTTTAATGCAACTTCTGCCTCTTGTGTTATGCCAAGATTAAGGAGGTTATTACTTAATTGAGGACCTATTAAAAATTCAGCTGATAAGTATGCGACAGTTTTTTGTGGTTTTTTTCTAATGGCCTCTTGACTGGCTAAATATCTTGTCATCAACCTATCTTTGACTGCGTAACTTAGAGCCATATACAAGTCGTGAGGACTTGCGGAAGTAGCTAATTTTCCAAGAGTATAAAAAAGATGTGCAGTCATTCCTTGAAAAACAGCATCAGAATCCATGCCAGCTTTCTCAGGATCTAGATAGCAGCCTGGTGTAGGCAAGCGTAGATCAAAGGGTTTGTTGGGATTCATTGGATTAGCCATATATCAGACAATAGCCATTTTTCCCAAAATTTCTTAGTTGTAACTTCAGATCCACACTTGTTGAGTATTTTTGCTTTTTTTTACATAGTTCTTAAAGTGGGCCCTCAATAAACTATCTTCCAGTTAGATAGTTTATTTTTTTTGCATTTCAAATGTATCCTTTACTTGCTGAATTAAGTGCTCATGATTTAGAAGTTGCTGAAACACTTATAGGAGTAATACGATTTCTACTGATATTTTTAGCTGCAAGAGCATTAGCAGAAGTACTAGTAAGACTCAGTTTGCCGACTATTGTAGGTGAGCTTCTTGCAGGGGTTGTAATAGGAGCATCAGGATTCCATTTGTTAATACCACCATCAGCTGGAACTGAACTTAATGGAGGTCTTGTAAATGTTATAAGTTCATTAGCTTCAATTCCCCCGGAAGCAGTGCCTGATGTTTACTTCGAAAGTTTTCCATCCCTCCAAGCAGTAGCAACACTTGGGTTATATGCACTTTTATTCTTAACAGGATTAGAAAGTGAGTTAGAGGAATTAGTAGCTGTCGGTGCACAGGCTTTTACTGTTGCTATGGCTGGGGTAATTTTACCGTTTGCCTTTGGAACTCTGGGATTAATGTTTATTTTCCAAGTAGATCTTATTCCAGCAGTTTTTGCTGGAGCATCTATGACAGCAACAAGTATAGGAATTACTGCAAGTGTTTTCGGTGAATTAGGATATTTGAAAACTAGAGAAGGACAGATTGTTATTGGTGCAGCAGTTCTAGACGATATTTTGGGAATTGTTATTCTCGCAGTTGTTGTGGCACTTGCTGCAGGAGGTTCTCTAGAAATTGCTCCTATCGTTAAATTAGTTGCAGCAGCTGTAGTATTTGTTATTGCGGCTATAGCATTAAGTAGAACAGCAGCCCCAGGTTTTGATTGGCTTTTAGATCGATTAAAAGCTCCTGGAGCTGTAGTGGTGGCATCTTTTGTGATACTTGTGTTGTGTTGTTTTGTTGCTACAGCCATTGGATTAGAAGCAGCTTTAGGTGCTTTTGCAGCTGGATTGATCCTTAGTAGTTCTAAAAATAATCATGCAATTCAACAATCCGTTTTACCTTTAGTATCTTTATTCGCAACTATTTTCTTTGTATTAGTGGGAGCTGGTATGGATCTATCAGTTATCAATCCACTGGATCCAACAAGTAGATCAGCACTTGTAGTTGCAGGATTTTTATTAGTTGTTGCAATTATTGGAAAAATTGCAGCAGGATGGGTATTTTCAAGTGATAAACCTACAAATAGATTAGTTGTGGGTTTGGGTATGATGCCTAGAGGAGAGGTTGGTTTAATTTTTCTTGGGCTAGGAACAAGCGCTAAGTTATTAACTCCTTCTCTTGAAGCGGCTATTTTATTAATGGTTATTGGAACCACATTTCTTGCACCTGTTCTCTTGAGAATTGTTCTAAAAGATAAGCCTCCAAGTGATGGCAATAAAATTTCAGATGATGTTGCAGCTGATCCTGTGGGTCTTCGTTAGGAAATAAGTTTATTAGAATCAATTAACATAAGACTTTCAATAAATGGAAAAATCAGCTCTGTTAGATAGTGATGTTAATTATGACTGGAATTTCTTAAATTACCCAATACATACTGTTTCTGCTAAGCCTGAGCAAACATCAAAAGAATATGCAATTTTACTAATTCATGGTTTTGGGGCCTCTACGGATCATTGGAGATTCAATATCCCTATTTTGAGTAATAAATACGAAGTTCATGCGATGGATTTACTTGGTTTTGGAAAAAGTCCTAAGCCTCAAGATGTTGAATACTCAGGATCTTTATGGAAAGATCAGGTTGTCGCTTATGTAAAAGAGAAAATAAAAAAACCTACAATTATTGTTGGAAATTCATTAGGTGGTTATGCGGCATTAGCAGCTGGTTCAGAATTAAATGAACTAAACGCAGGAGTGATATTACTTAATGCTGCAGGATATTTTAGTGAAGAAAAAACTATCAAGAAGAATATACTGCAAACTTCAATTGAAACAGTTGCAGGCATATTTTTAAAAAATGTTGTTCTTCAACGTTTGATTTTTGAGAATATGAGAAATCCAAAAAATATAAAAAAAACTTTGAATCAAGTTTATGTTGATAAGAAAAATGTTGATGATTTTTTAGTTGAGTCAATAAGAAAGCCTTCGCTAGATTACGGCGCTTTTAATGTTTTTAGAAGTGTATTTAACCCCTCGGGTCCTCAGGGATTGCCGTTGGATAAGTTATTTGCAAAACTTGATTCACCATTATTACTCCTTTGGGGTGGCAAAGATCCTTGGATGAATACTCCAAAAAAAAGAAATCTATATAAAAAGTTTACTCCGAAGTATACAAAAGAAATTATTCTTGATGCTGGACATTGTCCTCATGATGAAATACCTGAATTAGTGAATCAGCATATTTTGGATTGGGTTGATTCTCTTTAATTAACAATTGTGCAAATTAAATTATTTAATATAGACGAAGGAATTTTTGTCTTCCAATTAGATCAAAATAACTATATTAAATTTTGTCCTGAAAGAGGAGGTGTTATTACAAATTGGGTTTCGGATGGTAAGGAGATACTTTATTTCGATGAAAAAAGATTTATGGATAAGACAAAAAGTATTAGGGGAGGCATTCCAATATTGTTTCCAATTTGTGGAAATCTCAATACCTCTAGTTCAGTATTTGGAAAAGATTATTTGAAGTTAATGCAACATGGTTTCGCTAGGGATTTGCAATGGCAATACTTTTTTAATGAAAATGAAAAATCTTTATGTTTATTTTTAAATGAATCTAAAACAACCAGGAAATATTATCCTTTCGATTTCGAACTAAGAATAAAGGTTACCCTAAAGATTAACTGTTTAGAATTTGAAATTAATATCCATAACAAAACAGAAATTGCAATGCCTATAAATTTTGGATTGCATCCTTATTTTAATATTTCAGATTTCAAAAATTTAGAGTTTATTTATAATCCACTTAATTGTCAGAATCAAGAAAAAAACATCATAAGTAATACTTTAGACGAATTAAACAATATTAATTTAGGAGTTGATCTACTTATGTATACTTCTGGTAAGAGTGCTTTTCGAGATAAAATATTTAAAAGACAGGTAACTTTAAATCATCCATATCCTTTTGACCTAGGCGTTATTTGGAGTGATCCTCCAAGAAGAATGATATGTCTTGAACCTTGGACTAGTCCCCGAAATTCTTTTGTTGATGGATTTAGAAACATTATGATTCCTTCAAATGATAGCCAAAGGTTTGATGCCTCTATAGAAATAAAATCTCTTAAGTAATGACACAATTATTATGAAATTTGTTGTTATTGATGATGATCCAACAGGCTCTCAAACTGTCCATGATTGCTTATTACTTCTTAAATGGGACTGCCCAACTTTAGTTAAAGGTTTTGAATCTAAATCTAATTTATTTTTTATTTTGGCTAATACAAGGTCACTATCGGAAAATGATGCGAAATTAATAATAGAAGAAATTTGCAGAAATCTTAAGACCGTCATAGCCTCTCAATTTTATGAAGAAGAAATTATTTTCATAAGTAGAGGAGATTCTACGCTTAGAGGACATAACTATTTAGAGCCAAGTGCCCTAAATAGTTGCTTAGGTCCTTTTGATGCTACTTTTCATGTTCCAGCTTTTATAGAGGGTAAAAGATTAACAATTAATGGATCACACTTTGTCGATAAAACCCCTATTGATAAAACAATTTTTGCAAGAGATACAATATTTGGATATGAGACAAGCAATATCAAGAATCTGTTATTTCAGAAGAGTAAATCGAAATTAAATTTAGATGATATTCAAAATCTTTTTTTGTCAGATCTAGAAATTCTGAATGATGAAGAAAATAATATTATTTTTAAAAAACTAAAGAACTTAAAGAATAATAAACATGTAATTGTAGATGTAGAAAATTATTCTCAAATAAAAAAATTTTCTTTAATAATTAAAAAATTAACTAAACAAAAAAAATTCCTTTTTCGAACTGCAGCAAGCTTTATAAGTTCAATTTCTGAGAAAAATAGCGTTCGTCAGGGTGAGACATTTTTTTCTAATTTAAGAATAAGAACTAAAGAAAAATTTTTTCTTCCAGGACTGGTAATTGTTGGATCTTATGTGGAACTTTCAACAATTCAATTGAAAAATTTATTAGAGATAAGCACTTGCAAGCCAATTGAATTAGATGTTTTTGAATTTTTTAAAATTTCTGCATCAGAGAATAATCAGAAGAAAAGGAATTTGTTTAAAAATAAATTTTTGAAAGAAATTAGATTGTCTTTTGAGCAAGGAAAAACTCCTGTATTATTTACTTCAAGAAAATTTATGTCCTTAGATTATTCTGAACAATTTAATTTTTATAATTCACTTGCTTTTTTTATTGCTGAATTAGTAGCAGATTTGAAGTATGAAATAGGATATTTGGTTTCAAAAGGCGGAATAACAACAAATGTGATTCTTAGTGACGGACTGAATGCAGATTATGTTTATCTTGAAGGACAGATTTTAACAGGCATTTCTGTAGTGACTTGCAATTTAAAAAATGATGAAAAGCTTCCTATCATTACACATCCTGGAAACATTGGCACTAAAGATTCACTTGTTAATATATGGAAAGTTTTGGAAAATAAAAATACTTGTTAAAATTAGAAATTTGAGATAATTTCTTCAGCAAAACTGCTGCAGGATAAGGGTTCTACTTTAGGTTCCATTAAACGTGCTAGATCATAGGTGACTTTTTTTTGCTCTATTGCCTTACTTAAACCATTAGTAATTAAGTTAGCTGCTTCATTCCAACCAAAATATTCAAGCATCATTACACCACTTAGAATGACTGAGCCTGGATTAATCTTATTTAAGCCTGCATGTTTTGGCGCAGTACCATGCGTAGCTTCGAAAATTGCTGCATTATCTCCAATATTCGCTCCAGGAGCCATACCTAGCCCACCAACAATTGCAGCAGCTGCATCAGAAACATAGTCTCCATTCAGGTTTAATGTTGCAAGAATTGAATATTCTTGAGGTCGAGTTTGAATTTGTTGAAATATACTGTCAGCTATCCGATCATCAACAAGAATAAGTTCTCGCCATTTCCCATCTCCATGAGTATTTGATATTGATGCAATAACTTCTTTAATTTCTTCGCAAATGAATGCTTTTTTGTTATTGGTAAGCTTGTCAAAACCTGGTTCAATTTTACGAGCATTATTTTCAATTGTAATTTCTGGATTTTTCTGAATATTATCTAAAATCCAGCTTTCTCTTTCTGTAATGCAATCTTCTCTAAATTCATTTACTGCTAATTCATATCCCCAATCTCTAAATGCACCTTCGGTATATTTCATGATATTGCCTTTATGTACGAGAGTCACATGCCTTTTATCTCCTGATAATTTTTTTGCATGCTCAATAGCTTTTCTAATATGTCTTTGGCTACCAAATTTACTAACTGGTTTTATTCCTATTCCAGACCCTTTTGGAATTGACCTATTTTTTAAATTATTACTACTTGGTATTACAACGTTATTTAAGTGATTAATTAATTCAAGACAATTATGATCTTCGGCTTCCCATTCGATCCCCATGTAGATGTCCTCAGTATTTTCTCTATAAACAATAACGTCCAGATTTTGAGGGTTTTTGTGAGGGCTTGGAGTTCCTGAATAATATCTGCATGGTCTAACACAGCTATATAAATCAAAGATTTGTCTTAATGCAACATTAAGTGATCTAATGCCTCCTCCGATGGGAGTTGTTAAAGGACCCTTGATGGCTACACCGAAGTGTTTAATTGCTTCAATAGTATCTTGGGGGAGATAGTTATATGTTCCATAAAGTTCACAAGCTTCATCTCCTGCATAGACTTTAAACCAATTAATTTTTCTTTCATCTCCATAGCTTTTTTTAATCGCTGCATCAAGAACAATTTGTGTTGCTGGCCATATATCAACTCCAGTTCCATCACCCCTAATAAATGGAACAATTGGATTATTAGGAACATTAGGCTTGCCGTGTTTGAAAGTTATTATTTCTCCTTGATTAGGTAAATTTAATTTTTCAAATTTTGGCATAGCATTGAATTAAGAACAAAGATAACTCATTAAAGTTCTTCGTATTGTAATTTGTGATGAGTTATTTTCTTTAAAAGCTAGAAATTTATTATTCAAATGTGAATAGAGAATACTTTGTTGATCAGCATTTCAACATCTTTATTAAAAGAAAAAGTATTTAATAAGCAAGTTAAAGGAAATTATGTCATTTTCAAAAAAACACTTAGCTATTTATGAATGCTAGTTCAAATGTAAGTAATGTTGAAATAGCTAATAAGATTGCTACCACTGCAGCTTTGTTTCGGAAATATTTTCCAGATGCAAGTGTAAATTTTAGTCCCTGGGAGAATTCAAATAATGAATCTATGAAGGATACTATTGATTTTGCGTTTCATTTCCCAGGTTGGAGTCCTCTCATTGAATGTAGAGCAATACTCCTACAATTAAGAATTGAAGATGCAAATAATAATGGAGTCCCAAAATTGTTAGGAATAATAATGCGAGGTATGATTGTTCCCTCCGAGAGATGGAGAGTGGCTACTATCGGAGAGTGGGAAATGACTGGTACTCATTTACCTCAAAAGGAGCAGAAAGATAATCTTTTTTTGGTTTGTAAAGAACTTTATAAGTTATTCTCTACAACATCCGCTAGTAACAAAAATTAGCTGTTTTATGTATTTTCCTTGTAGATTAAATACACATGTAAAATTAATTCAAAATAAATGGCAGTCGCTCTTGCAGGACAACTAAGAGAAGGGACAAAAAAATCCCACACTATGGCAGAAAATACTGGCTTTGTGGCTTGTTTTTTAAAAGGTGTTGTTGAAAAGAAATCTTATAGAAAATTAATTAGCGATTTATATTTTGTTTATGAGGCTATGGAAGAAGAAATTGAAAGATTGGTCCATGAGGAACACCCTGTAATAAAACCTATTGGTTTTAAATCATTATTCAGGAAAAAAACCCTTGAAAATGATCTTAAATTTTATTTTGGTGATAACTGGAAGAATCAAATTAATATTTCTCAATCAGCAAAAGAATATGTTGAAAGAATCCGTTCGGTTGCAAAAAATTCGCCAGAATTATTGGTTGGTCACCACTATACACGCTATATAGGAGATTTATCTGGTGGTCAAATTTTGAAAAGGATCGCCAAAAAAGCATTAAATTTGGAGGGAAATAATGGTTTAAGTTTTTATGAATTTGATTTAATTGAGGACGAAAAGAAATTCAAGGAAGAATATTCCCTTACTTTGAATCAACTTCCAATAAATCAAAACACTGCTGATCAAATTATTGATGAAGCTAATCAAGCTTTTACTTACAATATGAAAATGTTTAAAGAGCTTGAAGGTAACTTGATTGCAGTTTTAGGCAAGATTGTATTTAATTACATTACAAAAAAAGCTAGGAAGGGAAGCACTGAGACTTAGTATTTATGTTTGATTCATTAGTTGATTTCCTTAAAACCAATATTGATGAATTAAATGGTCATGAACTGCAAATATCTAACGAATTTAAAGAACATCACAATAAAGACTCAAAATATATTATTAAAAATTGGCTTTTTTCATCTCCAGAATATAGAAAGTGGCGAATAACTAGATTAGACGGCGGCAAAAATATTCAAGTTTTTAATACGGTCGCATATCCAAATTTTGATAGTGAATTGCCTATCCTAGGAGCTGATATTTTATGGTTTGGAACTGCTAAAAAGTTATTAGCAATTCTAGATTATCAACCTTTAATTCAAGAAAACAAGTATCTCGAAAAGTATTGTTCAAGTTTAGGTATGATTAAGAAAAAATATTCTGCATTTGATAATAATAAAATGAAGAATATCTACGATTCAAAAAAGTATTTCTCTCCATGGGTAATTATATGTAGAGGCAATAAATTAAACCTTGATAGAGATTTAAATGATGTATTCCATGCATTTATAAATAATTATTTGAATCTTAATAAATCGAATCCTGTTAATCAATTTTTAAACTTAGAAGAAATAAAGATTAATCAAATTAAATACGATAAGTACAGTTTTGAAAAAGACCCTGCAGATAAATTGTTTAAATCTTTTTTTGGAGAAAAATGGACAAAAAAATTTATTAATAAATTTCTTTTTACATTAAATAATGAGATTATTCTTTGAATGTTAATAGAAGATACTATTTTTTATAGACCAGATTGGAAATGGCATAATTTCCTAAAATATCTAGTTAATAATTTAAGTAAATATAACTGTTTAGAAAAAAAAATACCTTCTGAATACTCTTACAAAGATTCAACTTACGGTTCAAAAAAATCAAAAAAAAATGTGAATCTCTCTACTTGGGGTGTAACTCATAAAAAAAGAATTCAATTCGCAAGAGCAGTATGCATAAATAGTCCAAATTATTCTGTTTTAAATTTTTTAATTATTCCTAATACTATTTATAATGTCCCATTTTTTGGAGTAGATTTTGTTTCTCTACCTAATAGTCATTTATTAGTATTAGATTTTCAGCCTTCATTAAAAATACAAAATCAATACAATAATGAGTTATTAGAAAAACTTATAAAACTCAAAAATCATTGTCATTCATCACTTCCATTAGCTGAAAAAATGTCTGCAGATGTAGCTCGATTTTTTTCTCCAGGAGTAATCTGGTCAAAATTACCAAAAGAAGAAAGAAGTGATTTTTTAATTGCTAATCAGCTTTATACCTCATTTAAGGAATATCTTGATTTGTATTTGGAAATTCTTTTCGAAAGCCAGCAAGTTAATTTAAACCTACAAAAAGAATTAATAAATGGTCAAAATAATTATTTGAAATATAGAATAGATAACGATCCAGCTAGGCCAATGTTATCCAGTTTGTTTGGTAAGGAATTTACTGAATCTTTAATTAAAGAAGTTTTATTTACTACTTAAACATCTTATAATTTTATAAAAGGTGAGATGATATGAAAAAAATTTCTGTTCTTTTTGTATGTTTGGGAAATATTTGTAGGTCTCCTGCAGCAGAAGCTATTTTTATAAGTCTACTTGAAAGGAAAGGATTAACCGATGGCTTTATTGTAGATTCTGCTGGAACTGGGAGTTGGCATATTGGGAAAAAAGCTGACTCTAGGATGAGAATTGCTGCAGAAAGAAGAGACATAAATATCTTAAGTAGGGCTCGTCAAATTACTAGCAAAGATTTTGAGGAATTTAACTATATTCTTGCGATGGACGACTCAAATTTTCGAAATATTCAAGATCTTAAAAAGAGAACATCTTCAACTGATTTTGCATCAATTAAAAAAATTCAAGATTTTAGATCAGTTTTTAATGAGCAAGAAGTTCCTGACCCCTATTTTGGAGGTGATGACGGCTTTGATTATGTTCTTGATATATTAGAAGATTCTGTGAGCGGCTTTTTGGAAAGTATGTCTTGAATTTATCGGATCTGAGTCTCTTTAGGGATCTTGTCATTATAAAGATCAATAATTTTATCTACTACCTCATTAATTGAACATCCATCCGTAATAATTTCTATTGCGTCATTTGCTTTTATAAGAGGTGAGATTTCCCTATTAGAATCTTCAAAATCTCTTTTCTTTATAAGTTCTTTTAATTTATGAAGGTCTATTTCTTGTGAGTCTTTACTTTTTTTGTCAGACTTTCTTCTTTTTGCTCTTTCATCTATGCTTGCAGTTAAAAATATTTTAAGTTCTGCATCAGGAAAAACAGTAGTTCCTATATCTCTTCCTTCAGCTACTAGTCCGCCTGATTCTCCAATTTTTCTTTGTTCTTCTACTAAGAATTCTCTGACTTCTTTAATGGAGGAAATTTTAGATACTATCGAACTTATCTCTTGTGAACGAATTTCTTCAGTAACACAGTAATTATTAATAAAAACATCCTGTTGTGAATTTGTATTTGACTTGAACACAATAGAAATATCTTTAAGGATATTCTGCAATTTTTTTTCTTCTTTATAATCAATATTTTCTTTTATTAAGAGCCAACTCAATGCCCTATACATTGCTCCAGTATCTAAATATAAAAGTTTAAGTTTCTTCGCTATTAACTGTGTCACAGTACTTTTACCTGACCCTGCAGGGCCATCTATTGCAATAATTGGACTTCTTTTCATTAGAAAAACGTGATCAATTAATCTTGTCTCTCCACATCTTATCGCACCAGCCAATATTGAAATATTGTCCTCAACTTTTGATTCTTGAAGGGTATAAGGGTGTAAATGTTCTAAATATTCAATTGAAATTTTTTGTGCTGACAGCTTTTGAATTATTTCTTTTAAATTGATCTTTTTTTCTTGTTGAAAATTTTCTTTTGCTACTAATAATTCATGTGAGAAAAATCTAATTAATTTTCTTTCGTTATTTGATAGATGTACATTACGAGAACTTAAAGGAATTCCATCAAAGTCTCTCTGAGTAGGAATAGATTTAATAGCTACATCCAATTTCTTTGTTAAGACAAGATTTTTTAATATTAATAGTTGCTGCCAATCTTTTTCTCCTAAATAAAGATTTTTTGGCTTGATGAGATTAAGTAATTTATAAACTACAGTACAAACGCCATCAAAATGTCCAATTCGATTTAACCCACATAATGACGAAGATAACTCTAAGGGAGCTTTCAGGAATGTAATATTTTTATTATCCGATGGATATATCTCTTCAGTACTAGGGATGAAGATGACATCTGCGCCATTCTCAAAGGATATTTTAATATCATTGTCAATTGTTTTAGGATAATTCTCTAAATCTGACTTGTTATCAAATTGAAGTGGATTAACAAATATACTTACTAAATTAACATTGGAATTAGCATTTTTTGCTGTTGATATTAGGGTTTTATGTCCATTATGAAGATTACCCATTGTTGGAATGAAGTTAATATCACTATTTATATTTCTTCTCCAATTTTTTATTTCTTCTGTTTTCCTTATGATTACTTTCTTCACTTTGTTTTTAAAAAATAAATCTATTTGATAAATAATTACTGGACAAAAGCAATCTTCGGAGGAATATCTATATAGGGAAAGTCTATCATTTTTATTTCATGGATTACAAAACATCAGGTGTTGATATAGAGGCTGGGCGAGAATTTGTTTCCGAAATTAAACAGGCAGTTGAAGGAACGCATACATCTAATGTGATTGACGGTATTGGTGGGTTCGGAGGTTTATTTAGAATCCCTGTCGATAGTTTTAAAAAACCAGTTCTAGTTTCAGGAACTGATGGTGTTGGAACAAAATTAGAATTAGCCCAAAGTAAAAACTTTCACTTTGAGGTTGGTATTGATTTGGTTGCTATGTGCATGAATGATATTATTACTTGCGGCGCAAAACCTTTATTTTTTCTTGATTATATCGCTACTGGCAAGCTTGATAAAAAACAATTATTGCAGGTTGTTCAAGGAATTTCACATGGCTGTGGAGAAAATAACTGTTCATTACTCGGTGGGGAAACTGCTGAAATGCCAGGATTTTATTCAAATAACAAGTATGATTTGGCAGGATTTTGTGTAGGAATAGTTGACGAGGATAAGCTTATTAATGGTAAAAAAATATCAGAAAATGACTTAATAATTGCTTTAAAAAGTAATGGAGTTCATAGTAACGGTTTTAGTTTAGTAAGAAAAATAATTCAAAACAATAATCAATTAGATAAAGAATTTGAAAAAGTTTCTCACTTAAATTTTTATGATGAGTTATTGAAACCTACAAAGATCTACAATAATGTTGTTAATCAAATATTATCCGAAAATATAGAAATTAAAGCAATGTCTCATATTACTGGTGGAGGTATTCCAGAGAATCTTCCAAGATGCATACCTTCTGATTTTATTCCTTATATCAACACCAATTCTTGGGAAATACCAATTTTATTTAAATTCCTAAAAGAAAAAGGGACGATTCCTGAAAAAGATTTTTGGAATACTTTTAACCTTGGGGTAGGATTTTGCTTAATTATTGATAAACAATTTAAAGATTCAATATTAAATATCTGTAAAGATCATGATATCGATAGTTGGGAGATTGGAAAGATAGTTCGAAAAAATGATTCAACAATTAGTAAATTTTTGCCTGAAATTTTAACTTAAGTTTTTTTTAAAATAATTTAAATGAGTTTTAAAAAATTTTTTATACACAAATGAAAAAGTTAGATGTAATATAATAAGATTAGCGCCGAATTATATCGGAAGTTTAAGTATTAAGATTTAACCTTTAATTCAATGCCTTTTGCAAATAATCAAAGAATTACACGTAGACGTAGTTCAGCTGGTCCTACACCTCCAAAAAGACCCTTGGGTAATAATTCTGAATTTAGTGGAAGACAGGCTCAAGGTCCAAGACCTACTTTTTTGACACTGAGGGATCATGGGAAGGTTTTTGTTGCTGATTTACCTAATTTGTCCGATGGTCAATTAGCTCATATTAGTAAAGAAGCTAATGAAGTTTTAAATAGCTTGGAAAAAAGGCTTAATGATCTTGAGAATGAGCCGAATAGTAGTAATCCTGAAAACGATACGCTGATAAAAGCCTCTACCAAAAGAGATGTCACACTCAGGTTTATTAAATCCATAGAAGAAGAACAAGAACATAGGAAGAATAATCCTGCTTTGAGAGATGCTGCTTCTGAATCATTACCGAGAACTTTTCTTGAGGTTGCGAGACATAGATTGCCAGGTGCAACTTTTGATTCACTACTTCGAGAGGCTCTTGAAGCATGTGCAGTTGATGAGAGTGCTGAAGAAAATCAAATTATTGATGAGCCCAAAGAAACTGTCAAAATTATGGACATACCCTCTTCCAACACAAATGCTTCACTTGTTGTTAGTATCGATCCTAATGACACTTCCAAGAATGACTCTATTTGATTCAAAACAAGAGTTAATAAGTTTAAAGTTTAATAATAGTTCAAAAATTAATCCTCCTTCAAAGAAAGATCCTATTTTATGTACTCATTGCAAAAGGACAGCATCAAATGGGGTTAGATGTCTAGGAATGTGTGTAGCAGATAATGATTATTAAAACAGTTCAAATGTATATATAAAATAATCTGAAGAAAGGCGGCACCCAGATTCGAAGTGGACATAATAGTGTAAACAGTCCCTTAAACAGTGCTTTTTGAGCGGTATTTTATTAAGTTGCTGACCAGAATTAATAATATCTAACTAGGAAATTAAACCACTAATTTCAACTTTATTTTTATCAAAGTCGGAGTAGAGATTGTTCTTTGAGAGAGTCCAAATCAAAACTGAGATCAAGTAATTATTTACTCGTAAAGCGAGTTCAGTCGCAGTAAATTAAACAATTTTGATTTGTTGGATGTTCTCTACATTCTTTCTCCCAAAAGTTTTGAAACTCAGGGTTGCATTTCTCAAGTTCTTTTGGGGTTTCGTTTAGATTTAATCCTGCATAATTAAACGCAGTTAAGTATCTTGGAAGAATGTTAAATTGATTGAATAGTTTCATAAGACCTCCTAGATCTATATCTATATTGTCCTCCTATTAACTTGAAATTCATAGAGTATTATTACCCGAGTAAAAGTGCTTTGTGGTTGTCACGACTATCTTTTCCCATTCACTAGGAGTAGAAATAATTCAGGAGTCAAAAGCACTTCATCGACTTTGTGGACAGGGAGGTGCATACGACTCGAAGAGGGCAAACAAATACCCTCTTATTTTATTTTGGAACTGAATTAGTTTAATAATGTGGTGGTTCTGAATATTCGGCATTGCTGGATGAGTTAGAACATAAATACTAACTTCCATTAGAAATTATCTGGAATTTTGAATACTTTTTTAATACTAACTAAACTTTAAGGAATAAATTTTCCTCTGTAGTCAGCAAGTGAGATAATAAAATTATTACAAATATTTTGGAATCAAAATTTGGTCAACTTGCCGACCACTAATTCGTCTAAATTCCACCAAAAATGTATAACAAATATATAAAACTTAAGCTTTTAGAAGGGTTTATAGGTAATTTAGTATCAAAATTAAAGAAGGCGGCACCCAGATTCGAACTGGGGATAAAGGATTTGCAATCCTCTGCCTTACCACTTGGCCATGCCGCCGAAAAAGATTTAATGCAATCTTTTTATGATCTTAACAGTAAGGTGACTCATTCTATATTATTTATATGCAATGGCCATGGAGAAGATGTAATCGCATCGGAAATAATAAAAAGATTATTAAAGAAAATAAAAAATAAAAATATCGAAGTCTTGCCTTTAGTAGGAAATGGAGATGTATTTAATTCCATAAAATCAAAGAATTTTTGTAAAATAGGCTATTTAAAAGAGCTACCTAGTGGAGGTTTTAGTAATCAAAGTCTGAAGGGATTTTTGCTTGATTTGTTTGCAGGATTTTTAATAGATAATTTAAGAAATTTTTTAATTGTAAAACAAAAGTCAAAACATAACTGCAAAATTATTGCAGTTGGAGATTTTCTACCATTACTTTATGCTTGGAGTTCAGAATGCGAATTCAGTTTTATTGGCACTCCCAAAAGTGACCATACTTGGAGTAGTGGACCAGGTTGGGCGTTAAGCGATTTTTATCATAAGTTGAAAGGTTCTGAATGGGACCCATGGGAAATGTTTTTAATGACATCTCCAAGATGTAAAAATTTAATTATGAGAGATCAAATAACAGCTAATAATTTGAATAGAAAAAATATTCATGCAACATATTTTGGCAATCCAATGATGGATTTTGTTAATTCAAAAAATGAAAAGATATCCAATATTATTGCTTTCAAAAGGATAATTTTATTAGTTGGAAGTAGATACCCAGAAGCATTTAAAAATCTTGATAATTTTCTTGATTGTTTGCAAGATTTTGATTTATCTAAGAATTTGGTAATACTTTTGCCTTTGAGCATTAATGCGAATGTGCTGCAAATTCAAAGTTATTTAAATAAATACGGTTTTAAAAAACAAAGTAAAACTAAATTTTTGATTGATCAAGATTCAGTATGGAAGAAGAAAGAAAAATATATATTGATTGGAAAAGGCAAATTCAATTTATGGGCCAATATGGCAGATATTGGCTTGTCTAATGCAGGAACTGCCACAGAGCAAATTGCTGGCTTAGGAATACCTTCTCTGTCACTTCCAGGATCTGGACCACAATTCACAAAATCATTTGCAAAAAGGCAATCAAGATTATTAGGGGGAAGTGTTTTAGTTTGCAAGAATAAAGAAATTCTTTTAAAACGTTTAAGTTTACTGTTGAGAGAAAAAGTTGCTAGGTTAGAACAATCGAAAATTGGTAAAAAAAGAATGGGGAAATCTGGCGCAAGTCAGAAAATTGTAGATTCTATAAACTCTCATTTGTTATCTTAGTAAATAACATTAGCGTTTTAATTTTTTTATGTATCCAATAAATGATCGGAAATATCTGAAAATTTGTGCAGAGATTGCAAAACTAATGAGTATAAGCTTATCCTCCGCTAAGAAGAAAGTAGAAATTCAAATTGCAAAAGAAGGCTCCAAAACTAATCAAGAAAAAATACAAGTTGCGCTAAATATCTTAGAAATTTGTAAAAAAAACGAAGTCAATAAATTAAGTTCTTCAAGAATACTTGATAAGCTTATGGAAACTCTTGATGGTGAAGATAATTTTTTAACTGAAGATTGATTTTTAATGTTCAAATATATTTGAAAATTTTAGGATGTCTAAATCAGCATGAACTGAAACTGTTTTGAAACATTTTTGAGCTAACTCATATCTATTCTCTCTATCTAAGATGACTTTTAATTTATGCATCGCTTCAATTAAATATCTAACATCATTTGAAGCATAATCTAATTGATCTTTTGTTAAATCTTCTTTGCTACCCCAATCACTGCTTTGTGAACTTTTGTCTAATTCTACCCCTAACAATTCATTAATTAAATCTTTTAAACCGTGTTTATTTGTATATGTTCTTGCCAACTTACTTGCAATTTTTGTACAAAAAATATTTTTTGTATTAATTCCAAGATTGCATTTTAGCGCTGCTACATCAAATCTTGCATAGTGAAAGATTTTAGTAATTTTTTCATCTTCAAGAAGTGCTTTTAAATTGGGAGCAGAAGATCTATTAAGTTCGATTTTTATACAGGCTGTTCTTCTAAGTTCATTGCATATTTGTACTAAACATAATCTATCTCTTCCATGAATCAACCCCATTGCTTCAGTGTCAATAGCAAGGTAGGATGATTTTTTATAGATATTATATAAATCTGCTGTTAAATCACTATAAAGAAAATCAATATTTTTATTTTCAATAGTCATATTTAATAAGTATTTAAAGACATTTACGATATTACGTAGTTTTTATGTAATTAAGATTTTTTTATCTGGTGCACTTATTTTACAGAATAAATCTATAAATTTATAATATGATGTAACTTTAATTTTTATTCTCTAGTTACAAAAAAAGATTTAGTTAATGTCTTATTCCTTAAATTCAACATTGTTGCTGACAATTCTTCTAGCTATAGGATTATTTTTTTTTCTTAGAGCCTCAAGTAAAGATAGAACAACCATTGTTGAGATTTCATCTGCTAAAGAGCCAGTGAAGGTTTTAAATGGTTTATGTGAATGGCTAAATTTAAGGGGATGGAAGCAAACGGGAGGAGATTTTGAACAAAGAATTTTAATATTTAAGGGACAAGTTGTTTCTAGTAAACTTTTAGCAATCTTTTTAGGTTTTCTTGGCGGCTTTGGATCTTGTGCTTTGGGATTAGTAATTATTCAAATATACCCTGAATTAGGGTGGTGGCCTATACTTTTAGGATTAATTGGTGGTCCTTTGTCTGGTATCGTTTATTTTAAAAAATCAGCAAGAGAGGAGAAATTCGAATTAAGATTGATTAACGAAAATGATAATAATTCAACTTTAATGAGATTAAGAGCGCATAGGGACGAATTAATCTCTTTAGAAAATGAACTTGGAGAAAAACTTCAATTGAAAAGCGACGGCTCTTTATTTAAAACTCCTATTTAAGATAAATTCCAAAGTAATTCGATAATTTTTAATCAAAAATATTATTCTCCATACAGAAATTTTCTAAATCTTTATCATTTAACCAATCTTGCGGTTTTGTAAAGATTGATGTAAGAAATTCCTCTCTAGAACCCTTTTTAGCTTTATATCCATACTCCCATCTGGCTAAAGGTGGTAATGACATTAATATTGATTCAGTCCTCCCGTTTGTTTGTAATCCAAAAATTGTCCCTCTATCCCAAACTAAATTGAATTCGACATATCTACCTCTTCGATATAGCTGGAATTCTCTTTCTTTTGATGTATATGTTTTATTAGCTCTTTTTTCAATAATAGGCAGATATGAAGGGAGGAATGCCTGCCCACAGTTTTCCGCTAAAGAAAATAAATTATCCCAATTTAAATTAGATTTGCCAATATTTTCTGAAACTTTTGATGCCTCTCCATTTTGATTATTTCCTCTATAAATATTGCCTGAACCATCTTGATAGTCATAAAAAATACCACCTATTCCTCTAGATTCATTTCTGTGCTTTAAGAAGAAATATTCATCACACCATGGTTTAAAAACTTTATGTAAGTCTTTATCAACTTTTTCACAAGCTTTTTTATGTTCTTTATGAAAATTTCTCACATCAGAAAGATATGGATAAAAAGGGGTTAAGTCTGCACCTCCGCCAAACCACCAAACAGGACCAGCTTCGAAATATCGATAATTCAGATGAACTGTTGGAATAAAGGGATTCTTAGGATGCAAAACCATAGAAGTTCCCGTAGCAAACCATTCATGACCTTTTGCTTCGGGCCTTTGGGAGATTATAGATTGAGGTAATTCTTTTCCCTGTACTTCCGAAAAATTTACTCCTGCTTGCTCAAAAATAGAACCATTTTTCAATACTCTTGATCTTCCACCGCCACCTTCGTCTCTTAGCCAGGATTCTTCTGTAAATTTCCCTTTTCCATCTATATTTTCAAGCCCTGAACAAATTTTGTCTTGTAGAGTTAATAAGAGATTTTTAGTTTTTTCTCTCGAGTTTTTAGGAGGTTCTTTCAACATGTATTTAGTAAATCTTGAAGAAAATTTTTTTTGGTTAATTATAAGTTTCCCTTTATAATTTCTCTTAGGGGGACCTTATTTCCTATTATTTGATAGTTCGACATAGTTCTTAATCTTTTAAACAGTCGACTACCTTGTCAAAATATTTAAAAATTTAATGACCACAATAGAAGATGCGAATTTTGCTTTACAAAAGGTTCTTGATGCTGGATCACAAAAAAATGTAATTGAATTAGCTTGGATTAAAAACGTAAGAGTAACTATACCGAGAGTAATCGTAACATTATCATTGCCATCATTTGCAAATTCTCAGAGAGATAGAATTGTACAAGAGGTTAGAAAAGTACTACTGGATTTTGAAGATATTGATGATGTTCAAATAGAGATAGATAATAATCCTTCCAAAACAGAATCTCAAAATCAAAGTAATGCTCCTGAGTTGAAGAAGATTGGTGGGATTCGTCATATCATAGCTGTTAGCAGTGGTAAAGGTGGAGTTGGGAAAAGTACCATTGCAGTTAACCTCGCTTGTTCTCTAGCTAAATTAGGCTCTAAAACTGGTTTGCTGGATGCGGATATATATGGACCTAATACTCCCTCAATGATGGGAGTTGCTGAACAGAATCCAAAGGTTACAGAAGGTAGTGGCAGTGATCAAAGGTTAATACCAATAAATAAATATGGAATTTCATTGGTATCAATGGGTTTCCTCATAGAAGAAGGTCAGCCAGTTATATGGAGAGGACCAATGCTTAATAGTATTATCCGACAATTTTTGTACCAAGTTGAATGGAATAATCTTGATTTTTTGGTTATTGACTTGCCTCCTGGAACAGGAGACGCTCAAATATCCCTTTCTCAATCTGTGCCTATTTCTGGAGCTATAGTTGTCACTACTCCTCAACAAGTATCTTTACAAGATGCAAGGAGGGGATTAGCAATGTTTAAACAACTCGGAGTACCTTTACTGGGAATTGTAGAAAATATGTCAGTATTTATTCCGCCAGATATGCCAGGTAAAAAATATGAAATTTTTGGTAAAGGTGGTGGACAAACATTAGCTAAAGAAAATGATTTACCATTATTAGCCCAAATACCTATTGAAATTCCTCTCGTTAATGATAGTAATAAAGGTATACCAATCTCAATAAGCCAACCCAATAAAGAAAGTTCTGTTGTATTTAGTAATTTAGCTCAATTAATTAAGAATCAATTCGTTAATAGTTAATTGATGTTTAGGAGAATTTCTTTATTAAATAACAGAGGATTTTTACAAAAAAAAGATAACTTTAATAGAGGTTTTTTATTTTCTCCAATACTTATAATTCCTCTGTTTTTAGTTATTATTTCGGGTTTATTAATAAAAAGTATTCAGGGTGATTTTTTAGTATCGAACTATTTAGGTCATATCCTAACTGGTTTTTTAGGTTATTTTTTAGCATTTTTTATTTCTTATATACCGTTAGAGAGAATTAGAAAGTATTTGGTTCCATTTTATTTTTGTACTTTAATATCCTTATTACTAATTTATTTTTTTGGGATTTCAGTTTCTGGAGCTCAAAGATGGCTAAACTTTGGCATCTTTTCTTTTCAGCCTTCAGAAGTAGCTAAACTTAGTACTGTGTTAACTCTTGCTTTAGTACTCGACAAAAAAATAATTTTAACAATAAGAGATTTAGTATTGCCCTTATTAGTAGTAGTTATTCCTTGGTTATTAATTTTCTTTCAACCGGACTTAGGTACCTCTTTAGTTTTACTTGTTTTGACAGGTGTGATGCTCTATTGGTCGCATATGCCCATAGAGTGGATTTTGATATTAGTGTTTTGTATTATCACTGCTGCATTTTATCTAACCTTACCAACTCTTCTTATTTTCTGGATTCCATTTATAGGATATCTTGCTTATAGATCTTCGAAAAAGAAAATTATTTTTTCTGCTCTCGCTATTTCGTTACATTTATTAGTGGCAAAATTGACACCAATTTTGTGGCAATATGGCTTAAAAGAATATCAAAAAGATAGATTAGTTTTATTTTTAGATCCAAATAGAGATCCATTAGGTGGCGGATATCATTTGATACAGAGTCAAATTGCAATTGGTTCTGGAGGATTATTTGGGACGGGTTTGCTACAAGGTAAGCTGACTAATTTGCAATTTATACCGGAACAACATACTGATTTTATATTCAGTGCTCTAGGCGAAGAATTGGGTTTTGTAGGGTGCATGATAGTTTTATTTTTGTTCTTTTTTTTGATTAAAAAACTTATTAATACTGCAACAATTGCTAGGACTAATTTTGAATCTCTAATTGTTATTGGAATAGCCTCAACTTTTTTATTTCAAATAATAATTAACTTATTTATGACTATTGGATTAGGACCAGTGACTGGGATTCCCCTTCCTTTTATGAGCTATGGTCGAACGTCATTGGTGACTAATTTTATATCTATTGGATTTGTTTTATCTATATTGAAACGTTCTAGATCACTAAGAAATTGATGAAATCACAAATAACTATAAAAAAAATTCAAGACCTTTTGATTAAAGGAGTTCAAACTATACATGTGGATGATGATTCATCCAGAAGAATGTGGTGGGCTTCTTTAGAAGTTATTCAGAAAGATTTCCTATCTCAAAATTATAAACAGGGGGGGATTTGGGTTGCCTCACCTTTGCCTGCTTTTAATGATAAAAAATTTTTAAATCAATTTTATGGATGGCTTTGGTCTCCTGAGGGTTTTCCATATTTTCAGAATAAGAATGCAGGTTTTTTACCAGTCAAAAATTTAGACAAGATAAAAAAAGATTTCGATTTAGTTAGTAATTATAAAGTCTTAAATCTTAGTCAAGAAGATGGTTATGAACCTTTTTTAATGATAATCACCCCAAATTTTCAATGCATATTATCAATTGTAGGAGAAAAAGATAAGAAAATTTTATTAATGAAGTGTGATGAAGAAAGCCTTAAACTTTCAATTGAATTAATGCATGCAAAATTAAACCAAGAAAATTATGAGGAAGGAGTAAAATTTCGTAATGCAATCAATAATTTAGGTAACCTTAATATTAATAATCAATTTGAAAAATTATTTTGGCCAACATTATCGGCAAAATTAGCAAATATTGCTCCAAATCATAATATACAGAATTCTGTAAAAAACGATGAAAAAAATGTGCAAATAACTGAAGCAAAATTGTTAAGTGCAATTTCTCATGAAGTCAGAACTCCCTTAGCTACTATAAGAACCCTAATAAGTTCTACTTTAAAAAAATATAATATGGATGAATCAATGAGAAATCGTTTGATTCAAATAGATAATGAATGTAATGAACAAATTGATAGGTTCGGTTTAATTTTTAATGCTGCAGAATTAGTAAGTAACGAAGTTACTTCATCAAATAATTTGGCAAAAATTAATTTAGCCGAAATTTTTAAAAAACTTTCTCCTGTATGGAATAAACAATTAAACCGACGTGGGATTTTTTTCAAGATAGACATCCCCAGTCAACTTCCGCAAATTTTGAGTGATTCTGAAAAACTAGAATTAATGTTAAGGGGATTAATTGATAAAAATACTAGAGGATTGAAAGAGGGCAGTACATTAGTTTTAGAATTAAGACCAGCTGGCCAAAAACTAAAACTTCAACTAAAAGTACAAAAATCAGATTGTAATCGAAAAGAAATATTAAAAAAAGAAAATGGTTCTGATATAGGTCCTGTTTTAAATTGGAACCCTCAAACGGGGAGTTTACAACTAAGTCAAAATGCCACTCAAAAGTTGTTAGCAAGTTTAGGAGGGCATGTTACTCAAAGGCGTGATACAGGTTTGACAGTATTTTTCCCCATTTCAGATTCAAAATGAAATGAGAAATAACTTTAATATTTATTAAATAATGTAGAAACTTTCTTGTAAATTTTGAATTTTGTAAAATATGAATGCTAATTTCTTAGTATAAATAACTCAAAATCTAGAATGACGGAAACTTTAGTTGGTCAATTTCCAAAGCATATAGGAAGTACTGGGGGTTTATTGAACTCAGCAGAAACCGAAGAAAAATATGCGATTGTATGGAATAGTTCAAAAGAACAAGCATTTGAATTACCCACTGGTGGTGCTGCTATTATGCATGAAGGTGATAATTTAATGTATTTTGCAAGAAAGGAACAATGTCTTGCACTAGGAACACAATTACGATCTTTTAAACCAAGAATTGAGGACTTCAAAATCTACCGAATTTTCCCAGGCGGTGATATTGAATTCTTACATCCAAAAGATGGTGTTTTCCCTGAGAAAGTTAATGAGGGTAGAGAAAAAGTTGGCCATAACCCAAGGCGAATAGGTGAGAATCCTAATCCAGCTGGGTTGAAATTTACAACTAAGAATACTTTTGATTAAATTACTCAAAGTTGATATAAAAGAAGAATATATTTATAATTTGGGTTGATACTATTAGTATGATCAGCTCAAATAAAGATAGTTTTTTAAAAGCTTACAAAGAAGGTAAAAATTTTATACCTATCACTCAAACTTGGCCAGCAGATTTAGAGACTCCATTATCTACTTGGTTAAAATTATCCGAAAAAGATTCACATGGAGTTTTTCTTGAGTCTGTTGAAGGAGGAGAGAGTTTGGGAAGGTGGAGTATCGTAGCTACTAAACCTCTTTGGGAAGCCGTTTGTTATGGAGAAGAAATAGTTAAAACCTGGAATAATGGGAAAACGGAAATGTATAAGGGCGATCCCTTTAATATTTTAAGAACTTGGACAAAGGAATATAAATCATCTATGCTTGATGGCTTACCATCAATTGGGCAATTATATGGGTCTTGGGGTTATGAATTAATTAATCGAATAGAACCAAGTGTTCCAATAAATAAAATACAAGAAAACAATATACCTTATGGTTCTTGGATGTTTTTTGATCAGTTAGTTGTTTTTGATCAAATTAAAAGATGTATAACCGCAGTAGTTTATGCAGATATAACTTCTTCAAAAGAGTCTTCTGTTGAAGAAGTTTATCTAAACTCAATTTCTAAAATTCAGAAAACTAGAGATTTAATGAAAGTCCCTCTAAAAGAATACGAGTTTTTAGATTGGAATGAAAATGAGAATTTCAATTTAGATCTTAAAAGTAATTGGAAGAAAAAAGATTTTGAGGATGCAGTTCTTTCTGCAAAAAAATACATAAGAAAAGGGGATATCTTCCAAATTGTTATAAGTCAGAGATTTCAAACTCAAGTCAATAATGATCCCTTTAATTTATACAGAAGTTTGAGGATGGTTAATCCTTCCCCATATATGTCATTTTTTGATTTTGGCTCATGGTATCTGATAGGTTCCAGTCCTGAAGTCATGGTTAAAGCTGAAAAAAATAAAAATAGTCAGATAGTTGCAAGCTTAAGACCAATAGCTGGGACAAGACCTAGGGGAATTGATAATAAACAAGATCTGGAATTTGAAAAAGATTTATTAAAAGATCCAAAAGAGATAGCTGAGCATGTAATGCTAATAGATCTTGGAAGAAATGACCTTGGAAGAGTTTGTGAAATTGGTACTGTGGAGGTAAAAGATTTAATGGTTATTGAGAAATATTCACATGTTATGCATATAGTGAGTGAAGTTGAGGGAATCTTAAAAGAAAATACTGATGTATGGGATTTGCTAAAGGCATGTTTTCCAGCCGGGACAGTAACTGGTGCGCCAAAAATAAGAGCTATGCAATTGATTAAACACTTTGAAAAAGATGCTAGAGGACCTTATGCTGGTGTTTATGGATCTATTGATATTAATGGAGCATTAAATACGGCAATTACAATAAGAACTATGATAGTCAAACCCTCAGAAGATGGAAAATTTGATGTCTCAGTGCAGGCAGGAGCTGGAATAGTTGCTGATTCTTCTCCTGAAAATGAATATCAAGAGACAATAAATAAAGCTAAGGGGATACTGAAATCATTAGCCTGTTTGGATAATTAAATGAGTAAAAATAATCTTTATAAGGGTTTTGAAGTAGAACTTTTCACAGGTTCGTTTAATTCTCATATTGGTATTTCAGCTGATATTGAAAAAGAATTTTCTAATTTTGTGAAAGAGCCAGATAAAAGGAATGTTGAATACATAACAACACCTGAAAAAGACTATAACTTTTTATACGAGAAATTAATAAATCCAAGAAAAAAATTAAGGCTATGGCTAAACAATAAAGGGTTAACAATCATTCCTTCATCCACTCTTTGCTTTAAACATGATATTCAATTGCAAAGATCTGATTTTGCAAATGTTTATCATCAATTTATAGAAGATAATTATGGAATCTCTATTGCAACTTCAAGTGTTCACATAAATATAGGAATTGATGACTTAGATAAGCTTTTTACTGCGATAAGGCTGATAAGATCTGAGGCTGCTTTGTATCTATCAATAAGTGCTAGCTCACCTTTTTTAAATAATAAAATTACTGAAAATCATTCTCAAAGATGGATTCAGTTTCCAAGAACACCAAGTAAAGTTCCTTTTTTCGTAAATCATAATAGCTATGTCGATTGGATCGAGGAAAATATAGATAATAAAAATATGCAAAACATCAGGCATTTTTGGTCTTCAATTCGACCAAATGGTCCCCAAAGGCCTTTAATTCTTGATCGTTTGGAATTAAGAATTTGTGATTTTGTTCATGATATTAATTTGCTATTAGGTATAACGGCTATGCTAGAACTAAGGATTTTACATCTTTTTGAGAATATAAATGCTTTAGATCCTTTGACTGCTAGTATTTTTTCTATTGATGAATTATCAGAAATATGTGATCAAAATGAAATTAATGCTGCTAAAAATAGTTTGAATTCAGAGTTAATTCACTGGCAAGATGGCAGAAAAGTTATTTGTAGAGACTGGATTAAAGACTTATTATCAGATTTATCATCCACCGCAGAAAAGTTTAATATGAAATATCTTTTGAAACCTATCCACAAAGTACTTGAAGAGGGTAATCAATCTATGAAATGGATAAATCAACATGAGAAAGGTCTTTCTATTGAGCAGATAATGAAAATTTCTATCGATGAAATGATCAAGAGTGAAAAAAAGAATGTTTGATTATTTAAACAATTTTTTGATCTGAACATTTTCACTTGTGACATAATGATTATATGGAATCCTTTCAACAGATAAAAAATAATAAAGTGGATCTTATAAGTACTAATGATCCACTTGATAAAAATCGTCTTTTAATAGAGGATTTGTGGGAATCTGTACTTAGAGAAGAATGCCCAGATGATCAAGCAGAGAGATTAATCCAACTTAAAGAATTAAGTTATTCAAAACAAATAGAAGGTGATAGTTCAAAAACCTTTAAAAAAGAAATAGTTGATATTGTAAATTCTATGGATTTAGCAGAATCCATTGCAGCAGCAAGAGCTTTTTCATTATATTTTCAACTTGTGAATATTTTGGAACAAAGAGTGGAGGAAGATAGATATATTCAAAGTTTTACCAATAAAAATGTTCAAAAATCGCCCGATAATCTTGATCCCTTTGCCCCAGCATTGGCTAGACAAAATGCTCCAGTAACTTTTAGAGAATTATTTTATAGGTTGAGAAAATTAAATGTACCTCCAGGAAAATTAGAGGAGTTATTGCAGGAAATGGATATTCGTTTAGTTTTTACTGCACATCCGACCGAAATAGTAAGACATACGATTAGACATAAGCAAACCAGAGTCGCAAATTTGTTAAAAAAAATTCAGGTTGAGCAATTTTTAACAAAAGAAGAAAAAAACTTTCTAAAAATCCAATTAAAAGAGGAAGTAAGACTTTGGTGGAGAACAGATGAATTACATCAATTTAAACCTTCAGTTTTAGACGAAGTAGATTATGCCTTGCACTATTTTCAGCAAGTTTTATTTAATGCAATGCCTCAATTGAGAGGCAGAATCGCTGAAGCACTCACTGAAAATTATCCAGATGTTCAACTGCCCTCTCAATCTTTCTGTAACTTCGGTTCTTGGGTAGGCTCCGATAGGGATGGTAATCCATCGGTCACTCCCGAGATAACATGGAGAACTGCCTGCTACCAAAGGCAATTAATGTTGGAAAGATATATTACTGCAACATCTCATCTTAGAGATCAATTAAGTGTCTCAATGCAATGGAGTCAAGTAAGTTCTTCTCTATTAGAGTCATTAGAAACAGATAGGGTTAAGTTCCCAGCAATTTATGAAGCTAGGGCGACAAGATACAGATCAGAACCTTATAGATTGAAATTAAGTTATATTTTAGAAAAATTGAGGCTAACACAAGAAAGGAATAATTTATTGGCTGACAATGGGTGGAAATTTGACTTAGAAGGAGAATTGAATACTAAAAATATAGATAAAGTTGAAAATTTATATTATAAATCAGTAAATGAATTTACCTATGATCTCGAACTAATTAAAAATAGCCTTATTAGTACAGATTTGACTTGCGAGGCAGTCAATACATTACTTACTCAGGTTCATATTTTTGGATTTTCTTTAGCAAGTTTAGATATTCGTCAAGAAAGTACAAGGCATAGTGACGCCATACAAGAGCTTACAAAATATCTCGATTTATCTGTGCAATATGACCAAATGTCTGAGGATGAGAAAATTAAATGGCTTGTAGACGAATTAAATACAAAAAGGCCTTTAATTCCCTCTGACGTAAAATGGACAAACACTACAGAAGAAACTTTTTCAGTTTTTAAAATGGTTAAGAGACTTCAGCAAGAATTTGGAAGTCGAATTTGTCATGCTTATGTAATTTCAATGAGTCATAGTGCATCTGATTTGCTTGAAGTACTCTTACTGGCAAAAGAAATGGGACTTCTTGATCAAAATTCAAAAAATTCAAACTTATTAGTTGTACCTCTTTTTGAAACGGTTGAAGACCTTAAAAGAGCACCTGAAGTAATGGAAAAGTTGTTTAAATTAGATTTCTACAAATCATTATTGCCAAAAGTTGGAGAATCTTTTAAACCTCTTCAAGAATTAATGCTTGGATATTCTGATAGTAATAAAGATTCAGGATTTGTTTCTAGTAATTGGGAAATTCATAGAGCCCAAATAGCTCTTCAAAATCTTGCAAGTAGAAATAACATATTGCTAAGACTTTTTCATGGAAGAGGGGGTTCTGTAGGTAGAGGGGGCGGACCTGCCTATCAGGCAATATTGGCTCAACCAAGCGGTACTTTAAAAGGGCGAATAAAAATAACAGAACAAGGTGAAGTTTTAGCGTCTAAATATAGTCTTCCTGAACTGGCTTTGTACAACCTTGAAACTGTTACTACAGCTGTAATTCAAAATAGTTTGGTAAATAATAGACTTGATGCTACTCCAGAATGGAATCAATTAATGTCTAGGTTGGCAGAAACATCAAGGTCTCACTACAGAAAATTAGTGTATGAGAATCCTGACTTGTTAAATTTCTTTCAAGAGGTTACGCCTATTGAAGAAATAAGTAAATTACAAATATCTAGCAGGCCTGCAAGAAGAAAAAAAGGTGCAAAAGATTTGTCAAGTTTAAGAGCTATTCCATGGGTATTTGGTTGGACACAAAGTAGATTTCTCTTACCTAGTTGGTTTGGAGTAGGTACTGCATTATCATCTGAATTAAATTCAGACCCACAACAAATTGAATTATTAAGAGTCCTACATCAAAGATGGCCATTTTTTAGGATGCTTATATCTAAGGTAGAAATGACACTATCTAAGGTCGATTTAGAAGTTGCTAAATATTATGTTGACACTCTTGGCAGTGAAGAAAATAAAGATTCTTTTGATGATATTTTTGAAGTAATTTCGAAAGAATATAGTCTTACAAAATCTTTAGTTCTTGAAATTACTGGCAAAAATAAGCTACTCGAATCTGATAGAGACTTAAAATCTTCAGTAAGCTTAAGAAATAAGACAATTATCCCATTGGGATTTTTGCAGGTTTCACTTTTAAGAAGACTTAGAGATCAAACAAGACAACCTCCAATTAGTGAATTTCTTATTGATAAAGATGAATCTAGAAGAGCATATAGTAGAAGTGAATTATTAAGGGGGGCCCTTCTAACTATTAATGGGATAGCAGCAGGCATGAGAAATACAGGTTGATAATTGCAATATTTTCCTAACAAAAAACTTGTTCTTCCAGAAGGTTATTTTGTTAACTCTTCTCAGATCCCATTAGCTAAAGAAGTTAACAAACTTTTAGCAAATTGTGGTTGCGATACATTTCCAATAAAGCCTCTTTCTGAGGCTATTCAGAAAAGTAATTTTTTTCTTACTATCCAGAATGAATTAAAAAATAAATTATATGGCTTTGTAAGGGTTACATCCGATAGGGGATTGAATGCTAATTTATGGAATTTAAGTGCAGCACCAGGTAATAATCAGCAACTTTATTATTCAATATTACTTCAAGTAACTCTTGATAAAATAAATAGAGAAATGCCTGGTTGCAGTATTTCTGTACAAGCACCGGTGTCTTCTTTTAAAAGCTTAGGAGAAAGTGGATTCATACTTGATCCAAATGGAATAAGAGTAATGGGATATAAACTTTAAAAATATATTACGAGCATGGAGGGATTCGAACCCACGACTCTCAGAACCGGAATCTGATGCTCTATCCAACTGAGCTACATGCCCTTTAATTTTTCAATTTCTTTAAAGACAATCTAAATACTTTAAACTTAGCTAATTTAATTAATAAATGCACAAAAAAAATTTTTTTAAATAAATTAAAAATTAAAAATTTTCGGAACCATAAAAGTTTTGAAATTGAACTAAAAGAGCAAAGAGCAATAGTTCTTGGTTGTAATGGTGTTGGCAAGTCAAATTTACTTGAAGCTGTTGAATTTTTAAGTCAATTAAAATCTAATAGAGCAATAAGTGATAAAGACTTAATAGAAAATGATAGTGATATGGCTGTAGTTATAGGACAAATAGATTTTGAAGATGATTTAAAGTTAAATTTATTCCGAAAAGGACCTAAAAGAATTTATGTCAATGAATCAATTTTGAAAAAGCAGAGTGAAATAAAGAATTATATTAGGAGCGTATGTTTCTGTTCTAATGATATAAATATTGTTAGAAGTGAACCCAGTTATCGAAGAACATGGATTGATAAAGTCGTATTTCAACTTGAACCAGTATATTTAGACTTAATAAGTAGATTTAACAGGCTTTTAAAACAAAGAAGTCATTTTTGGCGTTCAGAAAGCTTCCTAAATAGCCAATCCTCAGATATTTGTGAAAGCTTTGATATGCAAATGTCAATAATAAGTACAAGGATTTTCAGGCGCAGAAGAAGGGCTTTATTAAAAATAAAACCATATATTGAATATTGGCATAATCACTTAAGTAAATCTAAAGAGCAAATAGGCATCAATTATCTTTCTGGGATACAAAATATAAGTCCAGAAGAAGAAGAAGAAGAGGTTATTAGTAAGAAAATAGCAGAACAACTATTAAATCAGCGTTCAATCGAAGCTTTGACAGGTAAATGTAATTTTGGACCTCATCGTGATGATATTGAGTTTCTAATTAATAATATTTCAGTTAGAAAATATGGTTCATCTGGTCAGCAAAGAACTTTTATCTTGGCGTTAAAGATGGCTGAATTAGATTTTTTAAGTAAAACATTAAATGTCTCTCCAATACTGATATTGGATGATGTCTTAGCGGAACTTGATATAACTAGACAAAATTTGTTATTAAATTCTGTTGGTAAAGATAGTCAATGCTTTATAAGTGCGACACATCTAGATAAATTTAATCAATCTTTCTTAGGCTCTTCACAAATGATCTATTTATAATTTCTAATAGTACTATTTTTAGCTAATCTTATTCTTAAATATGAATTTCTTTAATGGAAGTCCCAAAAAAAAATCAAAATTTCAGTTCGTTTAGTAATGATGAAAAATTAGTCTATCAAAGTAAACACCTTTTGTTAGAACTTTATAGATGTGATTATGAAAAATTAAATGATGAATCCTTTTTACGATGTACCTTAAATAGGGCTGCAAAATTAGCAAAGGCAACAGTTCTGAATTTGATAAGTAATAAATTTGAACCTCAAGGAGTTACCGCAATTGCATTACTAGCTGAATCTCATATTTCAATACATACTTGGCCTGAATCTAATTATTCTGCAGTCGACATCTTTACATGTGGTCAAAATATGATGCCAGAACTTGCTAGTCAATATCTAATTGAAGCTTTAAAGGCTGAAGAACATTACTTGCGTGCTATTGAACGAAATCCTCCTGAGGCAGTTCTTCAAGAGATTAGAACGGCTGTTTAGCTTGCATTCTCATCTATTTAATTTTCCGCTTATTAATCCTTCAAGATCTAAACTTGTGCAATTAAATCCTAAATGGGAAAAATATTGAACCAAATCACTAAGATTATATTTTATAAAAAAATGCTTTAATTCATCTTGAGGAATTTCTATTCTTGCTGTTAAGCCCTGACATCTTACTCTAACTTCAGATAAACCACCTTCTTTGAGGTATTCTTCTGCTTTCTCAACCATTTTTAGCCTCTCACTAGTTATTTCATTGCCATAAGGAAATCTTGATGACAAGCAAGGTTGAGCAGGTTTATCCCACCAAGGGAAACCTAATGCTCTTGATATATCCCTAATATCTTGTTTTGAAAATTTAAACTTTGCAAGAGGCGAAATAACTCCTGCTTTTTTTGCGGCTTGTATACCTGGCCTATGATCTTTAAGATCATCAAGATTAACTCCATCTAAAACAATCTTGTAATTAAATTTTTTAGACAAATAGGTTGTATGTTTGTGAAGCTCTTTTTTGCATGCAAAGCATCTGTCTTTGGGATTTTCACTGTAACTTGATTGTTCTAATTCTGATGTTTGAATTTCTAAATGCTTTACTCCAATCCATTTTGCTTGACTTCTTGCATCTTCACGAAGTGTATTGGCTAGTGCAGGAGAAATCCCAGTAATTGCGATTGCTTTACTGCCTAATTGCTCGAACGCTAATGATGCTACCAATGTACTATCAACTCCTCCTGAATAAGCAATACAAACACTATCCAGATTCTTAATGTATCTTCTAATTGTATAAAGTTTTTCACTTTGTTCATCAGAGAGAATTTCTAGTTGATTGAACATGCTTATTACTTTAAAATTCAAATTACCTATGTATAGGTTGAATTTATTATTAAATGTTTAATAATATTCTTCACTATATCCTAGATTAAGTTTATTAACCTTGTTCCATTGACGAATAACATTAGAAATCGAGGTATTGGAATTGTCACAGCAAGTGACAGTCAAGAGAGATTAAAAGGTCAATTACATATTTATGATGGCGAAGGTAAGGGTAAAAGTCAGGCTGCTTTAGGTGTTGTGCTGAGGACGATAGGTTTAGGAATATGCGAAAAAAGACAGTCCAGAGTACTACTTCTTAGATTTTTAAAAGGTCCTGAGAGACCATATGATGAGGATTCTGCTATAGAGGCCTTGCAGAGAGGATTCCCACACTTAATTGACCACGTAAGGACAGGAAGATCGGAATTCTTTGCTGCTGACCAGGTGACAAAGTTTGATATTGGTGAGGCTGAGAGAGGTTGGAATATTGCTAAAGGTGCAATTGCTAGTTCTCTCTATTCAGTAGTTGTGCTTGATGAGCTGAATCCAGTTCTTGACTTAGGAATGCTTGATATCAAGGAAGTAGTTGATTCTCTTCAAAGTCGTCCTGATGGATTGGAAATAATTATTACAGGAAGGGCAGCCCCTCCTTCTTTGGTAAGAATATCGCAACTCCATTCAGAAATGAGACCGAGACTAAGTGGAGACTTATCAAAAATAACAGGACAAAGGAGATTTAATGGTGGAATTGAGATTTATACAGGTGAGGGAAAAGGGAAATCCACAAGTGCACTTGGCAAGGCTCTTCAAGCAATTGGTAAAGGAATATCTCAAGATAAAAGTCATAGAGTTTTAATATTACAGTGGTTAAAAGGTGGAAATGGTTATACCGAAGATGCTGCCATAGATGCTTTGAGAGAAAGTTACCCACATTTGGTAGATCATTTGCGTTCAGGAAGAGATGCAATCGTTTGGAGAGGTCAGCAACAACCAATTGATTATGTTGAGGCTGAAAGAGCATGGGAAATTGCTAAAGCTGCTATTTTGAGTGGTTTGTATAAAACAATTATTTTGGATGAATTGAATCCAACTGTTGATTTAGAGTTACTGCCTGTGGAATCAATACATCAAACGCTCTTAAAAAAACCAGCAGAAACAGAAGTTGTTATTACTGGGAGATGTAAAAATGAACCTTCATACTTTGAACTTGCTGATATTTACTCTGAAATGGTCTGTCATAAGCATTATGCAAATGTTGGAGTTGATTTAAAAAGAGGGGTAGATTACTAAATATTTTTGAAATATTAATTGCATAATAATTTTTTTACCTTTTCAATGCCACCTTCAATAGATCTCGATTTAATTTTGAATTTAGACAAGATTTTGGAAGCTTTTTCAGAACGTTTCCCCGATTTGCATATAGTGAAAACCTCTTTAATTAAACTTTCTTTTTGAATAAATTCTAAGTCAGGCTTTTGGCTCAAATGACTTAGGGGAATTGATATAGAACCCTCTATTGCAGAATTAGAAAATTCTTCATTTTCCCTAACATCAATTAAAAGAATTTTGTTGGGTTTTGCTTTGTATAAGCTATTAAAATCATTAGCATTGATTCTGTTGATTTTATTTTTATCAGAACATTCATCTTCACAATAAAAGTCCACAAACTGAGAAAGATTTTTGATTCGCTTATTTATTTGATCACCTTTTAGATTTAATTTTTTCATATTCATATTCAAGAGATCAAAAATCAAAATTTTCCCATCTAAAATTTCACCTTTTTTTAAAATGATTTTAATTATCTCATTCACTTGAAGAATGCCTATTAGACCTGTTGAAACTCCCACGACCCCATATTCCGCACAACTGGGAACATTATTTTTTGAGGGTGATTCTGGAAGCAAGTCTCTTAAATTAGGACTCTTTTCGTGTAAATTAAAAACACTTACTTGCCCTTCAAATCCTTGTACACTGCCAAAGACTAGAGGTTTCTTTAGTATCAGACACGCATCGTTTATCAAATATCTAGTGCTAAAGTTATCTGAGCAATCACAAATAATATCAAATTGTCGAATTATTTCTAGGGCATTTTTAGGATTAATTCTTTCAGCAAAAGTTATTAATTTAGAATTAGGATTCAATTTTCTCATTCTTTCCCGTGCAGAATCAATTTTAAGATTACCAATATTATTTGTTTCATGGATTATCTGTCTTTGTAGATTAGACTTCTCAACGTGATCATTATCTACTATTCCAATTTCTCCAATTCCTGATGCCGTCAGGTAAAGTAAAACAGAAGATCCAAGCCCGCCTGCGCCAATACATAATACTGAACTGTTTTTAATATCTATTTGACCCTCATAACCTATTTCTTTGAGAGTTAAATGTTTTTGATATCTTTCTTCTTCATCTGAGTTTAGGCAATTAAATTTGATATCTTTGGACATATCGATTCTTTAATTATGCAAAATTAACTATGAAAATATAATAATTAAAATAAAAATTTTAGCCTTTTTAAAATCTCCTATTACTTAATTTTTTTCATGTTTTTGTTAGAACTAGGTGATAATGTGAAGTTTTTATAAATCAATTTTAAGGTTAAATAGCTTCAAAAACTTTATGTGCCAACACATTTCAAAAATACAAAATGTTTCGGTTCGGAATTTTGCACAACAAAAAGGTAGTCAATTGGCATTTTTTCCGATACTGTCTGGTTCATATATATAATTTGCAGCCTGAATGTTCATGAGTGACAACACTTCTGAGTCAAATCAAGACTCTGGCTCCGATACAAGCGCCGACACCAAAAGTTTTTCAGAGAAGTATTCTGATGTAATGGGAAAAGTCAACCAAACACTTGGAAATGTTGATTGGACCCAAATGGGAAAATACGGTAAAGCAGCAGGCATTATTGCCGTTGTAATTATCGCCCAAATAATAATCAAAGTTGTCATTGACACGATAAACTTTTTCCCAATTCTTCCAGGTTTACTGGAACTTTTAGGCGTATTTGTTGTTGGGCAATGGAGCTGGCAGAATCTTCGTACCAGTGAAAATCGTGAAGCTGTTTTAGATAAGGTACAAAATCTTAAGAAGACATATTTAGGGTAGTTAAAGATTACATATTGAGTATTGCTTGTACGTAATCTTTAACTTGTTTTAAGTAACCTCCTCCAAACATATTGGCGTGATTCAATATGTGATAAAAATTATAAATAATAATTCTTTTTTCAAATCCGTTTTTTATAGGAAAAATTCTATGATATTCTTCATAAAATTCTTTTCTAAAACCTCCAAATAGTTTTGTCATAGCTATATCTACTTCATTATCTGCCCACCAAGATGCCGGGTCAAATATAACCCCCCTTCCACTTTCGTCCATTCCTGTATTGCCCGACCACAAATCGCCATGAACTAGAGCATTTATTGGTTTGTGATTCAGTAATTCTGATTTAATTTTTTCTTTAACTTTATTTATAATTTCTTTATCTAAAATCGTCGATTTAAGAATTAATAATTGAGGTATTATCCTTAAGTTTAAAAAACAATCTATCCAATCTTCTTCCAAGCCTTTCTTCTGATCTGTAGTTCCAATAAAACCCTCAACTGGAAACCCAAACATTTTGGGATTAGATTCAGCTGATTTTAAGTGTAATTCACCTAAACCTTTTCCAAGCTTTTTTTGGTCAAAATTATGCATATTGATCCATTCAATTAATAGAATCTCTATATTTTTTATATTTTTATATGCAATAACTTTAGGAATAACTAAGTTTTCTTGATTAATATATTTTCTCAAATTTTGAAGACAATATTTTTCAAATTCAAGAAATTTTTTGTTTCTAATGTTTCTTTTAAGAAATAATTTTTTGTTTGAGAATTCTATTCGCCAGGCACTATGAATATCACCACCATGTACTTGTTCAATACTTTTTGGATAAGTTTCACCTAATTCTTCACAAATTTCGTTAATTTCAATAGGGGATAATTTTTGCATTTTAATGAGAAAGTCTGAAGTTATTGTTGTAGGCGCCGGTATAGCAGGACTTACTTCTGCAGCGATTTTATCAAAACAAGGCTTATCAGTAACTTTAATCGAATCTCATACTCAATCCGGAGGATGTGCCGGTACTTTTAAAAGAAAGAATTATATTTTTGATGTTGGTGCAACTCAGGTTGCGGGTTTAGAGAAGGGAGGAATACATTCTAGAATTTTTGAATTTTTAGATATTCCATCCCCAGAAGCCAAAATTTTAGACCCTGCTTGCATTGTTGATTTAAATGATGGTGCTAATCCTATACCTATTTGGTATGAAAAAAGTAAATGGATTGCTGAACGAGAAATGCAGTTTCCTGGGAGTCAAAGATTTTGGAAACTTTGTACTCTCATACATGAAAGTAATTGGATATTTGCTAATAATAATCCTGTATTACCAATAAGTAATTTTTGGGATTTTTCTCAAGTTCTTAAAGCACTAGTACCTTCAAACCTTGTCACAGGTATCTTACTTAAATCTACTATTTTTGATTTATTGCGGATATGTGGATTATCTAAGAATGAACGATTGATTAAATTCTTAAATCTTCAACTAAAACTTTATTCTCAAGAGGACGTTTATAATACTGCAGCTTTATATGGATCTACTGTTCTTCAGATGTGTCAACAGCCACATGGTCTGTGGCATCTTAAAAAATCTATGCAGTCTTTAAGTGAATCATTAGAAGGTTCATTGATTAAAACTGGAGTTAATTTAATTTTTGGGCAAGAAGTTAATTCTATAACTTTTGACAACGTAAATATGTGTTGGAAAGTATCTGCTAATTCGAAAAAAAAATCATTTATTTACCAAGCAAAAGATGTGATTTATACCGCGCCTCCACAATCTTTACTCAAGCATTTGAAAGATCCTTTAGAACGAAAAAAAAATTATAAAAATCGACTTAATAATTTGCCTAATCCAAGTGGAGCTATAGTTTTTTATTCAGCATTAAAAAAAGAACATATTAAAAAAACATTCTCCAATCATTATCAATTTGTTTCGAAAGAATTTTGTTCGTTATTTGTATCAATTAGTGATGATGGTGATGGAAGAGCGCCAAAAGGTGAGGTTACTTTAATTGCGAGTATCTTTGCCAAGACTAAAGATTGGTTTGATCTAGATAAACAAACTTACTTAAAGAAGAAAAATAGTTTCATGAAAAAAATATCGCTTGAATTGGAAAGTCAATTTGATATTGATCCTGAAAAATGGCTTCATAGGGAATTAGCAACTCCATTGGGCTTTGAAAAATGGACAAAAAGACCTAATGGAATAGTAGGCGGGCTTGGTCAAAAACCAGATATTTTTGGTTTATTTGGATTATCAAGTAGGACACCTTTTGAAGGTTTATGGCTATGTGGAGATTCTATTTATCCAGGAGAGGGGACTGCAGGTGTTAGTCAGTCTGCATTAATGGTTTCAAGGCAAATTTTAGCTTCCAAAGGTATAAAAAATTTTAGTTTATAAAATTTTGTCTGTTTTCTTTTGCTTCAGCCAGTTTGTTAGAAAGTAACTCCCAATTTTTTTCTTTAATAAGCGATTCCAGTATATTCAGCTTATTTTTAAAATTATTTATGGAATTTAAAACATTAATCTGATTATTAATAGCTAAATCTAGGCCTAGTTGTTCATTGCCGCCACCAACTCTCGAAGTGTCAGCAAATCCTGTAGCAGCTAATTTTTGCGTGAGATCTAATAAAGATTGATTATTTTTTGTATGCGCAGTTTCAATTAGGGCAGAAGCTAAAAATATAGGAAGATGAGAAATTAGAGATACTGCTTCATCATGCTCTTTTGGCGAAGCTTGGCAAATTTCACAATCCATTGATTTTATGATCTCGGAAATTGTTCTCACTGCATTTAAATCACTATTTTGTGTTGGAGTAATAATCCATTTTGCATTTTTAAAAAGACCTTCAAAACCTGAATCAACTCCTTTTTTTTCTGTTCCTGCCATTGGATGAGATCCAATAAATAGAGGATGTAAATTTTCCCATGTATTTACAATTGGTTCTTTAACAGATCCTACATCAGTTAGTATTGTTGCCTGAGGTATTGATGATACCAATTTTTGAGACGGACTGATCAAATCTTTGATAGGCAATGCCAAAATTATTAGCTCACATTTTTTTAATAAGCTCAGATCACAACTAACAAAATTTGCAAGTTTTTTATCCTTAGCTTTTTTTTCATTAAATTCATTATTTGCTATTCCATAAATTGTATGATTTATACTTTGGAGTTTTAATCCTAAAGAACCCCCAATTAAACCTAATCCTACTATTCCAATTTTCATAGATTGATTAATTCAAAACCCTCTTATTTATATTGATACCAATTTTTTGTATATTAGGTTCATAAATTTTGTATGTATTTGAAATTAATTATAAATGCTTGAAACTTTAAGTCATCAATATTTGAAAAATTTTTTGAGAGATCAAAGTAATAGTTGGGAACACATATATTCTTTTGGGAGGATAATTTCCAAATGTATTGAAAATGATTCTATATATCTAATTAATTCAGAAATTTTCTCTACCTATGATTGGATCCCTCCAATTATGATTTCTTTATTTTTAAAGGAAGAGGATTCAACTTTTATTTTGTCTAAAGAAAAAATTCAATTTATAAGCCAATTTCAGATTGATTCATTGAAAAATCTAGGTTTTAATTTTATTTTGAAAAATGATCAATTTATTTTTGCAAATCATCATGTTCGCTTGATGACAATCCAAAATTTACTTAATGATCCCAATTCTCGTAATCTTAGAAATCATCGAATAGTTTATTCTGGAATTGAGGATATAAAAGAGGATTTAAAAAAGCATTTTAGAATTTCTTTACATAAAAAGGATTGGACAAAAAATTTTAAAGAATTTGAATTAATCAATCAAAAATTTATAAAAGTATATGATTCGTTTAAGAAAAAGTTTTTCATGAGAAAGGTCTTAGGAACTAGTTATATCAATTTAGATGAAAAAGAAATTAGTTTCTTTTCAAACTTTTTTTGTGAAAATTCTTTTTTTTCTGATAAATTTTTAAGCGTCAACAAAGCATTATCTCAAGGTTGGGCATGCTGGGTAAAGTTAAACGATACAAATTTAGATTGGAATTTGTATTTGCAGCCAATAGATGAACTTTCTCAAATTAAGGAATTTTTTTCAAATAATAAATTTGTTTTTTTATCATCATTGAGAAAAGATAATTTTTTCCAAATGTATTTTAAAAAGCACAGTTTAGATATTGACTTGGTTATTAATTTTAAAAGTAATTTTGAAGAGAAAAAGATTTCATTATATATACCCTCTAAACAGTTGCTTCCTAATAATCCTCTTTTTACCAATTCAATCGTGGATAAATGCAAAAAGTTAATACTTTTTAGAAAGGGTTTAACGTTAGTTTTGTCTGATGATATTGATTTAAAAACTAATCTTGCTACAGAATTAGCTTCTAAGTACGGGAAGAGGGTATTGCTAGAGACAATTCCATCTGGTAAAAATGAAATCCTTTGCTCTAGTTTTGACTGGTGGATAATTAATTCTTATTTAATTCAAATTCCAGAACAAATTATCATTCCTTTACTTCCGATTCCGAATATGTCAGAACCTATTAATGCAATTACAGTCTCTCATAAAAATAAGCTTTCTCAAGATTGGTTTAGAGACTTCTTTCTTCCTCAAGCCAGAATAAAACTTGAAAGATCTATTTCACCTTTAAGAAGAAATTCAGGTAAGTTAATAATCTTAGATGGAAGAGCAAATAAAAGAAACTGGGGAAGATTACTTTTGAAAAACATTCAACCCTCAAAACAAATTAACTATATGCTACCTTTTGAGTAGGTTATGATTTTGTAAATACCTAAAGAAATATGGGAGAAGCAAAAAGACGTAAAACACTTGGTTTACCTCCAAAAAAAAATAATACTACAACTAAAATTGATGAGTCTCCAAGATTATTTGAATGGCTGCCCTTTACAATCAATCAAAGAGATAACCTAATTAAATTAAGTATTAAGGCAAGTTGGTTTGGGATCGGAGGGTTAGTAATCTTATGGATTGTAGTGAGATTTATAGGCCCTGCTGCTGGGTGGTGGACTTTAGCTGATTCTTTATAAATCTAAGCTACTGTTTTTATATCATTAACAGCGATTGTATTAGCAGGATTGCTATTTAATGCTTTCATTGAATTAGAACTGACTTCAGTTCCTTCTGTTAATTTCTCTTTAACCATAGATTCTACTTTATTCCTGATTTCTAAGTTTTGATCAAGCCAAATAATTGTATTATCTCTTCCTTGTCCAATATTTTCTCCTTCATAACTATACCAAGCACCTCTCCTTATGATGATATTAGTCTCTTCTGCTAAATCTAATAAACATCCTGTTGTACTAATACCTTTTCCGAAGAGAATATCAAACTCTGCAATTCTAAATGGTGGTGCAACTTTATTTTTTGCTACTTTTACTTTTGCTCTTATGCCATATTCTTCAGTACCTCTTTTAAGAGTTTGAATTCTTCTGATATCAAGTCTCACTGAGGCGTAAAATTTTAATGCATTACCTCCTGTGGTTGTTTCTGGATTGCCGTATGTAACGCCAATTTTTAGGCGTAATTGATTCAGGAATATTACCGTACATCCAGATTTCCCAATATTTCCTGTTATTTTCCTCATCGCTTGGCTCATTAGCCTTGCTTGGCTGCCAATTACGTGATCTCCCATCTCTCCTTCTATCTCGGCTCTTGGGGTTAGTGCTGCGACCGAGTCAACAACTACAAGATCTACTGCACTCGATCTTATAAGTTGGTCAACTATTTCCAGAGCCATTTCACCTGTATCTGGTTGTGAAACTAACAAATTTTCAACATCAACTCCTAAAGAGGCTGCATAAACTGGATCGAGTGCATGCTCAGCATCTACAAATGCAGCTACTCCTCCATTCTTTTGGACTTCCGCAATCGCGTGAAGCGTTAATGTTGTTTTTCCTGAACTTTCTGGTCCGTAAACTTCTACTACTCTTCCTTTTGGGTAGCCCCCTCCTAATGCTAAATCTAAGGTGAGCGCTCCAGTAGATATTGTTTCTACTTTCATTCTTGAGGCGTCACCAAGTCTCATTATTGATCCTCGTCCAAAATTTCTTTCTATTTGACCTAAGACAAGACTTAAAGCCTTGTCTTTTTCTTTTGATTCGGGTTTTTTCTTTTCTTCAAGGCTCATTGTTTGATTTATCGGTTAAAGTTCTTGTAATTATTCTAAATTTGGAAATTTTTATTTAAACCAAACTTCATAAATACAAACCATAGTACATCTGTACTCTAGCCGATTATCTTTTAAATGCAACTAATTCCTCAAGGTTGCCTAATTTTAATAATTTGATTTCATTACTTAAAGTATCTCTATCTGTTCCTTTCAAATATCCCCAATCTGCGAGGAAGCATGGAATGTGAGAAGTTTCTGAATTTTGTTTAATATCTATTAGAGTTTTTTTTCTATCTTCTATGAAACCTAAAATTTCATAAGTTTGTGTAAGCTTTTCAGTTATTTTGATTTTTGTTCCTGATTCATAACCAAAAATAAATTCTGGAAAAATATTTAATTGTTTAAGAATTTTTTCTGCAAATATTTTACTCTTAGTTGTTATAACTCCAATTTTTATTTCTCTTTTCCTTAATTCTTTCATGAAATTTATAATTTCAAAAAAAGGATTATGTAAATTTACCCACGATTTAAAATCTTTATCAATTTGGTACTTGCGTGACTTATCTAACATTTTTTGTAAATCTTCGGCAATCCAGGAATTTTCATTTAATATCCTCTGGCAATTTTGATGATAATTATTCATGAAATCATCTTTATTATCATTTTTTAATGGATTTTCTGTTTTTATAATTTCGTGAACAATTAGAATCATTTCCCAACCATATTTAACCCAAGGCCTAATTTCTTTGAAAGAATTTGGTACTTTTTCATAAAGTTTTTGATCAATAGAGATGTAGGGTGAATTCAAATATCTTTCACAGGCCAGCAAGGAACTATGCCAATATTCTTGCATTCCATCGACTATTACTCCATCGAAATCAAATAGAAATATTTTTTGAGAAGACACCAATTGAATATTAGAACTGGGCCGCTAGGATTCGAACCTAGGAATGTCGAGACCAAAACCCGATGCCTTACCACTTGGCGACGGCCCATTGAATTTCTATTTTAATACATGAAAAGATTTTTTTCTATCCAAAAAATACAAAGTTTTTATAAACATGGCGCTAGTTTTGAAAAATAAAAATATTATTTGAATGAGCTCGATTTCCATGGCTCTAGAAATTTCTGAGCTTTTTTGATCGCTAAAGCCATTCTTTCAGGATACTCATAGATTTTTTTGTTATTTTTGTGAGCAAATTCAATAAGGGGCTGCATAATTTTTCTTGCAGCACTTCCAAATGCTATTCCGTCTGGGAGATTGTTTGAATTCAAAAATTCATGAGTTTTTTCATTTGTTCCTCCTGCTAATTGAATTAATCCTGGTGGAAGATCCGAACCAATTTTTTCAAATAACTTAACAGCATCTCTACTTGTTATAGGAGCAAGATCTCCAGACATTGGCCTTCCATCTAGCTGCCAAATAAGGGGTATATCAAGTTTTTTAAGAATTTCATATCTTTCCCAAAGAGCTTTCAAAAGATCTTCGGGCTCTTGTGATTTTTTGAAAGATTGATTTAATCCACAACTGATAGATATCTTGTCTAACTTCATTTCAGAACTTTTAAGGATATTGACAACTTTTGTAAAAGAATTTAGGCGATTGATTGCTGTATGAATTTCTACTGCATTAGGCTTTATTTTTTGAATTGTTGATGCTAAATCATCTTTTGACAAATTATATTCATATTCACTAATTAGATTTAGGGGACAGCTATTCAAACATCTTCCACATCCATAACATTTACTCTTTTTGATCCCAGAATTATCAATTGCAAAGGTGGGGCATACTTTTTCGCACGGTCTTGGACAATTAGGAGGACATTTTAACGAATCAAATTTTGCTTTACGAAAGTGTATATCATTACCATCACTAATGCTTATCATTAATCCAGGGGAGTTTTTAAAGACATTTTTTGCCCACTCGATTCCTTTTTTTGCTGCATGGACTATAGATTCTTCTGCGGCAACATCTATGTAGTCGACACCAGCAGCAGTATAAATTGCACATAAATCTTCTATGGCAACAATATCTTCATTACTGGCACCACAAATTAATTTAATCCATTTATCTTTTTTATTCTTGGTTGTAGTCAAACAATTTAACTTTCAAATTCATCTAAAATATAATTACTTAATGGCTTCCATTCAAGTTTTCTTGAACCTCCCATTTCAACAACTATTGATAGTTTATTATCATTAGTGCAAATCTCTATTAAGCTCTCTAATTCAGACTGAGACAATACTTGACCTTCTAATAACCAAAGTAATTTATTTTTATCATTTTCATTAAATAACTCAGAAGCTTGTGGGATTACTTGTTGAACTTCCCCGAGCGCTCCATTTCTTCCTACGCTTTGATGACCAAGGTGCGGAGGTCTCACGCCATGCAATTTGAGCAAGAAGACTTCTGGATCTCCAAGCCCTCTTGCGGAGGTTATAAAAGTTTTAAAGCCCTTGGCCCTCATTCTCCTCAAAAGACGAGTTTCATAACCTCCTTCAAGAGGAGCAAAGATTGCAAGACATTTGTTAGTTTTTAAATCGTTATGAAACTGTTTCCCTGTGAGAAGTAATGGCATAAAAATTTCCTTTATTTCTATTTTATTTTATTTTATGGTACTTGATGATGTACAATTGTAACTCAGTGAATTTTTAAGCTCGCAAGCTAGCCGAGCCTCTGTAAAATTTCACATTTTTTAGCGTTTCGTTAGAAAATTCAGGTGGGTTTATCCCAAGAGAAACTATCTATATTTTTTAGATAAGTCTCAACCTTATTAATTGTTTTTTTATTAACTTCACCTTAATAACTGAAGGTTTTAGGTAATTTAAAAATCATTACGAGCTAGCCTAATTTAGTCTTATGTCTATAGGAATTTTAGGAAAGAAATTGGGTATGTCCCAACTTTTCGATGACAAAGGTAATGCTGTACCAGTTACGCTTATAGAAGCTGGTCCATGCCGTGTCACTCAATTGAAAACTACCACTTTGGATGGTTATTCCGCCGTTCAGATAGGATATGGATTGTCTAAAGACAAGCATATAAATAAACCTGAAAAGGGACATTTATTGAAGTCAGGTGAAGAACTTTTAAAGCACTTAAAAGAATATAGGGTTGAAGAAACTACATCTTATGAAATTGGAAATCAAATAACAGTAAAAAACTTTGAGGTCGGCCAAAAAGTTGATATTAGTGGCAAATCTATGGGTAGAGGTTTTGCTGGTTACCAGAAAAGGCATGGTTTTAGCAGAGGTCCTATGAGTCATGGCTCAAAAAATCATAGAGCTCCAGGTTCTACAGGAGCAGGAACAACCCCGGGCAGAATTTATCCTGGGAAAAGAATGGCAGGAAGATATGGAGGTAAACAGATAACTACAAAAGGTTTGTTAGTTCTAAAAATTGATGATCAGAAAAACTTGCTAGTGATAAAGGGTTCTGTTCCAGGTAAGCCTGGCTCAATTGTCAACATTAAGCCAAATAATGTTGTAGGTAAAAAAGGAGGTCAAAAATCATGACAACAATAGAAACTCTTAAGTGGGATGGAAAAAAATCCGGCGAAGTTAAACTTGACTTAACAGTTGCTAAGGAAACTTCTTCAGCAGACTTAATCCATAGAGCAGTTCTTAGGCAATTAGCAAATAAAAGACAAGGCACTGCATCAACTTTGACAAGATCTGAAGTAAGAGGTGGTGGTAGAAAGCCATATAAACAGAAAGGTACAGGAAGAGCTCGTCAAGGTTCAATAAGAACCCCCTTAAGACCTGGTGGTGGAATTATTTTTGGCCCTAAACCGCGTTCTTACAATCTTGATATGAATCGAAAGGAACGGAGGTTAGCTCTAAGAACAGCACTTATGTCAAGAATATCTGATGTGAAGGCTGTTGAAGATTTTGGATCTACCCTAAAGCAACCTAAAACAAGTGACATTATCAATGGCCTTACTCGATTAGGAATACAAAAAACTGAAAAAGTTTTGGTTATTCTTGATAGTCCCTCTGAGGTAATAAAAAAATCCATAAATAATATTGAAAAAGTAAAATTAATAGCCGCCGATCAACTAAATGTATTTGATATTCTCAACGCTAATAAGTTGGTCATTGGTCAATCAGCAATAAATAAAATTAAGGAGGTTTATGCATCATGAGTAAATTATTTGATTCTCGTTTAGCAGATGTAATAAGAAAGCCAGTTATTACTGAAAAAGCTACAAACGCACTAGATCTTAACCAATATACTTTTGAAGTCGATCATAGAGCGGCAAAGCCACAAATTAAAGCTGCTATTGAAGCCTTGTTCAGTGTTAAAGTCATAGGAGTTAACACTATGAATCCTCCTAGGAGAACAAGAAGAGTGGGCAAATTTTCCGGTAAACGTTCTCAGGTCAAGAAGGCAATTGTTCGTCTTGCTGAAGGAGACAAAATCCAACTATTTCCAGAATCTTAAGGAGTTTAATCATGGCAATTCGTAAATTTAAACCTTATACACCTGGCACTAGACAGAGAGTAGTTACTGACTTTAGTGAAATAACAAGTGCTAAACCAGAGAGATCACTAATAGTGTCAAAACATAGAGTTAAAGGCAGAAATAATCGTGGAGTTATTACTTGTCGTCATCGTGGAGGTGGTCACAAAAGACAATACAGATTAGTTGACTTCAGAAGAGATAAAAGGAACATTAATGCTAAAGTTGCTGCTATTCACTATGATCCTCATAGAAATGCTAGGCTTGCACTTCTATTTTACGAGGATGGAGAGAAAAGATACATTATCGCTCCAGCTGGAGTAAAAGTTGGCCAAAATGTCATATCAGGGGAAAGTGTTCCAATAGAAGATGGCAATGCAATGCCACTCTCTGTGATGCCTTTAGGATCTAGTGTGCATTGTGTTGAGTTATACGCAGGTAGAGGTGCTCAGATGGTTAGATCTGCAGGAGCTAGTGCCCAAGTTATGGCAAAAGAGGGAGATTATGTTGCTTTAAAACTTCCATCTACTGAGGTAAGACTTGTTAGAAAAGAATGCTATGCAACTCTTGGAGAAGTTGGTAACTCAGAAATAAGAAATACTAGCTTAGGTAAAGCAGGAAGAAGAAGATGGCTTGGAAGAAGGCCCCAAGTAAGAGGAAGTGTAATGAACCCATGTGATCACCCACATGGAGGAGGAGAGGGAAAAGCACCAATTGGTAGAGCAGGCCCTGTTACTCCATGGGGTAAACCAGCTCTTGGGTTAAAGACACGTAAAAAGAACAAACCAAGTAATAAATTAGTAGTTCGAAGGCGTCGTCGCATTTCTAAGAGGAGTAGAGGAGGAAGAGACTCTTGATTACTTCATTTATTACCTTAATTTCTATTTTATAAACATGGGACGTTCACTAAAAAAAGGACCTTTTATAGCAGATAGCTTGCTTAAAAAGGTAGAAAAACAAAATACCGATAATGACAAGTCTGTTATCAAAACTTGGTCTAGAGCCTCTACGATTTTACCTTTAATGATTGGCCACACAATTGCTGTTCATAATGGTAAGACTCACATTCCTGTATTTATTACCGAACAAATGATAGGCCATAAATTAGGAGAATTTGCTCCTACACGTACTTACCGTGGCCACATAAGAGATAAGAAAGGAGCAAAATCATGACTAATACATCTGAAACAACAAAAACAGCAATTGCTCATGGAAACTATGTTCGCGGATCAGCTTCTAAAGTGAGAAGAGTTTTGGATCAAATAAGGGGTCGGTCATATAGAGATGCATTAATTATGTTGGAATTTATGCCTTACAGATCTACTGATCCTATTACTAAAGTTCTAAGATCTGCAGTTGCTAATGCAGAGCATAATTATGGAATGGATCCATCCACCTTAATTATTTCCTCTGCATGGGCTAATAATGGTCCTGTAATGAAAAGGTATAGGCCTAGAGCTCAAGGTAGAGCTTTTTCTATCAAAAAACAGACTTGCCATATTAGTATTTCTGTTGAATCTGCTCCTACTCAAATTAATGCGGAGGTACAAAACTAATGGGACATAAAATACATCCTTCTGGACTAAGATTAGGAATTACACAAGAGCATCGTTCCAAATGGTTTGCTACTTCCAAGACATATCCAATTCTTCTCCAAGAAGATTTTAAAATTCGTACTTTCATACAGAAAAAATATGGTGCAGCAGGAATTAGCGATGTATTAATAGCTAGAAAAGCTGATCAACTTGAACTTGAATTAAAAACTGCAAGACCAGGAGTGATTGTGGGAAGACAAGGAAGTGGTATTGAAGAATTAAGAGCTGGAATTCAAAAAACTATAGGAGATAATACAAGGCAAGTTAGAATAAATGTTGTTGAAGTAGAGCGTGTTGACGCCGACGCTTTTTTACTGGCTGAATATATCTCTCAACAACTGGAAAAAAGAGTTGCTTTTAGAAGAACTATAAGGATGGCCCTACAAAGGGCTCAAAGAGCTGGTGTCTTAGGTCTAAAAATACAAGTAGGTGGAAGGTTAAATGGCGCTGAAATTGCTAGAACAGAATGGACTAGAGAAGGTAGAGTCCCTCTACATACCTTGAGAGCTGAAATTGATTATGCGACTCGTGAAGCTAACACAACTTACGGTGTTTTAGGCATTAAAGTTTGGGTTTTTAAAGGAGAAGTTCTTCCTAAAGAAGAAAAAACAATTCCAGTGGGTGCAAGCCCCAAAAGGAAAGCTGGTAGAAGACCTCAGCAATTTGAGGATCGTTCAAATGAGAATTCATAGGAGGTATAAAAATGCTTAGTCCAAAACGTACTAAATTTCGTAAACAACATAGAGGCAGAATGAGGGGAGTAGCCTCTAAAGGCAATACGATCGCTTTCGGCCAATTTGCTCTCCAAGCTCAAGACTGTGGTTGGGTCACTGCTCGTCAAATTGAAGCAAGTAGACGAGCAATGACAAGATATATTAAGCGTGGAGGTCAAATCTGGATAAGAATATTTCCTGATAAACCTGTCACCATGAGACCTGCTGAAACTAGAATGGGTTCTGGTAAAGGTAATCCCGAGTTTTGGGTTGCAGTTGTAAAACCAGGGAGAATACTTTTTGAAATGGGTGGAGATGATATTACAGAGGAAATTGCAAAAGAAGCTATGCGTCTAGCTCAATACAAACTTCCTGTAAAGACAAAATTTATCTCGAGTGATAAAAATCTAGAAGTTTCTTCTCAAGAAAACACAAAAAATAATAAAGAATCTCAAGAGGAGGTTAAACAGTGAAAAACTCAGAGTCACTTAAAGAATTTAAAAAATTAAATTCTGCTCAAATTACTGAAAAGATTGACCAATTAAGAAAAGATCTTTTTGATTTGAGATTCAAGCAAGCTACTAGACAGCTTAATGAAACTCATAAATTTAAAACCATTAAGAAACAAGTTGCACAATTACTAACTCTCAGTAAGAGTCAATCTGCTTCTCAAACAACTTCTGAATAATTACTTAGTTATGGCACTTAAAGAAAGAATTGGAACTGTTGTCAGCGACAAGATGGATAAGACGGTTGTTGTTGCTGTTATTAACAGATATCCACATCCTACTTATAAAAAAATTGTAAGTAGAACCACAAGATATAAGGCACATGATCCTGAAAATACATGTGCTTTAGGTGATCGAGTTAAGATTAGAGAAACTAGACCGCTTAGCGCTCATAAAAGATGGGCAATACAAGAGATCCTCAATAAAACTAGTCAGACAAAGGAGGTTAAAAAATGATTCAACAAGAAACTTATTTAACAGTCGCTGATAATAGCGGTGCGAAAAGACTCCAATGTATTAGGGTTTTAGGATCTAATAGAAGATATGCACATGTTGGGGATGTAATTGTAGCAACTGTAAAAGATGCACTTCCGAATATGGGAGTTAAGAAATCTGAAGTTGTAAAAGCCGTCATCGTTAGAACTAAAGCAACATTAAGAAGAAATACTGGTAATTCCATCAGATTTGATGATAATGCTGCTGTTTTGATTAATGAAGATAAGAATCCAAAAGGTACTAGAGTTTTTGGTCCTGTAGCTAGAGAACTGCGGGATAAAAATTACACTAAGATTGTTTCTCTTGCTCCGGAGGTGATTTAAATGTTGGATTCATTAAAACAAAAGAAAAATTTCCAAAGAATAAAAATGAGAATCAAAACTGGAGATTTGGTAAAAGTAATTAATGGCAAGGACAAAGGGAAAACTGGTGAGGTTTTAAAAACTATCCCTCTTGAAAATAGAGTGGTAGTTAAGGGCATTAACCTTAGGACTAAACATGTAAAACCAACTCAGGAAGGAGAAACTGGAAGAATACTTACAGAAGAAGCATCTTTGCATGCTTCAAATGTAATGTTCTTTTCAAAAGATAAAAATCTTACAAGTAAGATTGAATACTTTATTGATAAACAGGGAGTAAAAAAAAGAAGGTTGAAGAAAACTGGTGAAGTAATTGATTAATTTTTCATCAGAAATCAGATTTCAACTTTTTCTAATTTATCAATTCTGACAAAGACCAGAATTAACAAAAAATTATGACTCTAAAAAATCGCTACAAAGAATCAATTAGGCCAAAACTTTTAAAGGATCTTGGTCTTAAAAATATTCATCAAGTACCTAAAGTTGTCAAAGTCAACGTAAACAGAGGCCTTGGTGAGGCAGCTTCAAATTCAAAATCTCTAGAAGCCTCTTTAAACGAAATGGCAACAATTACAGGACAAAAGGCCTTAGTAACTAGGGCTAAAAAAGCCATCGCGGGTTTTAAAATTCGTGAAGGTATGCCCATTGGTTGTACTGTAACTTTGAGAGGAGACAGGATGTATTCTTTTTTGGAGAGATTTATAAATCTTGCGTTACCAAGAATCAGAGACTTTAGAGGAGTCAATCCAAAAAGTTTTGATGGGAGAGGTAATTACACCGTTGGAGTGAAAGAGCAATTGATTTTTCCTGAAATCTCTTTTGATAAAATAGATTCAATAAGAGGTATGGATATAACTATTGTCACTAGTGCAAGATCAGATCAGGAAGGTAAAGCTCTTTTGCAAGAGTTAGGAATGCCTTTTAGTAAGAATTAAATTAAAACCATGTCAAATCACGATCCTATTTCAGATATGCTTACTCGAATTAGAAATGCGAGTCAAAAAAAGCATACAACTACAACAATCCCAGGTTCAAAAATGTCCTTGAGTATTGCTAAAGTGCTTCAAAAAGAGGGGTTCATTTCTGATATTAATGAGGAAGGAGAAGGTTATAAATCACAAATAATACTCAGTCTCAAATATAGTGGTAAAAATAAATTCCCCACTATTCGGTCTATGCAAAGAGTTAGTAAACCAGGTTTGAGAATTTATAAAAATACAAGAGGCTTACCAAAAGTACTTGGAGGTCTTGGAGTTGCCATTATCTCAACTTCTAAAGGCGTCATGAGTGATCGCGATGCCAGGAAGCAAGGCATTGGCGGTGAAGTCCTTTGCTATGTTTATTAAGGAGAATTAATCATGTCAAGAATCGGAAAAACACCAGTACTTATTCCAGAAAAAGTTACAGTTGATTTGGATGGATTAATAGTTACTGTAAAAGGTCCCAAGGGTGAGTTAAAACGTTTGATGCCTGAGGGAGTTAGTTTTGATAAAAAAGATAATACTGTCGTAGTAAGTCCTACTACAAATAAAATACATTCAAGGCAAAGACATGGTTTATGCAGAGCCTTAATTGCAAATATGGTTGAAGGGGTTACTCAAGGTTTTTCAAAGAAACTTGAAATTGTAGGGGTTGGATCCAGAGCACAAGTAAAAGGTAAAAATCTAGTTGTAAGTGCAGGATATAGTCATCCTGTAGAAATGATCCCCCCTGATGGTATAACATACAAGGTTGAGAGTAATACAAACGTTACCGTATCTGGAATTGATAAGGAGATTGTTGGCAATGAAGCAGCAAAAATCAGATCAATTAGACCTCCAGAGCCATATAAAGGAAAAGGAATTAAATACCATGATGAGAGAATTCTCAGAAAAGCTGGTAAATCTGGCAAAAAATAATTCCACTTAATAAAAATGACCAAACTTTCCAGGAAATTACAAACCCAAAAAAGACACAGAAGATTAAGAAGATCTGTAATAGGAGATGCAACGCGTCCCAGATTGTCTGTTTTTCGCTCTAATAACCATATTTATGCCCAGGTTATAGACGATAGTGCTCAAAAAACTATTTGTTCGGCCTCAACAGTTGACAAAGAACTCAGAGAAAAATCAGACAAATTACCTTCCGATTGTAATTCTTCTTCTATTGTTGGAAAATTATTAGCAAATAGAGCTATAAAAAAAGGGATTAAGCAAGTAATTTTTGACCGTGGAGGTAATTTATATCACGGGAGAGTTAAAGCTCTTGCAGATGCTGCTCGCGAAGCTGGCCTAGAATTCTAACTTTTTATTTTTACTATGACTGACACTCCAACAAAACAAGAAATTACATCCAAGAATGATAAAGTTCCTGGAGCTATTCCTGGCGAACAAAAAAAGAATAATCGTAATAACGATCGAAAAAGAAATAGAAGAGGTGATTCGAAAAATCTTGAGAGAGATTCTGATTGGCAAGAAAGAGTTGTTCAAATAAGACGAGTATCTAAAACTGTTAAGGGTGGAAAAAAAATGAGTTTTAGAGCAATCGTCGTTGTTGGTAATGAGAAAGGTCAAGTTGGAGTTGGAGTTGGAAAAGCTGGAGATGTCATTGGTGCTGTTAGAAAGGGAGTTTCAGATGGCAAAAAGAATCTTGTTCGAGTTCCCTTAACTCCAAATAATTCAATACCAACTTTATCTAAAGGTAGAGATGGAGCTGCAAATGTACTTATTAGGCCAGCTGCACCAGGTACAGGTGTAATTGCTGGTGGTTCAATTAGAACAGTTTTAGAATTAGCAGGCATAAAAAATGTCTTAGCAAAAAGATTGGGTAGTAAAACACCTTTAAATAATGCAAGAGCTGCTATGGTAGCTCTTTCTCAATTAAGAACACACAAATCTGCTTCAAGGGAGAGAGGGATCTCACTTGAACAGCTCTATTCTTGAAAATTATGACTTCAACATTAAATACACTTAAATCAAACTCTGGCTCTAGAAAGAAAAAATTAAGAAAAGGTAGGGGTATTGCTGCTGGACAGGGTGCTTCATGTGGTTTTGGAATGAGGGGTCAAAAGTCTCGTTCTGGAAGACCAACACGTCCAGGTTTTGAAGGTGGGCAAATGCCTTTGTATAGAAGAGTTCCAAAATTAAAGCACTTTGAAATAATTAATCAAAAGAACTTTTCTATAATAAATTTAGATAAATTAAAAGATTTCAATGATAATGATACTGTTAACCTAGACTCGCTAGTTAAGAAAGGATTGATCTTTAAGCCAAAATTCCCTTTAAAAATTCTTGGCAATGGAAAAGTTAATGTAAAGTTAACAGTTCAAGCTCATGCATTCACAAAAGTTGCAAAGCAAAAAATTGAGGACGCAGGTGGATCTTGCGAGCTTCTAAATAATAAATAAATTTACTAGAAAATTTAGGTAAGCTTCAAAATGTTTGTCAACAAAAGTAGAAATCCTAGCGCTTCTGAAATACTATCCCAATTATTTTTAAATAAAGAGCTAAGGAGTAGAGTTTTAACAACTTTAGGGCTTCTTCTTTTAGTAAGACTTGGTATCTATATCCCCATGCCAGGTATTGATAGGGTTGCTTTTAAAAGTTTTATAGATCAAGGAGGTCAATTAATAGGATTCTTAGATATTTTTACTGGAGGAGGAATTTCAACCTTAGGAATCTTCGCATTAGGCATACTTCCTTTTATAAACGCATCAATTATTATTCAGCTTCTTACAGCTTCCTTACCTGTTCTTGAAGATTTACAAAAAAATGAGGGGGAAGCTGGTAGAAGAAAAATTGCTCAAATAACTAGATATGTTTCTTTGGGTTGGGGGTTCTTGCAGAGTATCATTTTTTCATTAATCCTTAGACAATATGCAATACAGGGCATAAGTGAAACTACATTTGTCTTGCAAACATCTATTGCTTTAGTTACTGGGTCAATGTTAGTGATGTGGTTTAGTGAAATTATTACAGAGAAAGGTATTGGACAAGGAGCTTCATTGGTAATATTTTTGAATATTGTTTCGACTTTGCCAAAGGCTCTAAGTTCAACAATCGAAAAGGCTCAAACTGGTGATAGAGGAGACGTTTTAGGTATAGCAGTTTTACTTGGAGTTTTTTTACTTACAATTGTTGGGATAATTTTTGTCCAAGAGGGTGCGAGACGTATTCCTATCGTTAGTGCAAAAAGGCAAATAGGAAATGCAACATTACTTCCTACAAGGCAAAGTTATTTACCTTTAAAATTAAATGCAGGTGGAGTCATGCCTATTATCTTTGCATCTGCTTTAATTTTTTTACCAATCACTATTGCAAATGTAACTGGTAATCCATTCTTAATAAAAATAGCTAGTAGTTTAAATCCTGGATCCTCAAATCCATGGCCATATGCTCTTACATTCTTCGCCTTGATTTTGGGATTCTCCTTTTTTTATGCATCCCTTACGATTAATCCAGTGGATGTGGCATCAAACCTAAAGAAAGGAGGAGTAGCAATACCAGGGGTTAGACCTGGAAGTAATACAGCAAACTACTTATCAGGGATACAAAATAGGTTGACATTATTAGGAGGATTATTTCTGGGATCAGTAGCTATAATCCCAGCTGCAGTAGAAAGAGCGACAAATGTCCAGACTTTTCAAGGTTTAGGAGCAACTTCATTACTCATCCTCGTGGGTGTTGCTATTGATACTGCTAAGCAAATTCAGACTTATGTTATTTCCCAAAGGTATGAGGGACTAATTAACAATTAATGAAAAAACATTTACTATTTTTAGGAGCCCCTGGCGCAGGGAAAGGGACTCAGGCGGAATTATTAAGTAAAACCAATTCTTACTTGCACCTTTCCACAGGTGAATTGTTAAGAAAAGAAATTGAAACGAATACTAACCTTGGTAGACAGGTAAAGGATATTATTAACCGGGGAGAACTTGTGAGTGACGAACTTGTATTAAAAATAGTAAGGCAAAATTTAGATCAGGATAATAAAGGTTGGATTCTAGATGGTTACCCAAGAAATTTATCTCAAGCAAATTCATTGAATGAGGTTTTAATTGAGATCAATCAACCTTTAGAAGTAGTTTTTTACTTAGATATTCCAGAAGAAGTTCTAATAAAGCGTTTGCTTTTAAGAGGGAGAAAAGATGATACTGAAGAGACTATTAGAACAAGAGTTGACATTTATAAAAAAACTACAGAACCATTGATTAAATATTTTAAAGATCTTTCATTACTAGAATATATTGATGCTGATAGAGATTTAAAAACCATTTCCTCTGATATCAAACAAAAAATGGCTTGATGATGATGTAGAATATAGAATTAACGTTTTATTTGTAAAACCCCTATGAAGGTCAGATCTTCAGTCAAAAAAATTAGCCCTGACGATCAGATCGTGAGGAGAAGAGGTAAAATCTATGTTATTAACAAGAAAAGACCTCGCAATAAACAACGTCAGGGTTAAATTTAAACCCTTTAATTAAAACTTTTACTTACTCAAAACACGTGGCCAGGATTGCAGGAATTGACATACCTCGCGAAAAGCGAGTTGAAATTGCACTTACATACGTCTATGGAATTGGTTTAACAAGATCTAAGCTAATTCTTGCTAATGCGGGTGTAAACCCAGATATTCGTGTCAAAGATCTTTCAGATTCTGATGTGCAAAAACTTAGAGGTGCTACAGAGGAATTTACCTTAGAAGGAGATTTGAGAAGAAAAGAGGGAATGGCCCTAAAACGTTTACAAGATATAGGGTGCGTGAGAGGAAGAAGACATAGAATGAGCCTGCCAGTGAGAGGCCAAAGAACTAGAACTAATGCAAGGACAAGACGTGGTTCAAGAAAAACAGTTGCTGGAAGAAAAAAATAATTAACTAAATCTATTCATCAATTCCAGTATTAAATTAAAACATCATGGCAGCTACAGTAAAAAAAACAGGTTCAAAGAAATCCAAACGTAATGTACCTAATGGTGTGGTACATATTCAAAGCACATTTAACAACACAATCGTTTCTATCACTGATACTTCTGGTCATGTAATTTCTTGGTCTTCTGCAGGTGCCAGTGGATTCAAGGGCGCCCGTAAAGGTACGCCATTTGCCGCTCAAACAGCCGCTGAAGCAGCAGCTAGGAGAGCACTTGATCAAGGTATGAGACAAATAGAAGTATTAGTTAGAGGGCCAGGCTCAGGTAGGGAAACGGCCATAAGAGCTTTACAAGTGGCCGGTTTAGAAATAACTCTAATAAGAGATGTAACTCCATTACCTCATAATGGATGTAGAAGACCTAAACGGAGACGCGTTTAGATCTTAACCATTCTCAACCCCCCCCCCAAAAAAACTTTTAACCTTATTTTTTTCCGTTTTGCAATACCAGATTGAAAGAATCGATCATCAAATAGCAGATGATCGCTCCCAAACAGGAACTTTTTTAATTGGCCCTTTAGAAAGGGGACAAGCTACAACTTTGGGTAATTCTCTTAGAAGAGTCCTTATGGGAGGACTTGAAGGGAGTGCAGTTACTGCAGTAAGAATAGCAGGAATAAATCACGAATATGCCACTATCCCTGGAGTTAGAGAAGACGTTTTAGACATTCTTCTCAATTGTAAGCAATTATCAATTAATAGTTCTAATCCAGAGCTTGAAATTGGCAGGTTAGTAGCAAGCGGTCCCTTGGATGTGAAGGCGAACGATATTCAATTTTCCTCTCAAGTTGAAATTGTTGATGGCGAAAAACCGATTGCGACTATTCAAGAGGGTCATAACCTAGAGTTGGAAATCCATGTTGAAAGAGGTGTTGGATATAGACCTGTTGATCGTAAGAATCAGGAGACAACTGCTATTGATTTACTTCAAATAGATGCTGTATTTATGCCAGTAAAGAGAGTTAATTTTTCAATTGATGAAACTGCTGTAGCAGAGGGTGGAACAGGTAGAGAAAGATTAAAAATGGAAGTAGTAACAGATGGCTCAACAAGCCCTGATGATGCTATCGCTGAAGCTGCAAACCAGTTAATAGAACTCTTTCAACCTCTTGCGACTGTTACAATGGTTGAGGAAATTCCTGAAGAACCGGAACCATCTCCTGAAGCTCAAATTCCTCTTGAGGAACTAAACTTGTCCGTTAGAGCATATAATTGTTTAAAAAGAGCTCAAGTTAACTCAGTTTCGGACTTAATGGGTTTTAGTTATGAAGATCTTCTTGAAATTAAGAACTTTGGCTCAAAATCTGCGGATGAGGTTATTGAAGCTCTTGAGCGTATAGGAATTTCTATTCCACAAAGCAGAACCTCTGTTTAACAATTTTTAAAAATTATGAGACACCAACTTAGAATTCCATTACTGAGTAAACCTGCTGATCAGAGGAAAGCACTTTTAAGAGGTTTGACTACCCAACTAATTAGGGAAGGTAGAGTAACTACAACAAAAGCTAGGGCAAAAGCATTAAGAAACGAAGCAGAGAGGATGATTTCTCTAGCTAAAGATGGAAGTTTAGCCTCTAGGAGAAGGGCTATAGGATATATTTATGATAAGAAATTAGTTCATTCATTATTTGAAAAAGCACAGGAAAGATATGGAGATAGAAAAGGTGGTTATACACGCATAGTTAGAACAGTCTCTAGAAAAGGTGATAACGCTCAGATGGCTATAATTGAGCTTGTTTAAATTGGTTTATAAAGGTTCCTTTTATTAGAAAAAAACTTTTGAAAAGGATAGCTTTATTAGTCCAATATGATGGATCTAATTACTCAGGTTGGCAAAGACAAAAAAATGCAACTACAGTTCAGGAAACTCTAGAGAGAGCTCTTTTTAAGATTACCCATCAAGTCGTAAAGACTTTTGCCGCAGGTAGAACTGATGCGGGTGTTCATGCATCAGGGCAAGTAGTACACTTCAACATTGATTGTGTTATTCCAGCAAATAGTTATTCTGATATCTTAAATGGTTTGTTACCCTCAGCAATTAGAATCTTAGAATCAGTTGAGGTTAAAGATAGTTGGCATTCATGCTATTCAGCAATGTATAGACATTATCGATACGTCATTAATAACAGTAAATTCCCTAATTTGTTCATAAATAATTGGTCATGGCATAGATACCAAAAAATATTAGATGAAGTTTTAATGTCAAATGCATCAAAGCTAATGGAAGGAGAGCATGATTTTTTTGCTTTCCAGAAAAGTGGAAGTCAAAGGAAAAACTCTATTACAAAAATAAAAAATGTAGAAATTAAAAGAGTAGAGGATTTAATTTTAGTTGATATTAAAGCTACTGGTTTTCTATATGGAATGGTCCGTTTAATTGTTGGTCAATTAGTGTTAGTTGGAGAGAAAAAAATATCGCCAGAAATTTTTACAGATATATGGGTAAACCAAAAAAAAAATGATGTTAAAGAATCTGCTCCAGCTAAGGGTTTATGTTTTGTAAATGCTGTTTATGAAGAAAATGTTTTTAAAAAGATCAATAACAATGATTTTTTCCCAGTGTTTTTAATTAAGGGTTTTTCTTAAGTAAAGTTGATCAAAGCGAATTATTTGTGTAAATCATCCAAATTTGTTGTTTAAAATTCCTTCAATAAGGTAGAATTTAGAACTAACTTTAAATTTATTTGCATAGATTTGGTAAATGAATAAAACAATTACTCCGTCTTTAGAAACCATAGAAAGAAATTGGTTTTTAGTCGACGCAAAAGATAAGACACTTGGAAGACTTGCTACAGAAATTGCAACTGTATTAAGAGGTAAGAATAAACCAACATTTACTCCTCATCTTGATACTGGAGATTTTGTCATTGTTGTAAATGCAGAAAAAATCGAGGTATCAGGCAAAAAAGCATCACAAAAGTTGTATAGAAGACATTCTGGTAGACCAGGAGGAATGAAAACAGAAAAATTTGAGTCTCTCCAAGAGAGGATTCCTGAAAGAATCATCGAGCAAGCTGTCAAGGGCATGCTGCCTCATAACTCGTTAGGAAGACAGCAATTTAAAAAACTAAAAGTTTATAAAGGTGCTGATCATCCTCATGCTGCCCAGAATCCTGTATTATTAAATAGTTAATTTATAAAAATGAATAGTCAAATAAAAAACAAAGCTGTTTATTGGGGAACTGGAAGAAGAAAAACTTCAGTAGCTAGAGTTCGCTTGATCCCGGGGAATGGACAAATTAAAATTAATGGTCGTTCTGGAGATGATTATTTAAACTTCAATCCTCTGCACTTAAATTCAATTAAAGCACCTTTGCAAACGTTAGGCCTTGAAAATTCATATGATATCCTCGTAAATGTTTTTGGTGGGGGATTGACAGGCCAAGCTGACGCTATCAAGCAAGGAGCAGCAAGAGCACTTTGCGAATTATCTCCCGACAACAGAAAACCGCTAAAAACAGAAGGTCATCTTAGTCGAGATCCTAGAGCTAAGGAAAGAAGAAAATATGGTCTTAAAAAAGCAAGAAAAGCTCCACAATTCTCCAAACGTTAAAGAAATTTTAATTATGCCAAAATCAGAAATCCACCCAAAATGGTATCCAGATGCAAAAGTTATTTGTAATGGAGAAGTTGTAATGACTACGGGTTCAACGCAACCTGAACTACATGTCGACGTATGGAGTGGTAATCATCCTTTCTTTACTGGAACTCAGAAAATTCTTGATACAGAAGGTAGAGTTGATAGGTTTATGAAAAAATATGGAATGGGTTCAGCTAATTCAGCTACATCAAAAGAGCAAAAAGAAGAAAAAGATTCTAATAAATAGAATTTTCAAAAATTAAGCATAATTTCAATTGGAATACTCAACACTAATTGCAAGGTTGAAAACTGCTTCAGAAAGTTTTGAAAATTTGGAAGTGCAGCTTGCAGATCCTGATATAGCTAATGATCCTAAAAAATTAGAATCAATAGCAAGAGAAAGGTCAAAGTTGGAACCTTTGGTGATTGATTTTAATAAGTTGCTTGATACCGATAAAGAAATTGAAGATTCAAAAAATCTACTGAAAGAGAATCGAAATGATAAAGAGATGGAATCTTTAATAAATGAAGAGTTAATTAACCTTGAGGAATGTAAGAATCAACTTATTCAAAAAACTACAATCGCCTTATTACCTAAAGATCCAAGAGATGAGAGAAGTGTAATGTTAGAGATCAGAGCTGGTGCTGGAGGTAGCGAAGCTTGTATATGGGCGGGTGATTTAGCAAGAATGTATGAGAGATACGGACAAAAAATCGGATGGTCTGTAAAACCTGTTAGTGCTTCCGAGTCAGATATGGGAGGATTTAAGGAGCTAGTTATCTCAGTTAAAGGAGATTCTGTATATAGTCAACTTAAATTCGAGGCTGGCGTACATAGAGTTCAAAGAGTTCCAGCTACTGAGTCTCAAGGTAGAGTTCATACCTCTACAGCTACAGTTGCTGTCATGCCTGAAGCAGATCCTGTTGAGGTTAAGATTGATCCTACCGATTTAGAGGTTGGCACAGCAAGATCAGGAGGTGCAGGGGGCCAAAATGTGAATAAGGTTGAGACTGCTATTGATCTTCTCCATAAGCCCACAGGAATAAGAGTTTTTTGTACTCAAGAGAGATCACAATTGCAAAATCGTGAGCGAGCAATGGAAATTTTAAGAGCTAAATTGTATGAAATTCAATTAAAAGAAGCTAATGCAAAAGAGAGATCACAAAGGCTTTCACAGGTTGGAACTGGTGATAGGAGTGAAAAAATTAGAACTTATAATTTTAAAGATAACAGAACAACTGATCATAGATTAGGTTCCAATTTTTCGCTAGAACCAATTCTCGCTGGTCAGTTGGATGAAGTGATTGATGCATGTATAGCGCAAGAGCAAAAGAGAATGATGGAAGATTTTAATAACGATGTGAATTAAGATTTTATTTTCTTAGATTGCAACCCCTATTACATATTTACTCCATTCTTTATGTCTGCCAGAGTCAATTTGTCTTGTAGCCTCAAAATTGAGATTACTTAGTGGACGGTATGGCTTTCGTTTTAAAGGTATATTTGCCTCTTCTGGGGTGCGGTTACCTTTTTGTACATTACATCTAAGACAAGCTGTAGTAACATTTTCCCAGTTATCAGTTCCACCTCTGCTTCTCGGTAAAACATGATCTATTGATAAATCACTACCTCTGTAGTTACAGTATTGACAGGCATTATTATCTCTTAGAAGAATATTTTTTCTTGTTAAAGAAACCTCCCTAAAAGGTACCTTAACGTAGTAACGAAGTCTTATAACTGTAGGTAATTTTCTGCCGCAATGTATTGAATAAGATTTATCTTCCTCTAAGCTTTCTGCTTTACCTTTGATCATTAAAATAACAGCTCTTCGCCAAGAAGTGATATTTAAAGGTTCATAGGATGCATTTAAAACTAGAGTCTGGCCCATGCCAAAATAGAATTTACATGTCATGCTAACTGTATATTTCAATAAGCGCATATAAATGTGCAAAGTTAATGCAAATTCGGCAAAAAAATCATGGATTTAATTCTGACAAATATCCAACTTTTGAAAAAGATATAGATCCAAAACAAAGAGCATGGATTGAAGTTAAAGGTAAAGCAATAGAGTCAAATGTAAGGCAGTTAAGATCAAAATTAAGTAAAAGTTGTCAATTTATGGCAGTTGTTAAAGCAGATGGATATGGACATGATGCAAAAGTAGTATCTGAATATGCTATTAAAGGTGGAGCTTCGCAATTAGGAGTTGCCACTTTAAAAGAAGGGATTATGCTTCGTTCTTCTGGAGTTAAAAAACCAATTCTTATTCTGGGAAATCTATATGCCAAAAGGGATTTAATAATATCTTTTAAAAATGATCTTATGCCAACTATTAGTAGTATAAGAGAGTGTTTAATTTGCAATAATATTGGGAAGCACTTTGGGTCGAAATTTTCTTTACATCTTAAAGTTGATACTGGAATGTCAAGATTAGGGTTTGAATCTAATAAATTTGTTCAGCAATTTGAAAAAATAAAATCTTTTGAAAACATTTCAGTAGAAGGAATATATAGTCATTTATCATCTGCAGATGAAGATAACTCATTAGATCCCAAAAGTAGTACACAAATACAAAGACTAAAGTTTCAGGAATTATTACAGCAAATTAACGTTGATAGAAATCACAATATCAAGATTCATTTGGCAAATTCTGCGGGCATGCTTATTAATAAAGACTTTCATTTTCATATGGTACGTGTTGGGCTTTCTATGTATGGATATAGTCCTCTCGCAAAAATAGATAGAAATTTATCTCTTAAACCAGCTTTATTTTTGAAGGTCAAAGTAGCTTTTATAAGAATTATTGATCAAGGGGTAAAAGTAAGTTACGGAGGAAAATTTGTAAGTGGTAGAAAAACTAAGTTAGCTGTATTAAGCATTGGTTATGCAGATGGAGTCCCAAGAAATCTTTCAGGCAAGATAAACGTTATTCATAATAATGAACTTTATCCCCAAGTTGGATCTATAACTATGGATCAAATGATGGTGGACATAACAGGTTCAGATGAAATTAAAATTGGTAGTACTATGTTATTACTAGGATCTGACGGAGACAAAACAATTTCTCCTTTTGATTGGGCAAATCAATCTAACACTATTCCATGGGAAATTCTTTGTTCCTTTAAAAATAGATTGCCGAGAGTTCAAGTTGATTAGACATTTCGATTAAATAAAAAATTTTGAATGTTTGCAAAAAAATTGATAATGTATAAGAACTGGAGAGGTGGCTGAGTGGTTGAAAGCGGCTCCCTGCTAAGGAGTTACAGGAGGTAACTTTTGTCGAGGGTTCGAATCCCTCCCTCTCCGTATTTTATTAGTGTCAGATAACGTCAGAAAGGGTCAAAATAATTGCAGTTAAAAGAATTAGAGCAACTTATGAGTTATTTTTTATAGGTTAGATTTTTAATCCAACCCCAAATTTGTTGTCGGAAAAAAAATTGCATAAAAAACCCCACTACAGACGCAGTAGTCGGTTGTCCAGATTGAATTGCAAAAGTTCGATATGTAGATTTTCAAAAAAGATCTCACACATTTGAAGTACAAATTGCTATGCGTTATAAAAGAATGGATAACTTAAGTGATCATCTACTATGTCATTGTTAAATAAATTCTCGATTAACGAGATCTTACTCTCAAGCAAAGAGGCATATCAAAAGGAACTCAATAACAAAGGTGTGGGTTCCCAAATAGGAAAGTCATTATTTAATAAATTCTCGATTAACGAGATCTTACTCTCAAGCAAAGATGCATATCAAAAGGAACTCAATAACAAAGGTGTGGTTTCACAAATAGGAAAGTCATTATTTAATAAATTCTCGATTAACGAGATCTTACTCTCAAGCAAAGAGGCATATCAAAAGGAACTCAATAACAAAGGTGTGGGTTCACAAATAGGAAAGTAGTTAGATTTCCTCCTTAAAGAATGGCTTAAGTGCTTTCGGAAATTTTGTCGGAAAAATGTTATTTTCTCTATCTTCTATTATGACTATTCTTGCCATACCTAGACATAGAGTTGCTCGCATAATCCCTCCTTCTCCGAAATGAATTGAGAAATATTGATTAGTTAATACCTTTTAAAACAAGTCTAGATTAATATTTTTAAGGTCATTAATAGAATTTAAAATCAAGTCAGCTCCTGCACTTTGTAAATTTTTTTCGTATGAATTACGTTCTTTTAATCGAGACTTTAAATGTAAATGAGGGGGGGCTATTCCAATACTTACGAATTTCTGAGATGGTATTTCCTTTCTAGCGTTTATAACTGTATTTATATCCGCAATAGTATCTCCTACATAAGCAATGGGAATATTTGATTCTCCAAGCTTATCTCCAAGAAGCTTTTTTGATAAGTTAATAAAACCTTTAGGATCAGGCTTGTCTGGGGCATCTCCCATAGATATTAATGGAGGTGATTTCAGCCCAAGTCTTTTTTCTAAAACAAATTTTGCAGAAGCATGCTCTGCACCACTCACAAAACCCCACATTATTCCATTACTTTGTATTAATTCAAAAAACTTTTTATCAACTAATAACTTCTCATTTGTTATGAATCCAGACCAATATTTACTATCTTCATTTGGATCTCCTCCAAAGTAAAACTCTCCAAAACATTTAACTATTTCCTCTCTGGAGGGTATTTTAAGGTTTAAGTTCTCTTTTTTTATACATCTTTTTATAAGTTCTAAACTTAAATCCCAGTCATTATTCCATATCCCTTCATTTTTTGCATTATCAATATCTATATAACTTGGCTCCCATCCGGAAAATTTGTAAACTGTTTTTTTTAGTGAAAGTCTGTAACTATTCTCTACGCTGCGTATTACACCATCTATGTCAAATAAAATTAAACCAATATTTTTCAATTAATTTTCTTAATCCTTATTTATAAAAGATTAGTATTCTTATTAAAAAAAAGCAAAGAAAAACGTTCTATTATTAATTTATGAATCAAAATTTATTTTTGTAAATATCCTCTTGGAGTAAGAAATATTTCATCTACTAAAGTGGTTTGAGAATTACCAATAATAATTATTGATAACATATCGATTTCTTCAAAGGGAATGGTGTTTAAAGTAAAAAATTTTCTAGATTGATTTTCTCTTCCTACTTGTCTAGCTATTAAAATGGGAGTTTCACTTTGCCTAAATTTTATACATAGATCAATTGCACTTTTTAGCTGCCAATTTCTTTCAATTGATTGAGGATTAAATAAAGCTATTACGAAGTCACCTAGAAGAGCTCCCTCAATTCTTTTTTCTATTAAAGACCAGGGCGTTAACTTATCACTTAAGCTTATTGAACAAAAGTCATTCATTAGTGGAGCTCCACTAAGCGCAGCGGCTAATTGAACACTACTGATCCCAGGGTGTACTTCAAAGTAAGGTCTATATTCTTTTTTGATTTTTAGAAGTAATTCTAAAAGTAAACCAGCCATGCCATAAAATCCAGATTCCCCTGACGAAATTAAAGCCACTTTTATTCCTTCCTCGGCTAGTTTAATTGCTGTGCTGCATCTTTCTTTTTCCTCAGTAAGTTTACTTTCAATTGAAACCTGGTCACTCCTTTTCAATGGTTTAATTAAATCTAAATACATTTTGTATCCAATCCAAACACTACATCTTGAGAGTGCTTTTCTTGCGTTATTGGTTAAAAAGGAAAGATCGCCAGGCCCACTTCCAATAATATGTATTTCGCCATTTTTTGGATAATATTGATTTTTTGATTCAGCTATAGCAATAGTAACTGCGCCAGATTTACTTTTTGGAAGATCTTTATCTTTAAAAATTATTTTTTCTTTTAATAAATTTGATTCTTCTCCTGCTGCGAGTAAGCATGAAGCTTCTGCTACAGAAGATGTGCCAATTTCCTTTTGAACTACACTTGATGGATTTGGAACAATTATTTTTGAAAGATCTTCTTTAGTAAAAAACTTGATAGGCAAGTTATTTTCTTCAGCGAGTTCTAAAATCCCTTGCTCATCTTTTTTAATATCAATAGTTGCAAATCCCGCAATTGAATGCTGAGATAAATTTTCTAACTCCAAAATTTTATTTAAAGAATTTGCTATTAGTTCTTTGCTAGTATTTCGCTCACAACCAATGCCAATCCATAATACGCGCGGATGCCAAGTTGTAACATGCGTTTCGAATATACTCACATGAAATGTTGAATCTGGTTTTTCAGTTTCCTTTTGATGAAGTTTATTAATCAACTCTCCTGATTCTGAAGTTTTCCATAAACTGTTACCAGATAATTGTTTGCAAAATATTTCTTTGTTCTTAGCTTGATTTATTACTAGTTTTGACCAGTTCTGTATTTTGCCAGATCTTTTCCAACCCCATTGATTCCCAAATGAATCAAGATTTAAAAAGCTTTGATCATTTGAATTATTAGTCTCTATTATTTGGCCACCAAATAAATTAGAAATTTGAAATGCGATGTTTTGGGTATTTGACTGATGTAAACCAATTAAAGGCACTATCTTGGAACATTTGTTATCTATTGCTATCACGCCTGGATCTTTATCTTTAGAGGTTAAAAAAGGACTTATTACACGTATCGATGCACCAATTGATCCTATAAAAATTATTAAATCTAGTTCTGGCCATTTTTTAAGTAAAATTTCCTTAGGCTTATGTATTTTTACAAGATCATCTTCTATATCATCATTTTTTAAAGAGCTTGCTATATATATCTCTTCAACAAATTCAGTTTTTTGAAGTCTTTTTAAAATTGCTTTTGAATTACTAGATAGACCTATTGCGATTCCTTTCAAATCAAAAAATTTTATTTGTTATAAGGAAATTATATACTTTCAATGCATTTCAAAAAAATCGTGTGAAATATAAAACAAATATAAAGAAATCCTTACAAAACTTGGGTAAAAATACTCTTAATTTAGTCATAGACAAAAAATTAACAAAATATTCATATAGTAACAATCATTAGAACATTTGTTACGTTAATGCATAACGAAAGATCTTTGACTTATTATTTTTGAAACGAATATCTAAAGTTCCGAATGATTTCGTTTTCTTGAACATTATTATTAAAAATAAGTCCAAGATTTGATCAATCGGCTTTAATGTCAATTATTTTCGAGGTGCTAGATGACCATCAGCCCACCAGAAAGTGGAGAAAAAAACAAGAAAGTTTTGGAAGATCCTGTTAAGGCCGATCCAAGACCTATTGATTTTGCCAAATTAGATAAGCCAGGTTTCTGGTCTACTAAATTATCCAAGGGTCCAAAAACTACAACTTGGATCTGGAATTTGCATGCAGATGCACATGATTTTGATGTGCATACAGGCGATGCTGAAGAAGCAACAAGAAAAATCTTCTCAGCTCACTTTGGACATCTTGCAATCATTTTTATATGGATGAGTGCTGCTTTTTTCCATGGAGCAAGATTTTCAAATTACACAGGTTGGTTAGCTGATCCAACTAATGTTAAACCAGGAGCTCAGCAAGTTTGGGCTGTTGTCGGCCAAGAGATGCTAAACGGTAATCTTGGTGCGGACTACAACGGTATTCAAATAAGCTCTGGAATTTTTCATATGTGGAGAGCTTGGGGTATTACTAACGAAAGTGAGTTAATGGCTTTGGCTATTGGTGCAGTAATAATGGCTGCTCTTATGCTTCATGGAGGTATATACCATTATCATAAAGCTGCTCCAAAATTGGAATGGTTCCAAAATATTGAGTCAATGCTTAATCACCATATTGCAGGTTTGGTTGGGCTTGGATCACTAGCTTGGGCTGGACATTGTATTCATATTGGAGCGCCAACAGCTGCACTTCTTGATGCAATTGACGCTGGATCACCTTTAGTTATTAATGGTCAAAAGATCGCAACAATTGCGGATATGCCAATGCCTCATCAGCTTTGCGATCCCCAAATAATTGGTCAGATCTTTCCTGGTCTAGCTAGTGGAGTTGGTAATTTCTTTAGTCTTAATTGGTTCGCTTTCTCAGATTTCTTAACTTTTAAAGGTGGTTTGAATCCTGTCACTGGAAGTTTATGGATGACTGATATTGCACATCATCATTTAGCTTTTGGTGTAATTGCCATAATTGGAGGTCATTTATATAGAACTAATTATGGAATTGGTTCAAGTATGAAAGAGATTTTAGAAGCTCATCAAGGAGATCCAATATTATTCCCAGCACCAAAAGGTCATCAAGGTCTTTTCGAGTTCATGGCTGAAAGCAGACACGCTCAACTATCTGTAAACCTCGCATGTCTAGGATCTCTTAGCATCCTGATTTCTCATCATATGTATGCGATGCCTCCATATCCTTACATAGCGACTGATTATATGACTGTTCTTGGTTTATTTACACATCATATGTGGATAGGAGCTTTATTTATAGTTGGGGCTGGAGCTCATGCTGGTATAGCCATGGTTAGAGACTATGATCCAGCAAAACATATTGATAACGTTTTAGATAGGATTTTAAAAGCTAGAGATGCCTTAATAAGTCATCTTAACTGGGTTTGTATGTGGTTAGGTTTTCATAGTTTTGGACTTTATATTCATAACGACACTATGAGAGCTTTAGGTAGACCTCAGGACATGTTTAGTGATAATGCAATTCAGCTTCAACCAATATTTGCGCAATGGGTTCAAAGTATTCAAGCTTCTGCAGTAGGCACTTCAATTTTAGCTGGTACTCCGGAGGGATTACCTCAAAAAGCTTTAAGTGAAGTCTTTAACGGAAGTTTAGTTGAAGTAGGTGGAAAGGTAGCCATATCTCCAATTCAACTTGGAACTGCTGATTTGATGATCCATCATATTCATGCTTTCCAAATACATGTAACCGTTTTAATACTCCTTAAAGGAGTACTTTACGCAAGAAGTTCAAGACTAATTCCAGATAAAGCTTCTCTTGGATTTAGATTCCCTTGTGATGGTCCAGGAAGAGGTGGTACTTGTCAGGTTTCATCATGGGATCATGTCTTCTTAGCTCTTTTCTGGATGTATAACTGCATATCAATAGTTATATTCCACTTTTCTTGGAAAATGCAAAGTGATGTGTGGGGACTTACAGGAGGAAACTTCTCTCAAAGTGCTATCACCATTAATGGTTGGCTAAGAGATTTCCTATGGGCTCAATCATCTCAAGTACTAACAAGTTACGGTGAAGCTATTAGTATGTATGGATTGATGTTCTTAGGAGCTCACTTCATATGGGCGTTTAGTTTGATGTTCTTATTCAGTGGAAGAGGCTATTGGCAAGAATTATTTGAATCAATAGTATGGGCTCATAACAAGCTTAAAGTTGCCCCAACAATACAACCAAGAGCACTTTCAATTACTCAAGGTAGAGCCGTTGGTGTAGCTCACTTCCTTCTCGGAGGTATAGCAACTACTTGGGCTTTCTTCCATGCTCGCCTTTTCGGGCTGGGCTAATTACCTGAACTTCACCTTTTTAATTCAATGGCAACAAAATTTCCATCATTTAACCAGGGTCTAGCTCAGGACCCGACAACCCGCCGAATATGGTACGGAATAGCAACCGCTCATGACTTTGAGAGTCATGATGGAATGACTGAAGAAAAGCTTTATCAGAAGCTTTTCTCTACCCATTTTGGTCATCTAGCAATTATCGCCCTTTGGGTAGCTGGTAACCTATTCCATGTAGCTTGGCAGGGTAACTTTGAGCAATTTGTACTTGATCCAACTCATGTCCGTCCAATTGCCCATGCAATTTGGGATCCTCATTTTGGAGAAGGCATAACAGAAGCAATGACTCAAGCTGGAGCTAATGGTCCAGTTAACATAGCTTACTCAGGCCTTTACCATTGGTGGTACACAATCGGTATGAGAACTAACGAGCAACTTTTTCAGGCTTCAATCTTTATGAGCATTTTAGCTTGTTGGGTTTTATTTGCTGGTTGGTTACATTTACAGCCTAAATTCAGACCTACACTAGCTTGGTTTAAAAATGCTGAGGCACAGTTAAATCATCATTTATCTGTCTTATTTGGTTTCAGTAGTATTGCTTGGACAGGACATTTGGTTCATGTAGCAATTCCAGAATCTAGAGGTCAGCATGTTGGTTGGGACAATTGGTTAACAGTTCTTCCTCATCCTGCAGGATTAGCTCCTTTCTTTACTCTAAATTGGGGTGCTTATGCACAAAATCCTGATTCTTTAGATCAAGTATTCGGAACTGCAGAGGGTGCTGGAACAGCAATCTTTACGTTCTTAGGAGGACTACATCCTCAAAGTGAAGCTTTATGGCTTACTGATATTGCACATCATCATATTGCAATTGGTTGTGTTTTTGTAATTGCTGGCCATATGTATAGAAATACTTTTGGCATAGGACACAGCCTCAAAGAAATTACTGAAGCTCATAACACTAGACATCCAAATGACCCTCATAAAGGTAGTTTCGGAATTAGTCATGATGGAATTTATGAGACGGTTAACAACTCTCTACACTTTCAATTAGGTTTAGCTTTAGCATCTCTTGGTGTTGCTACTTCTCTAGTTGCTCAACATATGGGAGCTCTTCCTTCTTATGCTTTTATTGCTAGAGATTACACTACACAGTCAGCTCTATATACTCACCATCAATACATAGCTATGTTCTTAATGGTGGGAGCTTTTGCTCATGGGGCTATTTTCTTTGTACGTGATTATGATCCAGAAGTAAACAAAGATAATGTTTTAGCTAGAGTCTTAGGAACCAAAGAAGCACTAATAAGTCACTTAAGTTGGGTAACAATGTTACTGGGATTCCATACTCTTGGAATTTATGTTCATAACGATGTAGTAGTAGCTTTTGGAAATCCAGAAAAACAAATTCTAATTGAACCTGTATTTGCTCAGTTTGTTCAAGCTGCCCAAGGGAAAATGATGTATGGCTTCGATGCTTTATTATCTGATCCTACGAGTTCTGCAACTATAGCAGCAAACTCTATGCCAGGAAATCACTATTGGATGGATCTAATTAATAGACAAGATGCTCTAAGCTCTTTCTTGCCTATTGGACCAGCAGATTTCTTAGTTCATCATGCTATAGCGCTAGGACTTCATACAACAGCACTAATCCTTATTAAAGGAGCATTAGATGCTAGAGGTACAAAATTAATTCCTGATAAAAAGGATTTAGGTTATGCTTTCCCTTGCGATGGACCAGGTCGTGGAGGAACTTGTGATAGTTCTTCATGGGATGCTATGTACCTTGCAATGTTCTGGGCATTAAATCTTATTGCATGGGTAACTTTCTACTGGCACTGGAAGCACCTAACAATTTGGCAAGGTAATATGGCTCAATTTAATGAATCAGGTACCTACTTAATGGGTTGGTTTAGAGATTATCTATGGCTCAATTCATCACAGTTAATTAATGGATATAATCCATTTGGTGTTAACTCCTTATCTCCTTGGGCTTGGATGTTCCTATTTGGTCATTTAGTTTGGGCTACTGGATTTATGTTCCTGATTTCATGGCGTGGTTATTGGCAAGAATTAATAGAAACATTAGTTTGGGCACATCAGCGCACACCAATAGCTAACCTTGTAGGCTGGAGAGATAAGCCAGTTGCACTTTCAATTGTTCAAGCTAGATTAGTTGGTTTGGCACATTTCACGATAGGAAACATCCTTACATTTGGAGCCTTTGTGATTGCATCAACATCAGGTAAGTTCGGTTAAAGTCTTCTTAAATAATACAAATCACCACGAATGTGGTGATTTTTTTTGTTTAATTTTATTCTTCTAAATTAAGTTAAAATTATAGGATTATTATCTAAATAAATATGTCAAATATAAACCAATTAATATCAATTATTATTCCTGTTTTCAATGAAAGTGAAAGTATTGGTTTTTTATTAGATGAAGTTATAAGTGTAATGGCATCACATAAATTTGATTTTGAATTGATTGTTGTAAATGATGGGTCTAAAGACAATACTCATCGAGTATTAAAACACTTAACTCACAAAATTCAGGAATTGTCAGTAATTTCTCTTCGTAAAAATTATGGACAAACTGCAGCAATGTCAGCTGGCTTTGATCACTCAAAAGGTAACATTGTAATTACATTGGATGGTGACTTACAGAATGACCCTAATGATATACCTAAATTAATTTCAGAAATTAATAATGGCTATGATTTGATATGTGGTTGGAGGTTTGATAGAAAAGATAAATTAATTAATAGGAAGATACCATCAAAAATAGCAAATCAATTAATAGCTCAAGTAACAGGTTTGAAGTTGCATGATTATGGATGTTCATTAAAAGCTTTTAAAAAAGAAATAATTGATGATATTAAACTATATGGAGAACTGCACAGGTTTCTTCCAGTTTTAGCAAATATTGAAGGTGCAAAAATTAAGGAAATCAAGGTCAATCATAGAAGTCGTAAATATGGATCAAGTAAATATGGGATTGATAGAACTTTTAGGGTGTTAATGGATTTACTAACTGTTTGGTTTATGACTAAATTTTTAACAAGACCTATGTATGGATTTGGTTTTATTGGAATAATTAGTATTCTGATTAGTCTCTCAATGAGTTCTTATTTGTTAATTATAAAAATATTGGGAGAAGATATTGGGAATCGTCCGATGCTTATGTTTGCATTAATATTAGGAATTGCAGGGGTTCAATTATTTAGCTTTGGATTATTAAGTGAGCTTTTAATTCGGACTTATCATGAGAGTCAAAACAGACCAATTTATAGAGTTAGAGAAATTGATGAAAGCAAGAAGAATGAAACTTTTACTTAAAGTTTCTAATTAAGTAAGCTGACTTTTCAACTATCTCTGGAGATGTATCTTTTAAACCTCTTCTAAGAATAGGCAATATTGATTTATCAGCTAATTTCTCTGCAATTTTTAAAGCTTTTAATTTATCTTCTTTATGGCTTTGAAAAAGTTTAAACATTTTATTTCTTAGAGCCTTTTTATCAAATTCTGAGTATATGGTATCTTCATGCTTGTAAGAAACACTATTCTTTTTAGATATATTTTTATTATTATTATTTATAAGTTTATTTGAAGATAAGTTTTTTAAATTTATTGCATTTTTAAACTGTCTTTTTTTAAAAATTAATAGTAAAAATACAATAAAAATAATGAGTAATATTGCGAAAAAATTTAACATGTAAAAAGTTAATAATTTTTATATCATCCAGTAATAAAATTAACACTATTTATCAGATAAATACTAAAGTGTTTAAAGATGTTAAACGAATTATGTCATCTGAATTTTCAAATCTTCTGCCTTCGGTCTTTGTCCCCATGATTGGCTTGGTAGCACCTGCTGTTTTTATTGTTTTAATAGGCAGATTCATAACGGCTACTGAATAAAAATTAATTATCACATTATCCTTTTTTAAAATGAGCGATTCACAAACACCATTAGGAGCCAATCCTAAATTTCCCGAAAAATATATAGATCAAAGTGTCCTGCCTACAGATATTGGTATCGCAGAACAATGGGCTGTTAAAACTGTTGCTGATCCGTTTGTTGGGAATTTGGCTACCCCAGTTAATAGTGGTTATTTTACCAAAGTTTTTATAAATAATTTACCTTTTTATAGAGAAGGCATTTCTCCAAATTTTAGAGGTTTAGAAACTGGAGCGGCTTTAGGTTATCTCTTATATGGTCCATTTACTATGACTGGTCCTTTAAGAAATTCTGATTTCGCATTAACCGCAGGATTACTTGCTGCTATTGGCGCGGTTCATATTTTGACAGCACTTTTAGTTCTTTATAACGCCCCAGGTAAAGCACCTAATGTGCAACCTCCTGATGCTACTGTTAATAATCCTCCTGCAGATTTATTTACTAGAGCAGGGTGGGCTGACTTTACAAGTGGATTTTGGCTAGGCGGTTGCGGTGGTGCAGTTTTTGCATGGCTTCTTGTTGGAACACTGCATTTGAACAACATAATGCAACTAATTCAGAATATTTGGACTACTGGTTAATTTTAAAATTTAAAGAAGGTCTTATATTTTAATTTAATTAAAAGACTGCTATCTAATACTTCTATCCCACCTATAATTTCTTACGACTCTTCCGGCTGAGATTAGTTTGGATTTATAATGCAATGAAATTGGGTCATTAGTCTCTTTGAAACTATCTAATCCTATTCCATTTCTTCCAAACTCCTTTCCAGAGCTATGGTAATATAACCCATCTCCTTTGTAGATTCCTATATGGTCACATTTTTCTTTATTTCCAAAAAACAAAAGATCTCCTGGTTGAAGAGCTGCATAAGATTCTTTGAAATAAAAAAGGTGTTTACAAAAACTTTTTATTTGAAAAGAGTCTCTAGGAATATGAATATGATGTATGAAGAAAGCAGTCTGAATTAATCCGGAACAATCAAAATTGGGTCCTAATGTACCTCCCCAAAGATATTCATTCGTTAACTCAGATTGTTTTTGTATCCATTTTATAATTAAGGGAACTTTATCTTTTATAAAGAAGTGTTCATTTTTAAAATTCTCAGTTTTTCTTAATTCGCTTTTCTCAATAATCAATTCATCCAAATTTATCCAACAGACGTAACCATCTTCATATAGTTGAACTAAAATCCTTGAAAATTTATGGGTACGTTGATGAATATTTGGGTAAAGTAGTCTAAAAATTCTATTTTTACAAATTTCTGTCACTAACTTATTTTCTTTTTCATTTTGATATCCAGAAATATTAACTTTTAATTTCCACCAAATAGTCTTTGAAAAATTTGTTTGTTTAAATAGTGAGATAGGGTCTTTATAATTTTCCATAAAATGTCCTTCTACTATGTAAGTAAAGAGATGGGTCTAGCCTTAAATGATATTTTAGGGAGGGTATGCTCTTATAATAAAGATTTTTTAAGAGAAGATATTGCCATAACTTGGATTAACTACAAAAGTGAAAATAAAAGCGTATTTAAAGGGTGTGGATCTGGTATAAATAATAAAAAAATGATATATCCTGCCAGTGTAGTCAAGTTGGTTTATGGTCTCGCTGCATATTATTGGATTGAAAAAGGAAGTTTATTATTATCAGATGAGATCATAGATGCCGTGAGGAAAATGTTGTCTTTCTCAAGTAATAATGCGACAAGCTTTTTAATTGATTTACTTACTGGTACCACAAGTGGACCATGCATTGAGGGTGAATTATGGGAAAATTGGAAATATCAAAGAAGTATAATTAATGATTGGCTGCATGATTTACATTGGGAGGAATTGATTGGTATAAATTGCTGTCAGAAGACCTGGGATGATGGACCATTTGGGCGTGAAAAAGAATTTTATGGATATGAAAATAAAAATAGGAATGCAATGACTACTGATTCAGTTGCAAGGGTTTTGGAGCAAATTATGATTCATATTGATTATCAGAAAAATGACTTAAATTTAAGAAGTTTTTTAAAAAGAAGTTTAAATAAAGTTGCTCTTAAAAACGATTCTTTGAATCAAATAGATGGTTTTTTAGGTGCAGGATTACCCGAAAGCATGAATCTTTGGAGTAAAGCAGGCTTAATGTCTGAAGTTAGACATGATTCTGCTTGGTGGATTAATAGTCAATCCCTACAAACTTTATTAGTCGTTTTTTGTAATGGAGAAAAATATTCCAAAGATACTTCCTTCCTTCCTTTAATAGCAAAAGAAGTATATGAATTTAATAAGAGATATGTTTTTGAGAACTAAAGTGAATCGTCTAAGATATTAGAATCTAATTTGTCAGTATAGGCTTCATAAGGTAGCATCATTACTTCTTCAAAATCTAAATCATTCATAATCCATTCTCTATATTCTGCTAACAAACTTTTTCTATCTTCATTATCTAATTCATAAATACGCAATGCTGTATCTTTGAAATTTTCTTTAATTAAGTTTTCAATTTCTTTATTCCTCATTTTAGTTTAATTCTCCTTCCAAAATTACTCTCCTAATTGTTGACAATGCAATTCCTGTTTGTGCTCTTATTGATCGATATGAATATCCTTCATTACGTAATCTGATTACTAGAGATTCTTTTAAAGGACTGATCTTTGGCCTTCCTCCTAGATTATTCCCGGATAATTTTCTACGTAATAGTTGTTCTTTTTTTCTTTCCCCTAAACTTTTGTCTTCTAAATTATCCAATTCATATAAAATCTTAAAAATTGAAGAATTTGTTTTAGAGGAATCATAATCCGCAAAAAATCCAGTCAGAGTTCGCAATTTAATATCCTGATTAATGAGTTTATTTATTGTCATCAAACATTCTTTTTTATTTTTAAATGCTCGATCAAGCTTAGTTATTATTAATTCATCTCCTTTAGATAAGCAATTTATAGCTTTATTTAGTTGGGGTTTGATTTCTTCATCTAAACTTACAAATTCAGAGAATACTTCACTGCAACCTTTTTCCTTTAAATTTTTTATTTGCTCCTCTAAATATTCAAATTCATTATGAATAGCTCTAGCATATCCTATAGCTTTATAGTTTTTATTTTTTTTAGATAGTAAAAGACGTTTTCTTTTGAATTTAAAAGTCAATGTTTTCTTACATATATTTTTTAGTGTATCAATAAATAAATAAAAAAACACTTTTTAGTACAAAAAATATTAATTATAGATCTAATCTAGTGATATAGGCTATGATAAAACTGTTTTGATATCTGTATTAAAAAGACTGTTCTAAATTCTGTTTTTATTTTAGTTAATGAAACGTGTATATTGTTTAACTAGTAACTTGAATTAGGATTTTCTAAAGTGTAGATGGATTAGTAGAATTAATTTTATTTTTTGACTTCTATTGAATAGGCTTCATCTTTGAAATTATTAATAGTTAATTTATCCTGTTTTTAGTAAAATAAAATTACAGGCAAGAACGAATTAATTTGACTAAAAATCCTAATAGTTTAAGTTCAAAACCTGATTGGTTAAGAGTAAAAGCTCCGCAAGTTCAGAGAATTGGGGATACTGCAAATTTGTTAAATGATTTAAATCTCAATACTGTATGTCAAGAAGCAAGCTGTCCAAATATTGGTGAATGTTTTGCTAGTGGAACTGCGACTTTTCTCATAATGGGTCCTGGCTGTACTAGGGCATGTCCATATTGTGATATTGATTTTGATAGATCTAAAAGGGAATTAGATCCAACAGAACCATATCGTCTAGCCGAAGCAGTTTATAGAATGAGGCTTAAACATGTTGTAATTACATCAGTTAATAGAGACGATCTTGAGGATGGTGGCGCATCTCAATTTTTTGAATGTGTTTATCAAGTAAGAAAAAAATCTCCTGAAACTACGATCGAGCTTTTAATTCCAGATTTTTGTGGCAACTGGAAAGCTCTTGAAAAAGTTCTTGATTCCAATCCAAACGTTTTAAACCACAATATAGAAACTGTGCCATCGCTATATAAAAAAGTAAGGCCTCAGGGTAAATATGAGAGAACTCTAGAGTTACTTAAAAGAACTAGAGATTATTCTCCTAAAGTTTATACAAAGTCTGGCTTTATGCTTGGTTTAGGGGAAAAAGATGAGGAGGTTTTGAATCTTCTTGAGGATTTAAGGAGTAATTACGTTGATATAGTTACTATTGGTCAATATTTATCTCCTGGCCCTAATCATTTACCTGTTCAAAGATTTGTGAGTCCTTCAAAATTTAATTATTTTAAAGTTTTTGGGGAAAAAGATTTGGACTTTATGCAAGTAGTTAGTTCTCCTCTAACTCGTAGCAGTTACCATGCAGAAGAGATTCAAAAACTTATGAAAAAGTATCCAAGATAGTCATTTTTCATTGATCTGAATCTACCCACTCATTTAATTTCCACTCAACTAGATTATTTGTAATCATTGGATCATTTTTGATTATTTTTAGTGCATTTTTATAATTATTCATCTCAAGAATGAGTAATCCGCCGTCACCAGGCCTCTTTAACTCATCAATCAAAAAACCACTTTTTATATTTATACCCTCTTTTTTTAATTGTTTTATCCAATTAATATGTTCGTTAATTATTGCTCTTTTTAAATCATTATTAATTAAATATTCTTTTTTTATGATTTCAGTTTTTACAAATAAAGGCATTTACATTTTATTTTATGCCAAGCATTTCTTCCTCGCTTGGGGGAACTATTAATTTGAATGCACTCTTGAAAAAAGACCAATTTTCTATTATTTTGGCAGCCTTTAAGCTATTTGTTTTTGCTAGATATTCTCTAATAATTTCCAATAAGATCTCTTCCTGCTTTGATGAAGTTATTTTATGAATACTAACTATTTCCTTATTAACTTTATTACTTAAATCATTATTCTCATCGAGTATAAAAGCTATTCCACCAGTCATGCCAGCACCAATATTTCTTCCTGCAGAACCTAGAATAATTACTTTACCACCAGTCATGTATTCACAACAATGATCACCTGCACCCTCTGTTACTGCTGTAGCGCCACTATTTCTTACTGCAAATCTTTCTCCCGATTTACCTAATGCAAATAATTTTCCTCCTGTTGCGCCATAAAGACAGGTGTTTCCTAAAATAACCTGCTCGGAGGAGCTTTTATCTATTTTCGGTGGAATTATAGTTAGTATTCCTCCATTCATTCCTTTGCATACATAATCATTAGCTTCTCCTATTAATTGGATATTCATTCCCTTCAATAAAAATGCCCCAAAGCTCTGTCCTGCGTATCCTTTGAAATTTAAGCTGAGTTCGCCATTGAAGCCAGTATTGCCATGAAGTTCTGCGATTTCGCCTGATATTTTCGCACAAACACTTCTATCTGTATTTTTTATCTTAATTTCTTTGGTTAATTTTTCGTGGTTTTTAATTGAATCTATGAATTCAGCATCCGACAAAAACTCGTCTTCTAACACAGATCCATTATTATGAGCATTTTTTGAATGTTTTAACCATGATCTATCATTGTTTGAGCATTCATTATTTACTAAAGAAGAAAGATCAATATTAGAAGTTTTTGGAAGACCTATATTTCTTGTAGAAAGAAATTCTTGATTACCAATAAGTTCTTCCATATTAGCAACACCGATGCTACTCATTATCTGTCTTACTTCTTCAGCAATATATAAGAAAAAATTAACAACATTTTCTGGAATACCTTTAAATCTTTTTCTTAATTCTTCTTTTTGAGTAGCTACTCCAACAGGACACTTGTTTGTATGACAAACACGTGCCATTATGCATCCTTCAGCAATCATTGCTACTGAACCAAATCCGTATTCTTCAGCACCTAGTAAAGCAGCAATAACAACATCCCAGCCTGTTTTAAGACCTCCATCAGTTCTCAATATTACTCTTTCTCGTAAGTTATTATCTAATAAAGATTTATGAACCTCAGCGACACCCAATTCCCATGGTAAACCTGCATGTTTAATAGAACTTAAAGGTGAAGCACCTGTACCTCCGTCATGTCCTGAAATTTGAATTACATCCGCATTTGCTTTGCTTACTCCGGCAGCAATAGTGCCTATTCCAATTTCAGAAACAAGCTTAACACTTACCTTTGCTTTTGGATGGACTTGGTGTAAGTCATGGATTAGTTGAGCTAAATCTTCAATTGAATAAATATCATGATGCGGTGGAGGAGATATTAGAGCTACTCCAGGTTTACTATTTCTTAGCTTTGCGATGTAAGAATCAACTTTTGGACCTGGTAATTGTCCTCCTTCTCCAGGTTTCGCTCCTTGAGCCATTTTAATTTCGAGTTGTTTACCACTTCTTAGATATTCAGGCGTAACCCCGAATCTACCTGATGCTATTTGTTTAATAGCTGAGCATGCGGTATCACCATTTCTTAGACCTTTTATAAATGGCAATGTCGCTGATTGAGTATTTGCATTAATGTCATTTAAAACATTAAATCGAGCTGGATCTTCTCCTCCTTCCCCACTATTACTTTTCCCACCAATTCTATTCATTGCAACTGCTAAAACTTCATGGGCTTCTCTTGATAATGCACCCAAACTCATTCCTCCAGTGCAAAACCTTTTGCAAATTGATTCAACAGTTTCAACTTTCTCTAATGGAATACTTTTTCTTTTAGAACTAATTGTTAATAAATCTCTTAAAGATGTGGTAGGCCTATTACTTATGAGTTGTTTGTAAGTTTCAAAATGATCGTAACCTGGGCCTTGTTTTACAGCCGAATGTAAAACTTTGGACATCTCTGGGTTATTGGAGTGATATTCACCATTATTTCTAAATTGTACAAATCCTAAAAATTCTAATTTTTTTAAATCGATCTCTGGGTAGGCTTTCGTATGTATCGAAAGTGTTTCATTAGTTAATTCTTTTAATGTTATTCCAGCAATTCGGCTTGTTGTACCATCAAAAGCAATTTTTATTATGTCAGAACCAAGGCCTACGGCTTCAAAAATTTGTGCACCATGGTAACTTGACAAAAGTGAGATACCTATTTTTGAAAGAATTTTTCTTAGACCATCTTCTAAAGCTTTTTTAATATTTTCTTGAACATCAATTATTGATAATGTATTTATTTTTTTGCTATCTATAAGTTTTTGAGTTTTTGGGTGTTTTAACCAGTGTCTTCCTGCTTCAAAAGTTAACCAAGGGCAAACTGCGCTTGCACCATAACCAATTAAACAAGCTAAGTGATGTGTACTCCAACATTGACCTGTCTCAACTATAAGAGAAGCTTTTAGTCTGATTTCTTTTTTAAGAAGATAATGATGAATTGATCCAACAGCAAGTAAAGGGGGAATAAAAGTCTTTTTAGGATTAATTCCTTTATCAGAAATAATTATTAAAGAGCAGCCTTCTTCGATAGAGAGCTCACTCTGTTTACAAATTGCTTTTAATTGGTTTTCTAAACCTTGAACACCTTCCTCTATATCAAACAAACTTGAAATTGTTTGAGATTTAATTTTTGAATTTTTTATTGATATTAGTTCTTCCTCATTGAGAATTGGACTTTTTAAATGAACAAAAGGTTTGGGATCTTTAATCTCAAAAGGTGTACATCTTTCACCAAGATGCATTTCTAAACTCATTACAAGTTTTTCTCTCAGAGGGTCAATAGGAGGATTGGTAACTTGCGCAAATCTTTGCTTGAAATAGTCATATAGAATATGTGGCTTTGATGAAAGCACTGCTAATGGGATGTCATCACCCATACAATAAGTAGGCTCTTTAGCTAATGAAGCCATTGAATCTAAGATAAGGTCATTATCTTCTGCTGAAAACCCGTATGCAGTTTGTTGTTGTAACAACTCAAGGTCTTTTAGTTTGCAGTCTTTCAACCATTCATGATTATCAATTTTTATTGTTCTTTTATTTAGGAGCTTTTTATAATGATGTCTTTGAGCCGCTTCGGATTTTACCTCCCAATTTCTTAGGATTCTATTTTGATGAAAATCAACTGCTAACATTTGTCCCGGTCCTAATCGACCTTTTTCTATTACTTTTTCCTCTTCAAGATCTACTACTCCTGTTTCAGAACCCATTATTACAAAACCATCATTTGTAATTGAATATCTTGCTGGTCTTAGACCATTTCTATCAAGTGTGGCCCCCACAAAATTCCCATCAGCAAATACAAGGAGAGCAGGACCATCCCAAGCTTCTTGTAGGCTCGCAGAATACTCATAAAATGCTTTAATTTCTTCTCTTTGTTCAAGTTCTGGTTGACCTCTAAATGCTTCAGGAACAAGTTTTAATAATGAGTCGGTAATTGGCTGACCTGAACGAATATTAATTTCAAGGGTTGCATCAAGATTGGAAGAATCGCTTTTATTTACATCCACAATGGGCTTGATTTCATTAGATAACTCTCCCCAAAAATCATCTATATGTTTTTCTGAAGCTTTAGCCCAGTTGATATTGCCTAAGAGAGTATTTATTTCACCGTTATGCCCTAAAAATCTCATAGGCTGAGCTAGCGGCCATTTTGGAAGTGTATTTGTACTAAACCTCCTATGATAAACAGAAAATGAGACCTTAAAACTATCTTCTTTTAGATCTTGATAAAACTCAGATAATATTTCAGAACGAACCATACCTTTATACACAACTGTTTGAGAACTTAGTGAAGCAAAATAAAATTCACAATCCCCAACATGATTTTTAAAAGTAACTCTTATTTTTTTTTCAATTCTTTTCCTTAACTGAAATAAAAGCCTCTCAATATCCTGGTTATCTTTTTTATCTATGTATAAAATCCACTGACTTATGAATGGAGCATTTGCTTTAGCTAAAGGACCTAAAATTTCATTATGAACAGGGACTGTTCTCCAAAATGTGTTCTTTACTTTTAATTTTTTTGCTTCTTCCTCACATATTGTTTTACATTCTTCAATTTTCTCTTTTTTGTTAGGCATAAAAACCATGCCTAAACCTCTAACAAAGTCTTTTTTATTTTGTAGATTCATTTTTTCTTCTAAGTATTTCCATGGAATTGAACATAAAATTCCTGCTCCATCTCCTGAGTCACTATCTCCACCACAACCTCCTCTATGTTCCATGCAGTTAAGACCCTTCAGGGATTGTTTAAGGATCCAGTTGCTTTCAATACCTTTGACATTTGCTATGAAACCAACTCCACACGAATCTTTCTCACCAATTATTCCATTTGGGGAATAACTATCTTGATATGGCTCAACGATTCTTTTAATACTCTCTCCCATAGATTATTTAATTCTATTTATTTATTTATGTATTTCCATTATAAAAATAAATATGAAAATAAATCTAGAGATAATTAATATTTACCAAAGAATTTTAAATTCACAAATTTTAAAAAAATATGATTAAAAACTTTTAGTTGGTGCACATAAAAGGTTATTATGATTAGATGTTTATTTTTTTCTAAATATAATAAATGCCCACCATCTCACAATTAATAGGTTCAGAAAGAAAACGTCTGACTAGGAAAACAAAATCTCCTGCATTAAAATCCTGCCCTGAGAGAAGAGGGGTATGTACAAGAGTTTATACATCAACACCTAAAAAACCTAATTCAGCTTTAAGAAAAGTTGCAAGGGTAAGATTAACTTCTGGTTTTGAAGTGACAGCTTATATCCCTGGAATTGGGCATAATTTGCAAGAACACTCTGTAGTACTACTTAGGGGTGGAAGAGTTAAGGACTTACCAGGAGTCAGATATCATATAATAAGAGGAACTTTAGATACGGCTGGAGTCAAAGATAGACGTCAATCCAGATCTAAGTATGGAGCAAAAGCTCCAAAAGATTAATTTGTAAACATCACTTTTAAAAAACATGTCACGTCGGAATGCAGCAGTAAAAAGACCAGTTCTACCTGATCCTCAATTTAATAGTCGTTTAGCTTCAATGATGATTTCTCGATTGATGAAACACGGTAAAAAATCTACAGCTCAAAGAATATTGTCTGATGCTTTTTCTTTAATAAGTGAGAGAACTGGAGGGGATGCAGTCGAATTATTTGAAACAGCGGTGAAAAATGCTACTCCCCTTGTTGAAGTAAGAGCTAGAAGAGTTGGTGGTGCAACTTACCAAGTGCCTATGGAAGTTCGCCAGGAAAGGGGCACAGCTATGGCATTAAGATGGCTTGTTACATTCTCTCGTGCACGAAATGGTAAAAGTATGTCCCAAAAACTAGCTGGTGAGTTGATGGATGCAGCGAATGAAACTGGTAGTTCAGTTAAAAAAAGAGAAGATACCCATAAAATGGCTGAAGCTAATAAAGCTTTTGCACATTACCGATATTAATTTCGTCAAAAAGGTACTGAAGTAGTTTATTATTATAAAAGTTTACTTTTAGGGTGAACTATACTTATCAAAAATTATTGTATTTGGAGCTTTAAAATTGGCACGCGACTTTCCCCTAGAACGAGTTAGGAATATAGGTATAGCCGCTCATATTGACGCAGGGAAGACAACAACAACTGAAAGAATCTTATTTTATTCAGGTGTTGTTCACAAGATTGGAGAAGTTCATGATGGTGCTGCCGTAACAGATTGGATGGCCCAAGAAAGAGAACGAGGCATAACTATTACTGCTGCTGCAATATCTACAAGTTGGCAAGATCACAGAATCAATATTATTGATACTCCAGGACACGTTGATTTTACTATTGAAGTGGAAAGATCAATGAGAGTCTTAGATGGAGTTATTGCTGTATTTTGTGCTGTAGGAGGAGTTCAGCCTCAATCTGAAACAGTTTGGCGACAAGCAGATAGATACTCTGTTCCAAGAATGGTTTTTGTAAACAAAATGGACCGGACTGGCGCAGATTTTTTAAAAGTTAATAATCAAATTAAAGACCGACTAAAAGCAAATGCACTTCCTATTCAGCTACCTATTGGAGCTGAAGGAGATCTCACGGGCATTATTGATTTGGTTGCTAACAAAGCATATCTTTACAAAAATGACTTAGGTACTGATATTCAGGAAGCACCAATTCCATCTGAAATGGATGATGAAGCTGCTGAGTGGAGATATAAATTGATGGAGAGTGTTGCAGAAAATGATGAAGAGCTAATAGAAACATTTCTCGAAACAGGAGAATTATCTGAAGAACAACTTAAAAAAGGGATAAGAGAAGGGGTTTTAAAACATGGACTAGTTCCTGTATTGTGTGGGTCAGCCTTTAAGAACAAAGGTGTCCAACTTGTTTTAGACGCTGTTGTCGATTATTTGCCAGCTCCAGTTGATGTGAAGCCAATTCAAGGTGTTTTACCAAGTGGCAAAGAAGATGTTAGACCTTCTGATGATAATGCCCCTTTCAGTGCATTAGCTTTCAAAGTGATGTCAGATCCCTATGGGAAATTAACTTTTGTAAGGATGTATTCGGGTGTTCTTTCAAAGGGAAGTTATGTCATGAATTCTACTAAAGATGCTAAAGAGAGAATTTCTAGATTAGTAATTTTAAAGGCTGATGAAAGAGAGGAGGTTGATGAATTGAGAGCTGGAGATTTAGGAGCTGTATTAGGACTTAAGAACACTACAACTGGTGACACTTTATGTAATACAGAAGATCCTATAGTTTTAGAGACCTTGTTTATCCCCGAACCAGTTATCTCTGTGGCCGTTGAGCCAAAAACCAAAGGTGATATGGAAAAATTATCAAAAGCTTTAACTGCTTTGTCCGAAGAGGATCCAACCTTTAGGGTAAGTACTGATCCGGAGACAAATCAAACTGTTATTGCTGGTATGGGCGAGTTGCACCTAGAAATCCTTGTAGACAGAATGTTAAGGGAGTTTAAAGTTGAAGCTAATATTGGAGCTCCTCAGGTTTCATATAGAGAGACCATCAGGTCTAGCTCTAAAGGTGAAGGTAAATATGCAAGACAAACTGGAGGAAAAGGTCAATATGGTCATGTAATAATTGAAATGGAACCTGCTGAAGTTGGTAAAGGGTTTGAATTTGTTAACAAAATTGTTGGTGGAGCTGTACCGAAAGAGTACATTGGTCCTGCATCTAATGGAATGAAAGAAACCTGTGAATCTGGTGTTCTTGCCGGTTATCCACTCATTGATGTAAAAGTAACACTAGTCGATGGTTCATTCCACGATGTAGACTCATCAGAAATGGCCTTCAAAATTGCAGGTTCCATGGCTTTTAAAGATGGGGTTAAAAAATGCAACCCTGTCCTTTTAGAGCCTATGATGAAAGTTGAGGTCGAAAGTCCTGACGACTTTCTTGGATCTGTAATTGGTGATCTCTCCTCTAGAAGAGGTCAAGTAGAAGGACAATCTGTTGATGATGGATTGTCTAAGGTACAGGCCAAAGTGCCCTTAGCCGAAATGTTCGGTTATGCCACTCAACTCCGATCAATGACTCAAGGTCGGGGTATATTCTCAATGGAGTTCGCAAATTATGAGGAAGTCCCTCGTAATGTTGCTGAAGCTATCATTACCAAGAATCAGGGCAACTCCTGATCTCTAAACTAAAACACTCTTAAACCCTCGATTCTTTAATTCAAAATGGCTCGCGAGAAGTTCGAAAGGAACAAACCACATGTCAACATAGGTACTATTGGCCATGTTGATCATGGAAAAACAACACTTACTGCTGCTATTACAAACGTATTAGCAAAAAAAGGTCAAGCTCAAGCTCAAGACTATGGAGACATTGATGGTGCTCCTGAAGAAAGAGAGCGCGGCATTACTATTAATACAGCTCACGTCGAATATGAAACTGAAGGCAGGCATTATGCTCATGTTGATTGCCCTGGACATGCTGATTATGTAAAAAACATGATTACAGGAGCCGCCCAAATGGACGGAGCTATTCTAGTTTGTGCAGCCACCGATGGCCCTATGGCGCAAACAAAAGAGCATATTCTTCTAGCTAAACAGGTTGGAGTACCTGCTCTTGTAGTAGCTCTTAACAAGTGCGATATGGTCGATGATGAAGAAATTATTGAACTTGTTGAAATGGAAATCAGAGAACTATTAGATAGTTATGATTTCCCTGGAGATGATATTCCTATAGTTCAAGTTTCAGGTTTAAAAGCTCTTGAAGGTGATTCTACTTGGGAATCAAAAATAGAAGAATTAATGACAGCAGTTGATGCAAGCATTCCTGAACCAGAAAGAGAAGTTGATAAACCATTCTTGATGGCAGTTGAAGACGTTTTCTCAATTACTGGTAGAGGAACTGTAGCTACTGGAAGAATTGAAAGAGGAAAAGTTAAGGTTGGAGAAGAAGTTGAAATAGTTGGAATAAGAGATACAAGATTGACAACAGTTACTGGAGTTGAAATGTTCCGTAAACTTCTTGATGAAGGTATGGCTGGTGATAATGTTGGTTTACTTTTACGTGGTGTTCAGAAAGAGGATATTGAGAGAGGAATGGTACTCGTTAAGAAAGGATCCATTACCCCTCATACTCAGTTTGAAGGAGAAGTTTACGTTCTAAAGAAAGAAGAGGGCGGCAGACATACACCTTTCTTCGCAGGTTATAGGCCTCAGTTTTATATCCGAACAACTGATGTGACAGGTCAAATCACAGCCTTTACTTCTGATGACGGTTCTAATGTTGAAATGGTTATGCCAGGTGACAGAATCAAGATGACTGGAGAATTAATTTGTCCAGTAGCTATTGAACAAGGTATGCGATTTGCAATTCGTGAAGGTGGACGTACTATTGGTGCTGGAGTTGTTTCTAAAATTCTCAAATAAGACGTTTGAATTTTAAGAATTTAACCTCAATCACTTAAAATAAGTCAATGGACTAGGGCCATTGTTAATCAATGGCCTACCACTAGAAATTAATTTGAAATTATGACTGCATCAATTGCACAACAAAAAATAAGAATAAGACTAAAAGCATTTGATAGAAGAATGCTTGATTTGTCTTGTGAAAAAATAATTCAAACCGCCGATACTACATCTGCCTCAGCAATAGGTCCAATACCTCTACCTACTAAAAGGAAAATCTATTGTGTTTTGAGGTCACCACATGTTGATAAAGATTCTAGAGAGCATTTCGAAACAAGAACTCACCGAAGATTAATAGATATTTATAGTCCTTCCGCAAAAACTATTGATGCCTTAATGAAGTTGGATCTTCCTAGTGGTGTAGATATAGAAGTTAAACTTTAAGAAATCCCGAAAAGGACTTAAATTGATTAGTATAAAAAAACATTAATGAGGTTTAAATGGGAGAGCTCTCAGTAAGGGAATTACCTTTATTTCCTTTGCCAGAGGTAGTTCTTTTCCCTCAAGAAATATTGCCTTTACATATTTTTGAATCTAGATACAGAATTATGCTTAAATCTGTACTAGAGAGTGATTCTATGTTTGGCGTTATAAAGTTGGATTCAAATACTAAAAGTATGGCTAAAGTTGGATGCTGTGCTCAAATTTTAAAACATCAAACTGCAGAGGATGGAAGAAGTAATATTATCACCCTCGGACAACAAAGATTCCAAGTATTAGAAATAACTCGTTCAACTCCATATTTTTCAGCGATGGTAAGTTGGATTAGTGATGAAAAGATTGATGATCTTCAAAAATTAGATTCTTTAAAAGATTTAGTTACTGAAGCACTTAATGATGTTATTAACTTAACAAGTAAATTGACAAATACAAAAAAAAACCTACCTGATAAACTACCTAACAATCCTATGGAATTATCATTTTGGATAGGAGCTCATTTGGGTGGTCCTGTTGCAGAGGAGCAGCAAAGACTTCTAGAGGAAAGAAATACTTATACTCGTTTGCAAAGAGAATATGAAATGCTTGATCATACAAGAAAACAACTGGCTGCAAGAACTGCTTTGAAAGAAAGTTTTCCTGATATAAAAGAAAATTAAATGGTTGAATTATTTTTACCTTTTTTTTTACTGGTTTTATTTCTTTTAGCTTTGTTTTTTGTCTGGAGAATTAATCCTAGAAAATATATTTCTTCTGGCACAGTGGCATCTGCATATGATGCTTGGACCCAAGATAAATTGCTTGAGAGATTGTGGGGAGAGCATATACATTTAGGCTTTTATCCCTCAGATGGGAAGAATATTGATTTTAGAAAGGCTAAAGTTCAGTTTGTGCATGAATTAGTCAAGTGGAGTGGTTTAGATAAATTGCCAAAAGGATCCAGAATACTCGATGTAGGTTGTGGAATAGGAGGAAGTTCTAGGATTCTTGCGAAATATTATGGATTTAATGTTACTGGAATTACAATTAGTCCTGCTCAAGTAAAAAGAGCAAAAGAACTTACTCCTCTTGGACTCAATTGTAATTTTCAAGTTATGGACGCATTGAATTTAAAATTTAAAGATGGATCATTTGATGCGGTATGGAGTGTGGAGGCGGGCGCACACATGAATGATAAAACTAAGTTTGCAGATGAAATGCTGAGAACTTTGAGACCCGGAGGTTATTTGGCATTAGCTGATTGGAACTCAAGAGATCTCAGATCATATCCTCCTTCTTTTTTTGAAAAGTTGGTTCTTAAACAATTACTTGATCAGTGGGTTCATCCTGATTTTATAAGCATTAACGAATTTGCTAATATTCTTAGTACTAATAAAAATAGTGCAGGAAGAGTTGTTTCTGAAAATTGGAATTTTTATACAAATCCTTCATGGTACGACTCCATAATCGAGGGAATTCGAAGACCTTCTGCAATTTTAACTCTTGGACCTTTAGCGATAGTTAAGTCAATAAGAGAGATCCCGACAATACTTCTTATGAATTGGGCATTTAGAAAAGGTTTAATGGAGTTTGGAGTTTATAAATGTAGAGGATAAATTAATCTAACTCAATATTCTCAGAAAAATAATTTCCAAAATCTACAAAGTTATTGCATAGGGGTTTGAGATGATTTTTTAATTCAAGAAAGTTTTCAATATTATTTTGATTATTGATTTCTAAATCAACATATATAATATATTCCCCTAACTCTCTTTTAGAAGGTCTAGACTCTATTTTACTCATATTAAAGCCAAAATCAGCAATATAATTTATAGCCTTAAGTAAAGCACCTGGTTTGTTGGAGATTAATGAGAAAGCAAAACTGGCAAGATTAGGCGAATTAGAATTTGATTCTTTGCTCAATAAGACAAATCTAGTGCAATTACCTGGAACATCATTAATAGGGAAGGCTAATTCTTTAAGCCCTTCAATTTGAATTAATGATTTTGAACCGATAGCTGCTCTAAATTGACTTCCCTTTACCATATTCACAGCTTCTGATGTTGAATTTGTTGGAAGAGGGATAGCATTTGGAAGATTTTCAGATAACCATTCTGAACATTGAGCTAATGCTTGAGGATGAGATAATACTTCTGAAATCTTTGAAAGTTCTCCATCACTAATTAATGCATGTTTGATGGGTAAAACAATTGCTTTATTGATAAAAATATCAGGAAATTTCCAGAGGGCATCTAGAGTGGCTGTCACTCCACCTTCTACAGAATTTTCAATAGGAACTACAGCAGCATCACAATTTTTGTAGGCTAATGATTTTATAACCGAATGTAGTCCGTTACATGGTACAAATATAGGTGTCTGAAAATTGGCAAGCTTTGATAATATATGAGCTGCTTTTTCTGCGTATGTCCCTTGAGGACCTAAATATGCAACTTGTTTGCTCATGATTAATAGTAAGAAAAAAAAAGATCAAGTAAGCATTGGAGGAATATAGAAAATGCTATTGTCTTTTGATGCAAAACAAAAACTAAAGCTTTCCGTAACACGGAATAAAGAATATCTTTCTAAATATCTTTTGGAAGAAGAAAGAGTTGTTGGAGCAATGCTGGACTCCAAAAAATTAGTACCTGAAGGAGAAGGTAGGTATAAGTATACAGTAACAAGTTTTAAGGTTTTTCAATTAGATATCAATCCTGTTGTTTCAATTGCAGTAGAAAATAAAGATGGAATTTTAAAAATGAGTGCTCTTGAAAGTAAATTGGATGGTTTGGGGATGATAGATGACTTTAATCTTATTTTGAAAGCGAATTTGGAAGCAACTGATATTGGATTAGAAGGAGAGGCGCTTTTAGGAGTATCTGTAAGCCAACCTCCTTTACTGAAACTGGTCCCAAAGAAAATTTTGGAATCTACTGGTCATTCGGTATTGAACGGAATTTTGTTGGGTATAAAGTCAAGAGTTCAACAGCAATTAGTGAAAGATTTTGTAGATTGGTGTGAATTAAATAAGATCTGATTGATTTAAAAAACTTTTCCTATGAAGATTAGTTATTCCATTTTTTTTGATATTTGAAAAATGCTCCCTGGTACCATACCCTTTATTTTTAAATATTAAGTATCCTGAGTATTTTTTTTCTAATCTTTCCATTAGATTGTCTCGAGCTACTTTTGCAACTATGCTTGCTGAAGCTATTGCGGTAATTTTCGAGTCTCCTGATACTATATTTTTCTGAATTCCTTTCCATGGTCTTAACAATAAAGGGCCATCAACTATTATTTCAGATGGTTTTTCTTTTAATTTTTTTAAAGCTCTTATCATTGAAAGTTCTGTTGCGACTCTGATGCCGAGCATATCTATTTCTCTGGCTGAGGATTGCCCAATTCCATAATCTGAAGAAAGTAATAAAATTTTTGGCAAAAGTAATTTTCTTTTTTTAGGAGTTAATTTTTTACTATCCTTTACTCCAAATTGTTTCAAGATAAATTTATTTTTTTCAGTTAAAACTACAACAGCGGAGAAAACTGGACCAAAAACTGCTCCCCTTCCAACTTCATCTATTCCAACTTCGGATACTTTATTCAATACTTGCTGAAGATCTTCTTCTTTTTTTTCTCGCATTGCTTATTTCATCGGTAAGTTCAACTTCATCCTTCTTATCTATAAATATAACTTCATTTTTTTTATTAGTTTTTTTTGATTTATCTTTGGGATTTGCATTTGTTTCAATATTAATCTCAATCATTCCTTCTTTTGAGTTTGAGATTTTTTTAATTTGTTTTGATTTTGTTTTTTTATTATCTAAAGTTTTATCTTGTTCCTTACTATTCTCTTTTAAACGCACAAAATTATTACTGGTTAGGTATTCTTTACCTAACTTGATTAGTGGATTAATACCTAATTGGCTGAAAACAATTTTTTCTTCATTAGTAAGATCAACAGTTATTATGTTTTTTTCTTTTGAATTTGATCTGTTCAAATCATCATTATCATTTTCTTTTTTATTAGAAGAATTCTCCTTACTTAAGTTCTGTTGGTTAAGTAATTCCTTTTCAATTATTTTCTCCTGATTTTCAGCTGATTTAGAAGTATCTATATCCAACGGTTTTATAATGTTTGATTGATTAGATTTTTCGTCAATATTTTTAATTTTTAGGTTAGGATTTTCATTATTCAATATATTTTCTACATGTCCTGTTCCATTGCATATGGAACATTTTTTACCGAATAATTCATATATATTTTGACCCTGTCTTTTTCTCGTTAACTCAACTAAACCTAATTCAGTAAGCTGAGCTATTTGAGGTCTAGCAGAATCATCTTTTATCGCTGAAGTAAAATGCTCAAGTAATTGGAATTGATCTCTTCTAGATTCCATATCAATAAAATCTACAACAATAACTCCACCTATATTTCTTAATTTCATTTGTCTTGAGATTTCAACTGCTGCTTCGCAATTCGTCCACAAAACGGTTTGTCTTGAGTTAGCGGATCTTGTAAATGATCCAGAGTTTACGTCAATTACTGTTAAGGCTTCAGTAGGTTCAATAATTATATAACCCCCTGACGGTAGATCTACTCTTGGCTGAAGAGCTTTTTGAATTGTTTTCTTGATTTCATATTTCTCTAAAATATTTTGGTTTAAATTGTTATCGTGAAATTCAATACCTATATTAGATTCATAATTTATTAAAAAATCTTTTGCCCTTTCAACTGAAAATTTACTATCGATAATTATGCTTTTAGTTGATGATTTAATATGATCTCTTAAGATTTTGAGAGAGAAATCATCATCTCTTTTTACTAAATTTGGTGGATTAGACGCCTCAGAAATTTTCAATATGTTTTCCCATTGTTGAATTAATTTTTCTAAATCATCAATTAGTAGTTCTTCTTTTATCTTTTCAGCCTCTGTTCTGAATACTAAACCTGTGCTAGGTGGTTTTATTAAAACTCCAAGAGCTTTTAAACGGCTTCGTTCTGTTTCTGTATTTATTTTTCTTGAAATATTTACCCCTTGGCCATATGGCTGTAATATTATGTATTTCCCAGGGATTGAAATATTCCCGGTTAATCTAGGCCCTTTAGATCCTGTGGGTTCCTTTATTACTTGTACTAGAACTTTTTGTTTTGGTTCTAGTAATTCAGTTATTCCAAATGTCCCTTTTTTGAGTCTCAATGGACCTAGATCTGAAACATGGATGAATCCATTTTTATCACTTTCACCAATATTTATGAAAGCGGCATCAATACCAGGAAGAACATTTTCAACTGTTCCTAAAAAAATATCGCCAATTTGATATTGACCTTGTGCGACGATTAATTCATCAACTCGATCATCTTTGAGTAGTGCTGCAATTCGAGCCTGCTCAGCGATGATAATTTGCTGAGACATATAGTAGATTCTGAATGGTTTGAATTTTGAAAATCATCTAAAGAAAAGAATTAGATTTTATCTTTTAAGAAAGCAATTTTTATAGCTAGTATTATTTACTTTTTAAAATTAATAGTGATTGAATTCTGCTATTTATAAAGCTTTAAACGATTTTCAAACTAATTGAAATTGAATTCATAGCTATGATTATCTCTTATATTAATCATAACTACAATAATATTAACATCTAATCACCACTTAAGCACGTTGATCCATTATTCTAATATTGGTTAAATTTTTTATTTAAAGTGGTTCAAGTAAACGAAAATTATTTAAAACTTAAAGCAGGCTATTTATTTCCTGAAATTGCGAAAAGGGTGAAAATATATTCTCAATCAAATAAGAGTGCTGAAATTATTAAGCTTGGCATAGGAGATGTTACAGAACCATTACCTAGAGCATGCATAGATGCTATGAGTAAAGCTTTAGATGATATGGGAACAGCCGAAGGTTTTAGAGGTTATGGACCAGAACAAGGTTATTCTTGGCTCAGAGAAAAAATATCTGAGCATGATTTTATTTCGAGAGGCTGTCAAATATTACCTGAAGAAATCTTTGTGTCAGATGGGTCTAAATGCGATAGTAGCAATATTTTAGATATTCTTGGCAAAGATAATTCAATTGCTGTAACAGATCCTGTTTACCCTGTTTATGTAGATAGTAACGTTATGACAGGCAGAACTGGAGATGCTCTTGAAAATGGAACTTATCAAGGGTTGACATATCTTGCAATAAACGAGGGAAATAACTTTCTGCCAGAACTACCTCAAAAAAAAGTTGATATTTTATATCTTTGTTTTCCTAATAATCCGACTGGAGCAACGATTACTAAAGAAGAATTGAAAAAGTGGGTTGACTATGCTCTTCAAAACAAATCTTTAATACTTTTTGATGCGGCTTATGAAGCATTTATTCAAGATAATGATATTCCACATTCAATATATGAGATTGAGGGAGCAAAGGATTGTGCTATTGAATTTAGATCTTTTTCAAAGAATGCAGGATTCACTGGAGTTCGATGTGCTTTTACCGTAATACCTAAAAATCTCAAAGGTTTGAGCTCAACAAATGAGGAAATAGACTTATGGCCTCTTTGGAATAGGCGACAATCTACAAAGTTCAATGGAGTAAGTTATGTGGTTCAGAGAGGAGCAGAGGCTGTTTATTCTCTTGAAGGGAAGAAAGAGGTAAGAGGTTTAATTGATTTTTATATGGAAAATGCAAAAATCATGAAAAATAAACTTCAGACTGCAGGATATAAAGTTTATGGTGGGGACAATGCTCCTTATATCTGGATTAAAGTTCCTGATCAAATGACATCTTGGAACTTTTTTGATTTCCTTCTTCAAAACGTTAGTGTTGTAGGTACACCTGGGAGCGGATTTGGATTATCAGGAGAGGGTTATTTTCGTTTGTCAGCATTTAACTCACGATCAAACGTTCTTGATGCAATGGAAAGAATAATTAATATATAATTATTAGTACTATCTAGATTCTAGAAAATTTAATGTTATCTATAAAGTTAGAACAAAGTGTAAGTAATAATTCAGCAGTGATTGAAAAGAAACCTGCTGAATTAAAAAATAAATCTCCAAAATATAGGGTTTTACTTCATAATGACCCAGTTAATTCTATGGAGTATGTCACTATTTCTCTACGAGAAGTTGTGCCGCAATTAAGCGAACAAGATGCTATTGCCATAATGCTAGAGGCACACAATACGGGTGTAGGTTTGGTAATTGTTTGTGATTTAGAGCCAGCAGAATTCTACTCAGAATCATTAAAATCGAAAGGAATTTCTAGTTCAATTGAGAAAGAGGATTAATTAATAACGGTTGAATTTATTATTTAGAATGAGCTAATTTCCGTTCTGACAAGGGACGGACTTTTAAGGATTCTTTTAAGGATGACTTTCCATATTCTCTCTCAAGAATGTTGATAACTGTTTTACCAAATTCATCTTCTTGATTATCAAAAGCTTCTAAGCAAACCTGACCAAGTTTTTTCCCTAATGAGCCTGGATTCCACAGAAGTTTTCTCGCTGTCCAGGGCATCATACTCATTGGATTATAATTCGGCTTCAAAATTTTATGATCTAAGGCGTACTTCTCAAGAAGAGTGTGAGGTTCCAAACCTATAAAGAATATAGCTGGATCAACTAAGCCTTTACCAAAAATTTTTTCTAATTCTCTATGGTAAGCAATTGTTTGTCTAATGGTGCTTGGCGTTTCATCAAAAACATTAAATGAATAATTGACTGAAACATGGTTCTTGAAACCTGATTCGACTAGCATTCTGCAATTATTTAATACTGTTTCAAGGTCATATGCTAATCTCATTTTTCTAACAAGTTCTTGAGATCCTGAGGTGATACCTATTTCAAAATAGCTCATACCTGTATCCACCATAAGCTGAGCTAGCTCAGCATCAATATTATCTGCTCTGATGTATGCAGCCCAATTAATATCTTCCCAGCCTTGATCCTTAATAGCTTGCAAAAGTATTTTTGCATCTTCAATATGTTTTTTGGCTGGAATAAACTGTGCATCTGTGAACCAAAATCCCCTCACTCCAAGATCATACAATTGCTTCATTTCTTTGATCACTTCCTTAACAGGATTCACGCGAACCTGCTTCCCCTCCACAACTGTATAAACACAGAAACAACAATTATGAGGACAACCTCTTTTTGTTTGCACCCCTACATAGTAATCTCCACCTTCTATATACCAATTGAATTCAGGCCATATTGATTTGATATATTTATAGTTGCAGGCAGTTTTAATAGTGCCTGAAGGTTGTTCATGTATTAATTTGTTCCGAGGTTTTTGTCCAGCAAAATAACATCTTTCTTCCTCTATAGAATCTCCCCTAATAATTTTCTCTATTAGATTTTCTCCCTCTCCAACTGAAATTACAGTTCCTTTTGGAAGTAGATTGCCTAATTGTTCATAGAAGACACTAACTGCTCCGCCTCCTAAAATTACAGTTACATCTTTGTTGTATTTTTGTGCTCTTTTTAGACCCATTTTGACTAAAGCAGTATTTCTATATATTTCTCCATAATGAGATGCAATTAATTTTAATCCTCCCCAAGAACCCCTGATTTTTTTAAGGATATTTTTTGAGTAGAAAACCTCAAAAGAGTTTTGTAGGGGATTTCCACTTCTGCCATCAACAGGTGCATAAATTTGTATATCTCTCCATGAAAAAATGATTAGATGAGGTCTAAATTGATCAATTTTTCTCGATAAATATTTGGAAACTTTATTAGATGGAATTATTGCTAGATCAATAAATTGTTGCTCTATATTTGGAAAACATTTATGAATATGGTCTGCTAAATAAATAGGTCCTATTGGAAATATCGGATTACATGGCAATCTTACAGTTAGGATTTTTCCATAGTGATTTCTGTGGTAACTTTTTTTATTTAATTTTTTCAACTTCAAATTAAAATTCATGTCATGAAATTTAATGAATTTATTTTCTTTAAGAATCTAACTATTTTATTACTAATTTGGAGAAATTAAAAATCCCTAGAAAATACTAACGAAAATTTAATTAAATTCAAATATCAGAAATCATATAAATCCAGCATACTTTGAGAAGTTTTAATCCATCTATCCATCTAGATATATTAGGTGCTCCAGATTTCCTAGCGTAATATCTAACAGGATAATTTAGTATTTTAATATTATTGTTTGCAGCTTCAAAAATTATTGTAAAGTCTCCAAATGGGTCAGACTTGGAATCCCAACTTCCGTTTTGTTTCATAAGTTTAAAGAATTTTCTTGAAAAAACTTTTGTTCCACAGAGTGAATCTGATACAGGCTTATTTATGAGAATTGATAGAAATATTGCAAAGAGTCTATTGCCTATATAATTTGCCCATCTCATCGCATCTTTTTCCATTGGAAAAGTTGTGCGGGCGCAATTAATTAGGATATTTTTATTTTTGGTTGATTCCATAATTGCTGCAATACTGTCATCAATATCTACAGTAAAATCACTATCAATTATGGCTAGGGTTTCACCTGAAGAAATATTAAATCCCTCTACAACTGCATTTTTCTTTCCTTTAGAAGTTTGTTGTAAAAGAGATATCTTGAAGAAATTTGAGAAATTTTCTTTTAACTCTTTCAAAATCTCATATGTATTATCATTGCTGTTACCTTCAACAAAAATAATTTCTAATTTATTGGGTATATTTTTGAATTTATTTAAAGCATTAATTAAAAGTTCTTTATTACCAGCTTCATTTCTTGCAGGAATTACTATTGATATTAAATGTTGGGAAACATTTTCACTATATTTATAAAAAACTATTTCGAGCTCGTAGGCAAGTTCTTTTACTATTGGTATTTTGCGAAAAATATTTTTTAGAGATTTTGGAATTAGCTTAGTGGGTAAAGGAGTTAATTTTTTTGCTTTCCATCTAACTGATCTATAGTTATAAATTTCTGCTAGAGACTCAATATCGTATAAATTTATTCTTGCTTTGCTAGTAGTTTCTCTAAATATTCTTGAATCAAATCTTAGCCATCTTGTTATTGGCTCCCAAGTATTACCTCGGACTTTAATTGAAATAAATTCGTTATTTTCTTTGAATAATTGATGAAGTTTATTATTAGTTAAATTCCAACTATTAACAGATTTCATTACTTTATACAGTTTGTTAATAACAATCTAGTATATATGGATTATTTACTTTATTAATATTAATTTCCATGCTTTTCAAGTATTATTTACATATATAATTGTATATGGTTAATTATAGTTTTAAATTTGCTTTGTAAATGCCGATAATTGGAATTGAACCAATGACCTACTGTTTACGAGACAGTTGCTCTGCCGCTGAGCTATATCGGCTTAATTAAAATATTAATATTTTTATATAGACTTAAGTTTATGATTGCAAGTATTTATGTCAAAAATAGATCCTGAATTAAAAAAGAAATTATTAAAGGAAACCCAGACTCCCTTCAAGGGATTAAGGAGAATATTGTGGATAGCTTTTAGTGGTTCTGCATTTTTGGGCCTTCTAATAATGCTTTCCAAAATTTCGAGTGGCAGTGAATTACAGCAAAATAACCTTTTTATACAATTGGGTGCTTGTATACTGTTCCCTACTCTATTATTTTTTGATAGGAATAAAGACTAACGAATTAAATACTTAGTTATTGCGTTAATGTTCTCTTTTTAGTAACAAATTTGAATGCTTCGATTATGTCGCCTTCAGTCCAAGAAGAGAATTTATCACAACCAACTCCACATTCAAATCCTGTATTTACTTCTTTAACATCATCTTTAGACCTTTTTAGTGAGTCTAAATTACCCTCAAAAATTACTTTATCCGATCTAATAACTCTAAGAGAACAATTCCGTTGTAATTTACCAGTTTGTATATAACAACCTGCGATAGCTCCTTTACCAACTGCGAAAGTTGCTCGAACTTCGGCTTTGCCTAATGATTCTTCGACAAGATCAGGCTCAAGTAGACCTTCCATAGCCAGCTGAATGTCTTCTAAGAGTTTATAGATTACTTCATATTCTCTTATGTCAACATCATTCGCATCAGCTGCTCTCTTCGCTCCAGATGCCAATGAGGTGTTAAATCCAATGATTACTGAGCCTGATGCAGCTGCGAGATCTATATCTGTCTCAGTTATTTCTCCCGGAGCAGAAAGTAGAACTCTGACTTGAACTTCATTTTTTGGTAATTGTTCTAGTGATCCCAATATCGCTTCTACACTACCTTGAACATCAGCTTTGAGAATTAAGTTTAACTCTTTTAATTCTCCATCATTTGCTTGAGTTGATAAGGAAGATAGGGTAACTCTTCTAGAGGCCATTTGCTGAGCTAATTTTGTTGCTCTAGCATCTGTGGCTCTGTCTCCGACAATAGCTCTAGCAGTTTTCTCATCAGGGTAGACTTCAAATTCATCTCCTGCTGTTGGTACTTCACTGAATCCTAATGCTTCCACTGGGAATGATGGTCCTGCTTCTTTGATTCTATTGCCATGTTCATCAACCATTGCTCTAATTTTTCCAAGGACTGAACCTGCAGCCAAAACATCCCCAGATTTTAAGGTTCCATTTTGTACTAACAAAGTAGCAACAGGCCCTTTGGCTTTATCTAGGTGAGCTTCAATAACGGTTCCTTTGGCCGATCTGTCAGGGTTAGCTTGTAAATCTTCTACTTCTGAAACTAGTAGAATCATTTCGAGCAATTTATCAATATTTTGTTTTTTTATCGCACTTACTGGAACCATCACTGTATCTCCTCCCCAATCTTCAGCAATTAAATCTTTTTCTGATAGTTCCTGCTTGACTCTTTCTGGAGATGCCCCTTCTTTATCAATTTTATTTATTGCAACAACAATTGGTACTTTTGCAGCTCTTGCATGACTAATAGCCTCCAGTGTTTGAGGTCTGCAGCCATCATCTGCTGCTACTACAAGTACTGCCACATCAGTAACTTTTGTGCCCCTTGCTCTCATTGCTGTAAAGGCTTCATGACCAGGAGTATCAAGAAAAGTCAATTTTTTCTTTTTAGATTCGTGTTTAAATTCAACTTGATAGGCGCCTATATGTTGAGTGATCCCTCCTGCTTCTCCAGATGCTACTCTTGATTCTCTGATGGAATCTAGAAGACTTGTTTTCCCATGATCTACATGACCCATTACTGTAATAACAGGCGGTCTTTTTATTAGACTATCGAAATCATCAGATTCAATCATATCTACTGTTTTCTCTGCGGCCTCTTGGATATCATCTTGCAAAACAGGTACCCCAAATTCTTCTGCTACTGTTTCAATAGTTGCTAAGTCAAGTGATTGAGTTACAGTTGCTGTTATTCCTTTAAAGAAAAGAGATTTGATTATTTCAGAACTTTCAAGACTTAATTTATCAGCTAATTCTTGAACCGTTAAATTATCTTCGGGAACTATTATCATTTCAGGCCTGACTTGTTTGGCCTCTTTGGCAGCCTTTAATTCCATTGCTCTTCTTTTCTGTCTTTGCCTTGTGGTCTCTTTTTTCTTTTTCTTGAATTGTTTTGTAGATTTATGAGACTTAGATTCTTCAGATTTTTCTTTCTTTGGACGTGCCAAACTAGCTGATAATATTGAAATTTTTTCGCCTGAATATCCACTGGTTTCAGATGTTAATGAATCATCATTCTCTCCGATAATATGAACTTTCTGCCTTTGTTTCTGGGGATTTTTATTTCTTAGTGCTTCTAGTTTTGCACTATCATCCCAATCTTTCCGTCCTGGTTTTTTTGAACTGTTTGAAAATGGTCTATGAGGGGGTTTTTTGGAACTCGGGACAGCATTTGGACGACTAGCAGGAGCTTTTGCCTTTTGTTTAGGCGACTCAATATTTTGTTTTTGGTTATTTGTTTTAGCTAGTGTATCTTTTTCAGATTTATTAGTTTTTTGAAGTTGTAAAAGTTCATTAGGCGATACTGGTTTCCTAATCCCAGTGGACTTTTGACTATTAAATCTTGAGCCAGGCCTATTGGGCATGCCAGGTCTGTTTGGAGCACCAGCTCTATTTGGATTTGCTTGTCTATTAAATGAGCCAGGTCTGCCTTGATCTGTTGGTTTGTTTCTTAATCCAGGCCTATTGGGCATGCCAGGTCTGTTTGGAGCACCAGCTCTATTTGGATTGGCTTGTCTGTTAAATGAGCCAGGTCTGCCTTGATCTGTTGGTTTGTTTCTTAATCCAGGCCTATTGGGCATGCCAGGTCTGTTTGGAGTACCAGGTCTGTTTGGAGTACCAGGTCTGTTGGAGACAGTTTGTTTAAAAGTAATGTTTTGCTTGTTATTTTGCTTATTAGGATCGTCTCTTCTTATCGGGGCACCTACTAGCTCAGGGGTGTTTCTTCTATTATTAGAATTTTTTGGTTTAGGTTTGTTCCTATTTTGATCAGGTTTGAGTGATAGTTCTCTTTTATCTCCTGAATTGGGGATGTTCTTGGAAGATTCATTAGATTTAAGATTATTATTTATATTTTTAGGCTTTGCAATAAGTTGAATAGGCGGTTTTGCCGGAGTTTTGATAGGTGGGATTGTGTTATTTCGGAAAGTTTTTTTATCTTTGTTGAAATGTTCTGATGGTTTACTCTTTGTATTTTGATTTGTGAGATTTGCTTGAGATTGCGAACTGTTATAAATATTGGGTTTATTGGGATTTTTAAGTTGATTTGGAATTACTTTTAGACTCTCAGGCTTATTAAGAGGTTTGTTCAATAGTTGTTTTTTGTTTGAATTATCTTTGAGAGGTTTCCCTTTGACAGAAGAAATGACAGGAGATTTATCTTCTTTGTTTTGTTTGTAATTATCTTTTTTATTTGAAGGTTTATTAATAGAAAGTATTTGTTTATCTGAATTCTTTTTATTAATAAGATTTTTTATTTTTTTTGCCTCTTCTACACTAATAGAACTGCTATGGCTTTTTACTGAAATTGAGAGTTTTTGAGCGGCATCCAATATATCTTTATTTTCCAGATTTAAGTCTCTGGAAAGTTCGTAAATTCTGATTTTATCGCTGATAGTCATTTAATCTGATTTGTACTCTTTTTGAAATTAAAGAGGATTTAATTTAATTATATTCCCTCAATGGGATAGTCATTATAGCTTGTAATTTCTTTTTCAAAAATTTCAATAAATTGAGGTTCTAAAAATGTTTTTAAAGCTTTTTGAAGCTTTTTTTTGATCTTGGAATCTGAGTAACATTTGTTTGACTTGCAAATGTAAGCTGATCGCCCCATTCCCTTATGAAACATAATGCCTTGCTTATGATCTTTGGTAATCTTTAAAAGATTTTTCCTGTCATATGTTTTTCTACATGAAATGCATATACGCAAAACAGGTCTTTGTTGTATCACCGCTTTCTCTCCTCTTTTGCGGCAATTTCACTATCTTGAAGAGTCTCTAATTGGTCATTATCTGATAAGTCTCCTTCTCCGTATTGTTCTTCTTCTTCATATTCTTGATCATCTTCTGGAAGGGGATAAAGCTCTCTTAATCTTGCATCTTCTGCAGCGCGCTCAGCTTGTTCTGCTTCTAATCTTAGCTCAGCTTCTCGCTGGAGATTCTCTTCATCTTCCCTTTGAATGATTAATTCAGATACTGCCGCATCTTCAGCTTTCTGATCGTATTCATGTGAGTTTTTAACATCAATCTTCCAACCAGTTAATCTTGCGGCAAGTCTTACATTTTGGCCTTCTCTACCAATTGCGAGACTCAATTGATCAGGAGGAACTAGTACATGGGCATGTTGCCCTGCTGGGTCAACTAGTCTTACTTGATCAACTTTCGCAGGACTTAAAGAGTTTAAAATATACTGTATTGGATCAGATGACCATTTTATAACATCAATTTTTTCTCCTCTTAGTTCATTAACTACTTGTTGAATTCTCGCTCCTCTAGCCCCAATACACGCTCCTACGGGGTCCACTTCTTGTTCTACACTGTCTACTGCTACTTTCGTTCTTGGGCCAACACCTCTTGAAGGAGGGTTTGCTTCTCTTGAAACAGCAACAATTTTTACTGTACCTTCTTGAATTTCCGGGACTTCATTTTCAAATAAATAAACCACTAAACCAGCATTTGCTCTACTGACAAAAAGTTGTGGTCCTTTTCTGGCTATTTCGCTAACTTCTTTCAAAAATACTTTAAAAGTTGCATTTGCTCTGTAATTATCATTAGGTAATTGATCTCTCTTGGGAAGTTCGGCCTCAACTTCAGGTCTACCAATACCAGAACTTACTCCCATAATGACTGATTGCCTTTCAAATCTTATAACTCTTGCAGTTAAAACAGGGTCTTCCAAATCCGCAAATTCTTCCTGGATCATTTTTCTTTGTTGATCTCTTAATTTTTGGGCTAACACTTGCTTTGTTGTTGAAGCAGCCATTCGTCCAAAATCCTCTTTTTCTGGAGTAACGTCTAAAACAACTGTGTCACCTATTTGAGCATCTTCAGCTACCTGTTTAACTTCAGCTAGAGATATTTGATGATCTTCGCTCTCAACCTCTTCAACAATTATTTTACTCGATAATACCCTATAACCTTCTTCATCTAGATCTAGTCCAACATCAAAATTATTAAAATATTCTTCATCAAATGGATCTTCAACAACTCCAATGTAAAAAGTTTTTCTATATTTTTCGTATCCTTTTAATAAAGCTTCGCGCAAGGCTAGTTCCACAATATTAGGAGGTAACTTTTTTTCCTCACTAATGTCCTCAATGAGATTGTTTAAACCTGGTAGAATAACTAATGCCATCTATGATGGGAAATTGAATAATGGTTGAAAATTAATTAATCTTTTAATGTGCAAAGACTAATCTTGAGTACTTCATTAAAAGGGATTTTTTTAATCTTACCTTTTATGTTAATGGCTAAATAATCTTTAGACTTTTCATAAAGTAAACCATTGAGAAATTTTATTTTTGAATTCTTCTGGTTTAACTCAACATTAACTGGAAAACCCTTAAAAGTTTTGAAGTCTCTTTCTGAGGTTAATTCATCACTGACCCCTTGACTACTAATTTCTAACACATATGAACATTTTAAAAGATTTGAATTCTCTATTTCTTCAGATGCTGGGGTATTAAATAACGCACAATCATCTAGTGAAATATCATCACCGTTAGTTTTTTTTATAATAATTTTAATAACGATTGGATTCTGATTAGTTTGTAAATTTACACTGCAGATTTTGTAATCCAATACATTTGCAACTTTTTCTAAAAGGTTTTCTAGTCTACTTTTTTGTTCTTTGTTCAAATTTATTTATATAAATTGATTTAAAATTATTTTCACATATAAAAAGTTTTTTTTATAAAAAATTCAAAAATTTATATTTTTATGGATGTAAACAAAAAAACAACAAATATATATTTCTTCAATTAGATTTACTCAATAAATTTTAAAAAACTATTAAATAAATGAAGTTTCTCAAGATTAAATTAATTAATTTAATCCAAATATTCATTATTGTTTGTTTTTGTTTAGTTAATTTCTCTCAAAGAGCTGAAGTTTTAGCCTTGACTTCTTCTGATAGTCACAATTTCGTATCATCTGCGGTTAGAAATGTTGGACCTGCAGTGGTAAAAATTGATACTGAGCGATTCGTTGAGAGGCAACAATTTGATCCAACTTTACTGGACCCTTTATTGAGGGATTTGCTTGGGGAGCAAGGAATTACACCTGAGAGAGAGAGAGGTCAAGGTTCTGGAGTAATTATTAATGAGAATGGTTTGGTTCTTACTAATGCTCATGTCGTAGACAGAGTTGATGATGTTTTAGTGACTTTGGCAGATGGAAGTATTTGCGATGGCCAAGTTTTGGGAACAGATGCAGTAACTGACCTGGCTTTAGTAAAAATTGAGGAATCTACATTTTCTAGTTTTGCTCCCCTTGGAAATTCTGAAGATCTTCAAGTTGGAGATTGGGCAATAGCACTAGGTACTCCCTATGGTCTAGAAAAAACAGTTACCTTAGGAATTGTAAGTAGTTTACATAGGGATATTAATAGTCTAGGGTTTTCAGATAAAAGGCTTGATCTTATTCAGACTGATGCGGCAATAAATCCTGGGAATTCTGGAGGACCACTTATTAATTCTAATGGTGAAGTAATAGGAATCAATACATTGGTAAGAAGTGGCCCTGGAGCTGGTCTAGGTTTCGCAATACCTATTAATCTAGCTAAAAGTGTTTCTGATCAGCTTCTCAATAATGGTGAAGTTATTCATCCATATTTAGGGGTTCAATTAATTTCTTTGAATCCTAGAATTGCTAAAGAACATAATCAAGACCCCAATTCATTAGTCCAATTACCTGAACGAAATGGGGCTCTTATTCAATCAGTCATACCTAATAGTCCTGCTGAAAAAGCTGGTTTAAGAAGAGGTGATTTAGTTATAGCAGCCGAAAACATCTCTATAGAAGAACCTAAAGCTTTGCTAGATGAAGTTGAAAAAGCTCAGATAGGAAAAGTATTCCTTTTAAATGTTTTAAGAGATAATAAAGAGATAAAGATAAATATCAAACCAGAACCTCTACCAGGTTTGACATAAATCGCTCATTGAAATTTAATAATCTATAACAATAGAAAAAAAGATTTTGAATTCACAAACTCAAATGAAACAAATAGTTGCTGAAGCAGCAATTGAGGAAGTAAAGAGTGACATGATTCTCGGATTAGGATCTGGTTCTACAGCTGTGCTTATGATAAAAAGCCTTGCTGATGCAATTCGTTCTGGAAAACTGCAAAATATAAAAGGTGTTGCAACTTCCTTTCAATCAGAAGTTTTAGCGCTCGAACTGGATATCCCACTTATTGATTTGGCTTCTGTTTCTCAAATCGATTTAGCTATTGATGGAGCAGATGAAGTTGATCCGGGTTTTCAATTAATTAAAGGGGGAGGAGCATGTCATGTTAGAGAAAAGTTAGTGGCATCTAAAGCTAATCAATTGTTGATTGTTGTTGACGAAACGAAACTCGTACGAAAATTAAATCAATCTTTTCCTTTACCTGTAGAAGTTCTTCCAAATGCTTGGAAACAAGTTCAGGAAGTGATTTCAGAAATGAATGGCATTTCTACTTTAAGAATGGCGACTAAAAAAGCTGGCCCAGTTGTTACTGATCAGGGCAATCTAATCCTAGATGTATTGTTTAATGATGGTATTAAGAATCCAAAAGATATTGAAAAGAGTATTAATAATATTCCAGGAGTATTAGAAAATGGATTATTCATTGACCTTACAGACAAAGTATTGGTTGGTAAAATTGAAAACAATATTCCTGTTGCTTACTCTCCCGCAAAAGTTGGCTAATCTTCAAATCTTATTTTTACTGAGTTGGCATGACTATGTAAGCCCTCACTCTCAGCAAGATTAATAATATCGAGACTGTTGACTTTTAAACTTTCTTCATTAAATTCTATTATTGAAGTGTTTTTCATAAAAGTTTCAACTCCTAAAGAACCGCTAAATCTAGAATTTCCTGATGTAGGTAAAGTATGATTTGGTCCAGCCAGATAATCTCCTACTGCTTCTGGGGTCCATTTTCCTAAAAATATTGCTCCTGCATTCTCTATACCTTCAAGAATCTTTTTTGAATCTAAAGCTAAAATTTCTAAATGTTCTGGAGCAAAGTTATTGCTCAGTTCGATACATAATTCATAATTCTCGCAAATAACTATTAATCCCCAATTTTTTATGGATTGCATGCAAATTTCTTTTCTTGGATGATCATCTATTTTTTTATAAAGTTCCTCTAAAACTTCTTTCGCTTGGTTCTTTGATGTTGTTAGAAGTATTGATGAAGCCAAAGGATCATGTTCTGCTTGCGCTAAGAGATCAGAAGCTATATGAGTGCTTTGAGCTGTTTCATCTGCAATGACTAATATTTCACTAGGACCAGCTAAAGAATCAATGCCTGTAGAGCCATAAATTAGTTTTTTAGCAGTAGTTACATAGATATTCCCTGGACCTGTAATAACATCAACTTTATTAATTTGATTTGTGCCAAATGCCAAAGCACCAATAGCTTGAGCTCCTCCAATTCTAAAAACTTTTTTGATCCCTGATAAGTGAGCTGCAGCTAAAACAGTTTTGTTTATTTCCCCTTCTTTATTTCCAGGAGATACCATTATAATTTCTTCTACTCCTGCTACTTTTGCAGGTATTGCATTCATTAATACAGTACTTGGATAAGCAGCTCTGCCTCCAGGAATATAAATACCTGCATTTTTAACTGGTCTCCATCTCCTTTGAACTGTATCACCATGTTCACCTTTTATAGTGAAAGATTGTGGAATTTCCTTTTCATGGAATTTTTTAATTCTTTTATGGGCCACCTCAAGTGAGCGCTTTAAATTGCTATCAATTTCATCCCATGCATCCTTTAAGTGATCCTCACTAATTTGCATAGGGTCAGGGTTGAAACCATCAAACTTTTTGGTATATTTTTCAACTGCTATATCCCCATAAGTTTTTACCTCTTGAAGAATTTCTTCGACGATTAGATTTATCTTGTTATTGTTTTCTGAATTAGTTCTAGAAGAAATCCTTTTTAATTCTTGGATAGCGTCTTTTTTATTGTTTATAATCCTCATTTCTAAATTTTTCAAATTGAAAGGCTCGCGACCCAATTTAATACCTTTCTAAATTATATATGATTGATTAGTAGTCGATTTATTTGTTATGATATAAATCTTATATTTATGTACCCTCTGTGGCCAATAACAAATCAGCAAAAAAGAGAATAAAAATTGCAGAAAGAAATCGTTTAATTAATAAATCATATAAATCTACAGTAAGAACATTGACTAAAAAAACCTTAGAGAATTGCGAAAAATATAAAAAAGACCCCAATGATGAGAATAAAGATTTAGTGAAAACAAGTCTTAATAAGGCTTTTAGTTTAATTGATAAGGCGGTTAAGAAAAATGTACTTCATAAGAATAATGGGGCTAACAGAAAATCAAAAATTAACAATTTAGTAAAAACTACTCTTGCCACACAGTAAAAAGGCGGATCATAATTATGAGCGATATTGAACTCATAGACTCGCACTGTCATTTAATATTCGAAAATTTTGATAAAGATCTTGAAGATGTTGTTTGTAGATTGCGTTCAAAAGGTGTAAAAAAATTAGTTCATGCATGTTGTGAATTAACAGAAATTCCTAAGTTGAAAAAAATATCCAATGAATTTAATGAAATTTACTATTCAGTTGGTTTACATCCGCTAGAAGCAGAAAAATGGGAACTAAGTTCCATATCTCTTTTAAGAAAATCAGCTCAAGAAGATAGAAGAGTTGTAGCTATTGGGGAATTAGGCCTAGATTTTTTTAAAAATGAAAATAAAACACAGCAAATTAATGCTCTTATTCCTCAAATGGAGTTAGCTTTTGAACTTGAATTGCCTGTAATTATCCATTGCAGAGATGCTGCAAATGAAATGATCGAGATATGTAATGACCTCTCTAAAAAGGGAAAATGTCCTAAAGGAGTACTTCATTGCTGGACAGGGACGCCAAGAGAAATGAAGCAATTCTTGGATCTTGGTTTTTATATAAGTTTTAGTGGAATAGTAACTTTCCCAAAAGCATATGAAATTCATGAGTGTGCCAAGATAGTCCCAAATGATAAATACTTAATTGAAACTGATTCCCCTTTTTTGGCTCCTGTTCCCCATAGGGGTAAAAGAAATGAACCTGCATTTGTTGAAAATGTTGCCAACTTTATGGCAGATTTAAGATCAACGGAATTAATTACAATCGCTAAACAGTCATCAAAGAATGCTGAAGATTTGTTTAAATTTGACTTGTTAAGTTGACACCACAGCTGCTAATATAAGAAATTACTGGCAATTTTTTCTTGATTTCTTAGTTTTAACTTTTAAATGAATGGTTTTTGACCATTTGGCTAAAATTTTAGTTCATTTATTAAATTGATTTTTTTGTTGAAATCGAGATTTAATGATTGATTTCAAATTAAAAGAAAAGTTAAATAACTTAAGATTGAGTAGATTAAAAGTAAGTAGTAAATCTCACATAATCGCAGGTTTTCTTGGATGAGCAGTAGCGCTTTACAGGTAGCAAAAACAGGTACTTATCTACCAGATTTAGTTGAAGTACAAAGAGCAAGCTTTAAATGGTTTTTGGAAAAGGGTTTAATAGAAGAATTACAAAACTTTTCGCCTATTTCTGATTACACAGGTAAATTAGAATTGCATTTTATTGGTGAAGAGTACAGGCTAAAAAGACCTAGGCACGATGTTGAAGAGGCAAAAAGAAGAGATGCAACATTTGCCTCACAAATGTATGTCACTTGCAGATTGATTAATAAAGAGACTGGAGAAATTAAAGAACAAGAAGTTTTTATCGGTGAATTACCATTAATGACCGAAAGAGGAACTTTTATTATTAATGGTGCCGAAAGAGTAATTGTTAATCAAATTGTTCGGAGTCCAGGAGTATATTTCAAAGATGAACAGGATAAAAATGGTCGAAGAACTTACAACGCGAGTGTTATTCCTAATAGAGGTGCATGGTTAAAATTCGAGACTGACAAAAATAATTTACTTTATGTAAGAGTTGATAAAACTAGAAAAATTAATGCTCATGTTCTTATGAGAGCTATGGGTCTTTCTGATAATGATGTTGTCGATAAACTTAGGCATCCTGAGTTTTATCAAAACTCAATTGAATCAGCTAATGACGAGGGGATAAATTCTGAAGATCAGGCCTTACTTGAGCTCTATAAGAAGCTTCGTCCTGGTGAACCACCATCTGTCTCTGGTGGACAACAGCTATTATTCAGTAGATTTTTTGATCCCAAAAGATATGATTTAGGCCGAGTTGGTAGATATAAAATAAATAAAAAGTTGAGGCTCACAGTACCAGATGATGTGAGGACACTTACTCATGAAGATGTTCTTTCTACAATTGATTATTTAATTAACCTAGAATTGGATATTGGTGGTGCGAGTTTGGATGATATTGATCACTTAGGTAATCGAAGGGTTAGATCTGTAGGAGAACTTCTTCAAAATCAAGTGAGGGTTGGGCTTAACCGTTTAGAGAGAATTATTAAAGAAAGAATGACTGTTGGTGAAACAGATTCTCTGACTCCTGCTCAACTAGTCAATCCTAAACCTTTGGTTGCTGCCATAAAAGAGTTTTTTGGATCCAGTCAATTAAGTCAATTTATGGATCAAACTAATCCTCTAGCTGAATTAACACATAAAAGAAGAATCTCAGCCTTAGGTCCTGGAGGTTTAACAAGAGAAAGAGCAGGCTTTGCTGTAAGAGATATACATCCTTCACATTATGGGAGATTATGTCCTATTGAAACTCCTGAAGGTCCTAATGCAGGTCTTATAAACTCTTTAGCTACCCACGCAAGAGTAAATGAGTATGGTTTTATTGAAACTCCGTTTTGGAAAGTTAATAACGGTAAAGTCAATAAAGACGGTGATCCTATTTATCTTTCGGCTGATCTAGAGGATGAGTGCAGGGTCGCCCCAGGAGATGTTGCAACTGACAAGGATGGAAATATTCTTGCAAATTTAATACCCGTAAGATACAGGCAAGATTTTGAAAAAGTACCTCCTGAGCAAGTTGATTATGTTCAACTTTCCCCTGTTCAGGTAATTTCAGTTGCAACTTCACTTATCCCTTTCTTGGAACATGATGATGCAAATAGAGCTTTGATGGGATCTAATATGCAGCGCCAGGCTGTTCCATTGCTTAGGCCAGAACGTCCTTTAGTTGGTACAGGTTTAGAATCACAAGTTGCTAGAGATTCGGGAATGGTTCCTATCACAAAAGTTAATGGAACTGTATCTTATGTAGACGCTAATGAGATTGTTGTTAAGGGCGAGGATGGTAATGAACATTTTCATTATCTTCAAAAATATCAAAGATCAAATCAAGATACTTGTCTAAATCAAAGACCAATTGTAAACATTGGAGATCAAGTTATATCTGGCCAAGTGCTAGCAGATGGATCTGCATGTGAAGGAGGGGAAATAGCACTAGGACAGAATGTCTTAATTGCATATATGCCATGGGAGGGCTACAACTACGAAGATGCTATTCTTGTTAGTGAGAGGATGGTCACTGATGATTTGTATACATCAGTACATATTGAAAAATATGAAATTGAGGCAAGACAAACAAAACTAGGGCCTGAAGAAATTACAAGAGAGATTCCCAATATTTCTGAAGATAGCTTGAACAATCTTGATGAAATGGGAATAATCAGGATTGGCGCTTTTGTTGAAAGTGGTGATATTTTGGTAGGAAAAGTTACCCCAAAAGGCGAATCAGATCAACCACCTGAAGAAAAACTTTTGAGAGCTATTTTCGGAGAAAAGGCTCGAGATGTTAGAGACAACTCCTTGCGGGTTCCGAAGACAGAAAAAGGAAGGGTTCTAGATGTTCGAATATATACTAGAGAACAGGGTGATGAGCTACCTCCAGGCGCAAATATGGTTGTTAGAGTTTATGTAGCCCAGAGAAGAAAAATACAGGTAGGCGATAAAATGGCTGGAAGACATGGCAATAAAGGAATTATAAGTAGAATCCTGCCAAGAGAGGATATGCCTTATTTACCTGACGGAACACCTGTAGACATAGTTCTTAATCCCTTGGGAGTTCCAAGTAGGATGAATGTAGGTCAAGTTTTTGAATTATTGATGGGCTGGGCAGCTTCCAACTTAAATTGTAGGGTTAAAGTTGTCCCATTTGATGAAATGTATGGTGCTGAAAAATCACATCAGACTGTTCAAGCATTTTTAGAGGAAGCTTCAAAACAGCCAGGTAAAGCATGGATTTATAATCCTGAAGATCCTGGAAAGTTATTACTTAAAGATGGTAGAACTGGTGAACCTTTTGATCAGCCAGTTGCGGTTGGATATTCTCATTTCCTTAAGTTAGTGCATTTAGTGGATGACAAAATTCATGCAAGGTCTACTGGTCCTTACTCTTTGGTTACTCAACAGCCTTTGGGCGGTAAAGCTCAGCAAGGTGGACAAAGGCTTGGAGAAATGGAAGTTTGGGCTCTTGAAGCTTATGGAGCAGCCTATACTCTTCAAGAACTATTAACAGTTAAATCTGATGATATGCAAGGAAGAAATGAAGCTCTTAATGCAATAGTGAAGGGTAAACCAATCCCTAGGCCTGGTACTCCTGAATCATTCAAAGTTCTAATGAGAGAGTTACAATCTCTAGGTCTAGATATTGGGGTTTATACAGATGAAGGAAAAGAGGTGGATTTAATGCAAGATATAAATCCGAGAAGGAATACTCCATCGAGGCCGACTTACGAATCACTAGGAACCTCTGAATATGAGGAAGATTAAATATTCAATTAAAAACTTTTAATTTAAATTTTCCAAAAATGACAAACAGCAACTTAAGAACTGAAAATCACTTTGATTACGTCAAAATTTCAATAGCTTCTCCACAAAGAATAATGGATTGGGGACAGAGGACATTACCCAATGGACAAGTGGTGGGGGAAGTTACAAAACCTGAAACTATTAATTACAGGACTCTTAAACCAGAAATGGATGGATTGTTTTGTGAAAAGATATTTGGGCCTTCTAAAGATTGGGAATGTCATTGTGGTAAATATAAAAGAGTTAGACATAGAGGGATTGTTTGTGAAAGGTGTGGGGTTGAAGTAACTGAAAGTAGAGTAAGAAGACATAGGATGGGCTATATAAAACTTGCTGCTCCAGTTTCCCATGTTTGGTATTTGAAGGGAATTCCTAGTTACGTTGCTATCCTTTTGGATATTCCACTAAGAGATGTAGAACAAATAGTTTATTTTAATTGTTATGTTGTTTTAGACCCGGGTGATCATAAAGAACTCAAATATAAGCAATTACTCACTGAAGATGAATGGTTGGAAATTGAAGATGAAATCTATGCTGAAGATTCAACTATTGAGAATGAGCCTTTTGTTGGTATTGGTGCCGAGGCCCTTAAGCAGTTACTTGAAGACCTTGATCTAAATCAGATTGCCGAGGAGCTGAGAGAAGAAATTACACAAAGTAAGGGACAGAAAAGGGCAAAACTTATTAAAAGGATAAGAGTTATTGATAATTTCATTGCAACTAATGCAAAACCAGAATGGATGGTCCTAGATGCAATTCCAGTGATACCTCCAGATCTTAGACCTATGGTCCAGCTTGATGGGGGAAGATTCGCAACTTCTGATTTAAACGATCTTTACAGAAGAGTTATAAATAGAAATAATAGATTAGCTAGGCTACAAGAAATTTTAGCTCCTGAAATTATCGTAAGAAATGAAAAAAGAATGCTTCAAGAGGCAGTTGATGCTCTTATAGATAATGGAAGGAGGGGAAGGACTGTTGTTGGAGCAAACAATAGAGCTCTTAAGTCCCTTAGTGACATCATTGAAGGAAAACAAGGAAGATTTAGACAGAATCTTCTCGGTAAGCGTGTTGACTATTCAGGAAGATCTGTAATAGTTGTGGGCCCTAAATTAAAAATGCATCAGTGTGGTCTTCCAAAGGAAATGGCGATTGAGCTCTTCCAACCTTTTGTAATTCATAGATTAATTCGCCAGAATATTGTGAATAATATTAAAGCTGCAAAAAAATTAATACAAAAAGCTGATGATGAAGTTATGCAAGTACTTCAGGAAGTAATTGAAGGCCACCCAATTCTTTTAAATAGAGCGCCTACTCTTCATAGGTTAGGAATTCAAGCTTTCGAACCAAAATTAGTTGGAGGTAGAGCAATTCAACTTCATCCTTTAGTTTGTCCTGCATTTAATGCTGACTTTGATGGTGATCAAATGGCAGTTCATGTTCCTTTAGCTTTAGAGTCACAAACTGAAGCACGCATGCTGATGTTGGCTAGTAATAACATTCTCTCTCCTGCTACTGGGGAACCAATTGTTACTCCATCACAGGATATGGTTTTGGGATCTTATTATCTGACTGCTCTGCAACCTAATTATCAAAAACCTGATTTTGGAGATAATAAATCTACTTTTGCTTCACTAGAGGATGTTATTTTTGCGTTTGAAGATAAAAGACTCAGCTTACATGAATGGGTATGGGTTAGATTTAATGGAGAAGTTGAAGATGAGGACGAAATGAGTAAACCACAAAAAATTGAAGAGCTAGAAGATGGCTCAAGATTAGAAATGTGGAAGTTAAGAAGAGACAGATTTGACTCACAGAATAATTTAATTAGTAGATTTGTTTTGACAACTGTAGGGAGAGTAGTTATGAACTATACCATCATTGATTCTGTATCTAAAACGTAATCTTTAAAACTATTTTTCATTCATCTAAAAATCATGACATCATCTAAACCAAAAAAAACTTCCAGAGTACGTAAAACTACGAAAAACTCAAAAAAGAATATTCCACTTACAATGCCTCCTTTAGCTAAGACTCCTCCATCTTTCAAGAATAAAGTGGTTGATAAGAAAGCATTAAAAAATTTAGTCTCTTGGGCGTATAAAACTCATGGCACTGCTATAACCGCAGCCATGGCTGATAATTTAAAGGACTTAGGCTTTAAATATGCTACTCAAGCTGCAGTGTCCATTTCAGTAGATGACTTAAAAGTTCCTGCAGCTAAACAAGATTTGATAGGACAAGCTGAAGAGCAAATATCTGCTACAGAAGAATGCTATAGACTTGGTGAAATTACAGAAGTTGAGAGACATACAAAAGTTATTGATACATGGACTGAAACTAATGAAAGATTAGTGGACGCTGTTAAGGATAATTTCAATCAAAATGATCCTCTAAATTCCGTTTGGATGATGGCCAATTCAGGAGCAAGGGGTAATATGTCTCAGGTGAGACAACTTGTTGGTATGAGAGGATTGATGGCTAATCCTCAAGGAGAAATCATTGACCTGCCAATAAGAACAAACTTTAGAGAGGGACTGACTGTTACTGAATATGTAATTTCTTCTTATGGAGCAAGGAAAGGCTTAGTAGATACTGCCTTGAGAACTGCAGATTCTGGTTATTTGACTCGAAGATTAGTTGATGTTGCTCAAGATGTAATTGTTAGAGAAGAAGACTGTGGAACAGAAAGATCAATAGTTGTTGAAGCTGAAGATGGTAAATTTGGAGCAAGGCTTCTTGGTAGACTTACCGCTGAGGACATTTTAGATTCTGAAGAAAAATTAATTATTCCTCAAAATACTGCAATTGATCCTGCATTGTCAGGAAAAATTGAGACAGCATCTATTACAAAAGTAAAAATAAGATCGCCATTAACATGTGAAGCGAATAGATCGGTTTGTAGGAGATGTTATGGATGGGCTTTGGCTCATAATCATCTGGTTGACTTGGGTGAGGCAGTAGGAATTATTGCAGCTCAATCTATTGGGGAACCGGGGACTCAATTGACAATGAGAACTTTCCATACTGGAGGGGTATCAACTGCTGAAAGTGGAGTAGTAAGATCAAAGATTTCTGGTAGAGTCGAATTTAGTTCAAAAGCGAAGGTTAGAGGTTATAGGACTCCACATGGCGTAGAAGCTAAACAAGCGGAAGTTGATTTTATATTAAAAATAGTTCCTCAAGGAAATAATTCTAACAAGTCTCAAAAAGTTGAAGTTTCTAGTGGATCACTCTTATTCGTAGATGATGGTGAAGAAATTAGTTCTGATATTACAGTTGCTCAAATTATTGCTGGAGCTGTTAAGAAGAGCGTGGAAAAAGCAACAAAAGATGTTGTTTGTGATTTGGCTGGGCAAGTCAAGTACGACAAGGTTATTCAACCAAAGGAGGTTACAGATAGACAGGGAAATATTACTTTAAAAGCACAAAGGTTGGGCCGCTTATGGGTTTTAGCTGGAGATGTTTATAACTTACCACCTAATGCAAGACCAGTTGTCTCATCTGGAAAGTCTGTAGTTGAAGGAACTGTTTTAGCAGAGGCAAGTCAATCAAGTGAGTTTGGTGGCCAAGTTCGATTAAGAGAATCAGTAGGAGATTCGAGAGAAGTTCAAATTGTTACTACTTCAATGTCTTTAAATAATTTTAAATTAATTGAAGAATCTACACACTCAGGCCAAATTTATAATTTGGAATCTAGTGATGGAACTTTATATCGTTTGAACACTGCTCCTGGTAGTAAAGTTAGTAATGGTCAGGTTATAGCAGATTTAACAGATGAAAGGTTCCGCACAAAAACTGGCGGGCTAGTCAAATACTCACCGGGATTAAGTGTCAAAAAAGCAAGATCATCTAAAAATGGTTTTGAAGTTAGTCAAGGCGGAACGTTGCTTTGGATTCCCCAGGAGACACATGAAATCAACAAGGATATATCCCTTCTAATGACTGAGGATATGAAATGGATTGAAGCAGGAACTGAAGTTGTAAAAGATATTTTTAGTCAAACATCAGGAATTGTTACGGTGACTCAGAAAAATGATATTCTCCGTGAAATAACTGTAAGAAATGGAACTTTTCATGAGTGTGATGATGAAGAAGTTTTGAATAGATTTACAGAAGAAGGCAATTTAGTAAATCCTGGCGAAAAGATTTTGGATGGTATTGATAATAAAGAAATATTATTTGTTCAGAAATTAGAAACATCAAAAGGTAGAGGCTTATTATTAAGAACTGTAGAAGAATTCAATATTCCTGATCAAGCACAATTACCCAATTTATCACATGTTAAGCAGGAAAAAGGACCACATTTAGGCTTAAAAGCTATCCAAAGACTTACCTACAAAGATGGTGAATTGATAAAATCAGTAGACGGAGTTGAATTGCTTAGAACACATTTAAGTATTGAAAGCTTTAATGCTACTCCTCAAATGACTATTGATGTCGAGTCGATGGAAGATGAAAATGATGCTTCAATTAATCGATTAAATTTAGTCATTTTAGAGTCTATTCTTGTTAGAAGAGACACTATGTCTGATTCTAGTCATGGCTCAACACATACAGAATTGCAAGTCAAAAATAATACATTAGTTAAAGCAGGAGATGTAATAGCTACTACTCAAATTCTTTGTAAAGAAAAGGGATTGGTTCAATTACCAAATGTTGTTGAGGATGATCCCATAAGAAGGTTAATCGTAGAAAGAGAAGAAGATAAGATTAAAATTAAGATTAGCAATAAAGCTGTTGTTAAAGTCGGTGATCGTGTAGTTGATGGTGATCCTATTAGTGGTTCTGAAAAAGCTATTTCATGTGGAGAAATTGAAGAAGTTTCTAGCAGTTCAGTGACCTTAAGAATTGGCAGGCCATATATGGTTTCTCCTGATTCAGTTTTACATGTTGAAGACGGAGATTTAGTCCTCAGGGGAGATGGTTTGGCGTTACTCGTTTTTGAAAGGCAGAAAACTGGAGATATTGTTCAAGGATTGCCTCGAATTGAAGAATTATTAGAAGCTAGGAGACCCAGAGATTCTGCTATCTTGTGTAACAAATCTGGAGTTGTTCAGATCAAACAAGGTAATGATGAAGAATCAGTTTCTTTATCGGTGATTGAAAAAGATGATTTAGTAAACGAATATCAACTATTACCAGGGAAAAATATAATGGTCAGTGATGGACAACAAGTTACAGGTGGAGAAGTTTTAACTGACGGACCAATTAATCCGCATGAATTATTAGATTGTTACTTTAGCGATATAAGAGATCAAAAACCTTTAATAGATGCAGCTCGAGAATCTATATCAAAACTACAGAGAAGTTTGGTAAACGAAGTACAAAACGTTTATAAATCACAGGGTGTCGCAATCGATGATAAACATATTGAAGTTATTGTTAGACAGATGACAAGTAAAGTTCGTATAGAAGATGCTGGGGATACTACTCTCTTGCCTGGCGAACTTATAGAGTTGAGGCAAGTGGAAGATACAAATCAAGCAATGGCAATTACAGGAGGAGCGCCAGCAGAATTCACTCCTGTTTTGTTGGGTATCACTAAAGCCTCTCTTAATACAGATAGCTTTATATCAGCAGCATCATTCCAAGAAACTACAAGGGTTCTTACAGAAGCCGCAATTGAAGGTAAATCTGATTGGTTAAGAGGTTTAAAAGAAAATGTTATTATCGGTAGACTAATACCTGCAGGTACTGGGTTTAGCGGATTTGTAGAGGAATTAGCCTCAGAGGCAGGTCCCCATCCCGATATTCTTGCTGAAGAATCAGGTGGATATAGAAGAGCACAGAACTTAAGGCCAGACTATACAGTTGATATGCCACAATCACCTGCTGTAAGCTCTACTGCAATTCTTGACGATCCTAGTGATGAAGATTTGGAGACTACGCGAAACCGACATGGAATCGATCCCTCTTCAAGTAATTTTGCTGCCTTTGCAAGACCTAGTGCTGAAAATCAATTTTCTGAAGATCAATTACCAGATCCTGCTGCATTGGAGGGATTACAAGAGGAGGGGCTTCTGTCTGATGAATAAATACTATCTATTATCATTTTTAGTGACTAGAATAGATTTTTAATTCGGAAGTCATGATTAAGCCAGAGATTGTCCCCAAAAGAAAATTACCCCGTTATGGATTTCATTTTTATAATGAAAGACTTAATGGAAGAGCGGCCATGATTGGATTTATTGCGCTTATTCTTACAGAATTCTTTTTAAAACATGGTTTGCTGTTATGGTGAAAATAGTTTTTAACTAAAGAATTAATAATTTGAAAAATCTTCTTGGAAGTAGCATTAAAGATTTAGAAAATATAGCTTTAGATTATGGCCAGGCTGCTTTTAGAGGTCGCCAAATCTACAGTTGGATATATAACTATAGAAATAAGAATAAAAATATTGATCAAATAGAAGTTTTACCTTTAGATTTCAGAAAAAAGTTAAAGGATGATGGTTTTAAAGTAAGTGAACTTAGTTTTCAAGAAAAAAAGTTGGCCAATGATGGCACTTTAAAGTTGTTACTGTCTACAAATGATAATGAAAGCATTGAGTGTGTCGGCATACCCACTGAAAAAAGGCTAACTGCATGTCTGTCGAGTCAAGTTGGATGTCCTATGGACTGCAAATTTTGCGCAACGGGGAAAGAGGGTTTGAAGAGATCTTTAAAAGCAAGTGAAATCTTAGATCAAATTTTATTTATTGAAAATGAAATGAATAGAAAAGTGACTAATATTGTTTTCATGGGAATGGGCGAGCCATTGTTGAATATTGATGAATTGCTTTTGTCAATAAGATCAATAAATGAGGATTTTCAGATTAGTCAGAGAAAGATAACTGTAAGCACAGTTGCTGTTCCAAAAATGATGAGTAAATTATCAGCAAGGTCTTTTCAAATTTTAGGTAATTGTCAATTTACATTAGCAATTAGCCTACATGCTTCAAATCAGAAAACAAGGGAAACCATAATACCAAGCGCAAAAAACTACGAGATCAAAAATATAATTGAAGACTCTAAGCAATTTGTAAAAGATACTGGTCGGAGGGTAAGTTTTGAATATTTAATGCTAAGTGGGGTTAATGACAAATTAGAACATGCCAACGAATTGAGTAATTTGCTAAGAGGTTTTCAATGCCACGTCAATTTAATACAGTACAACCAAATTGATGAGGTTGAATTTAAACGAGCATCTTTAAAAAATCTTCAATTATTTCAATCTAGACTTTCTAATAATGGTATCACTGTTAGCTTTCGAAAAAGTAGAGGTTTAGATAAAAATGCAGCATGTGGTCAGTTAAGACAAAATGCAAGAAATAAATAATATTATCTAAGAATAATTCTTTAAAAGTATATTAAACAGGTTATTATTGACTTAAATAATTTTGAATCTTTGGGTTTTATTAAGACAAAAATTTTACCTTTCGCTATCGTCGCACTTTTTGGGATTGCTTTCTTTGCAGTTAGTGCAAGAATTTGGTTGCCAGGAGATATGATGTCGCCTGCTCCCATAAATTAATATTTTTAGTTTTTGAAAATGACAAAAAATAAGGATCCTAAAAAAGAAAGTCTAGCTGAAATTGCAGTTGATCCAGATGTTTTAGCGAGAGAATTGGCTTTAGAGATTGAAATAGATCCTTTAGAGCAAATTGATGAAGATGCTTTTTCAAAAGGTTTCAATATAACTCAAGAGTGCAATGAAGCTTTAAAAATGCTTGAAGGTAACAGAGAAGAAAGAATACAGGGGTTAAGAATATTTTGTGAATATAGAGATAAAAGATCTTTTCCCCTTTTGTTACCATTACTTGATCAACCTTGCCCTGTTGAAAGAATGAGTGCGGTATATGCTTTAGGTCGTAATCCATGTCCTAGCGCAGTAAAGAAACTTGTCAGCCTTTTGGAGACTGATGATAATGCTTATGTTAGGAGGGCGACTGCATGGAGCTTAGCTAATTATGATGACCAAATTGTTTTACAGCCATTAATTAGTGCTTTAAAGAACGATGTAGCTGCAGTAAGGTTATGGTCATCTAGTTCTTTAGCTGAAATTGGAAATGTTTCTCTGGAAAACGCTCAATTAGCAGCAGAACAGCTTTTAATAAGTTTAAAGATAGATAATGAATCAGGTGTAAGAAGTAATTGCATTTGGTCATTGTGTAGGTTGTACGAAAAATTAAACAATACATTTCAAGAAAGTTTCGTTGATGAATGTACCAAGATAGCCCTTTTCGATAAAGAGCCATCCGTTATGGAAGAAGCAAAAACTGCCTTGGATTCAATGGGGATGCAAGGTTTTTATAATTAAATTTCTTAATTTATTTTTCGTAGAATGTAGCTCAAAATAAATATATCAGATATTCAATATAAAAATTAAAAATTAATTAACTTGTACCAACTGAAACAAAATTTTTTCGTTATTATATTTAAAGTTAAAACATTCAGTACTTGAATTTAATGCCTCAAAAAACATTGAGATTCAAAATTCATCAAGACGGAAGAGTTGAAGAGACTGTTGAAGGATTTACTGGTAATTCATGTAATGAAGTTACAAAAAATCTTGAAGATGCTCTCGGCAAAGTAACAGTAAAGAATAAAACATCTGATGCTTTCATCTCTCATCAAAATGAAAACTTAAATCAACATAACAAGGAATCTAATGTCACATTTTAGTACGATTAAAACGCAGCTCAAAGAAGCAGAGCCATTAATTAAGGCTTTAAATAACCTCGGTTATAATATTAATCAAGAAGAAAAGTTTGTTAAAGGCTATAGGGGCAAATTTACAGCTGTTGATATAAGTATGAATTTACCTGGAGATACTAAAATTGGATTTAAATGGGACAATAATTCAAATGCATATGAATTAGTTACCGATCTTGATCTATGGAAATTTGAGCTACCAGTAGAAAGATTTATTTCTAAAGTTACTCAAATGTATGCTTACCAAACAATTATTTCCAAAACAAAAGAGGATGGTTATCAAATTGTTGAACAAAAAAACAAAAATGACGGTTCTATTGAATTGGTTTTAACCAAGTGGGATAACTAATGGCAGAGTATGGATTTTACTGATCCATTGGATAACGTTGCAGAGAATATCGAAATTACAGGCTGGGAGGCTGTTTTAGGCGGTCAGTTAGCCGAAAAAGCTGTATGGGTTGATGAGGCTAAGTGTATTGGTTGTAAATATTGTGTACACGTTGCTTCAAACACTTTCATAGTTGATGAATTTCATGGTAGAAGTCGAGCTGTTAGACAAGACGGAGATAGTATTGATCTTATACAAGAAGCAATAGATACATGTCCTGTTGATTGTATTAACTGGGTCAAGTTTGAAGAATTGGAAGATTTAGAGAATAGTCTCGATAGGGATATGTTTCAATCATTTGGAAAACCCCCAAGAATGAATAAGCATTAATTTTAAAAATGGAATATCGTAGATTTGGTCGAACCAATCTGAAGATGCCTATTTTATCTTTGGGTGGTATGAGATTTCAAAAAAGTTGGGATCAATTAGATTTTTCTGAGATTTCATATGAAGAACAAAATAAAGTAGAAAATATATTAAACATGGCAAACAAATATGGCTTACATCATATAGAAACTGCTAAGTATTATGGAACTTCTGAGGTGCAATTAGGAATAGGTTTTCAAAATACTAAAAAAATCCCAAACATTATTCAAACAAAGATTCCTCCAAATAGTGATCCAGAAATTTTTGAGAGAGATGTTATGACAAGTATGGAAAAATTGAAAGTTAAAAGAATTGATTTGCTAGCAATACATGGCATTAATACAGATCAACATTTACATCAGGCTGTTAAAGATGGAGGTTGTATTGACATTTTAAGGAATTTGCAAAAAGAAAATTTAATTGGATCTATTGGATTTTCGTCCCATGGAAAATCTTCACTTATTGAGAAGGCTATATCAACAAACTTATTTGATTATGTAAATTTGCACTGGTATTTCATCAATCAAGAAAATACAAAGGCTATAAATTTAGCAAATAAGTATGATCTTGGGGTTTTCATAATAAGTCCCACGGATAAAGGGGGACATCTTCATACTCCTTCAATAAAAATGTTGGAATTTTGTAAGCCACTTCATCCTATAGTTTTCAATGATCTTTTTTGCTTAAGAAATAAAAACGTCCACACTCTTAGTGTCGGTATTGCAAAAGAGGCAGATTTTGATCTTCATTTAGAAGCTGTCTCGTTGCTATCAGAATCTGAGAAGTATGTTCCAAAGATAATAAAAAGATTAAGACAGGAATCAATTAGTGCTTTAGGCTTAGAGTGGTATCAAAATTGGAATAGAAATTTACCGAGTTGGGAATATACGCCAGGAAATATTAATATTCCCGTTTTGCTTTGGCTTTCAAATTTAATAGATTCGTTGGATATGGAAGGATTTGCAAGGGCTAGATATCAATTGCTAGGTAATGGAAGTCATTGGTTCCCAGGATGTAACGCCAATTTAATAGATGTGGATGTTGCTGAAGGTCAATTATTAAAAGTTTTAGAAGGCCATATAAATCCAAAAAAAGTTATAAATAAATTGAGAACCTTAAAAGAAAAGTTTGGAGATCAAGTTGCTAAAAGATTATCAAAAAAATAATTTCATAATGGATGTTTCTCAGGTTTGCCAATTTTTCGTGGGTAAATTTCAGGACATAAATTTTTAGGTTGAATAAGAATAATATTTCGGGTACCTTTACTTCTTGGTAACAAAATCTTCTTTGTCTCTTTAAATTTTCCTTCTAATATTTCTAAGGTTTTATCCAGATTTTTATTTTCTTCATCAGTCCATTTGCCACAATATAAAACTCCTAACCCTTCTTTTTTTAGCATTGGTAGTATATATTCTGAAACTGTTGATGGATTACTCACCGCTCTAGTGGTAGCTATATTGAAACTATTTCTCATTGACGATTGATGGGCTAAGTTTTCAATACGATCATTGATTATATGAATATTGTTTTTGAAATTGATCTCTTTAATTAAGAGTTTTAGCGCATCTGTTTTCTTTTTTGAAGAATCAATCAGGTATATCTCTGAATTAGGATGAGTTATGGCATAAGCTAAACCAGGGAAGCCACAACCAGATCCAATATCTAAAAACTTTTTATTATCAAAATTAATATTCGGGAAAGTTTTAAATGGCCAAATGCTGTCAAATACTTGAGATATCCAATAATCATCCCCTTTAATTAATCTTGTTAGATTGGTTTTATTGTTTAATTCTGCAATTTTAATTTGTAATTCTTGAAACATAACTATTTCTTCTTTAGTTATGAATTCAGAAATCTCTTTCGGAATGTTTTGTTTTTTCATTTCGTTATAAATATAAATTTTTACCTTGCATTAAATACATTCTATTTAGTAAAAATTTATTAGAATTACAATATTAATAAAAGATTATTTTGAAATCGGAAACTTCCTATTACAAAATTTTAGGTGTAAATGAAAATGCATCAAATCATGAATTAAGAAAGGCATTTTGTAAACTTTCCATTGAGTTGCATCCTGATACAACTTCATTAGAAATAGATGTTGCGAAAAGTAAATTTCAAGAAGTTTTAGAGGCTTATGAAAATTTAAATAATTTTAATTTGAGGAAAATATATGATGAGAAAATAAAAGAAAAATCTAGAAGTAAAAATAGTACTAATGTTTTAAATAATTTAGTAATGGATTCTAATAATCAAAATTTAATAGGGAATAGAAGACCTTTTTCAAATGGAGAATTGTTTTCGTTATTTCTTTTGATTATCATCATTTCTATAAGTTTGATTTGTTCAATTTTTATTGCGTCTTTTACTGGAAAAGAATTAGATACAATACCCATTTGGTTAATTAAATAATTTCTTAAAAAAGTCTGTGCATCCCTCTAAAAAACCTATCAATCAAAATTCACTTCAATCATTAGAATTGTGGCTAACTGATTTAGGTGCTTTGAAGGATATTACTAATCCATCTAAATGGTATCTTTTACTTTCAAATTGGAATGCAACTATTATTTTTGAACAAGAAGATTTATGTGTTATCTGGGAAAGTGAAGGACAAGAAACTAAAAGACTATTTTCTTATTGCATTAATAGAGAAGATGTGGAAAATGCAATACTTCAGGGACCTTAAATTTGTATCTATAGATTGTCTAAGATTTTACTAATTATCCAGTAACTTTTTTCTAATTGATCATCTGTTATACAAAGAGGCGGCAAGAGGTAAATAACATTCCCGAGGGGCCTAATAAATAAACCTTCCTCCATCGCTAGACTCTTGATTTCTTTCCCAATATTATTAAAATAACCTCTTTTATTCCCAATTTCTAAATCGAAGGCAGCAATGGTTCCAGATACTCTTATCTTTTTTATATAAGGTAATTTTTTAAATTTAATTAAATGAGATAAATGTTTTTCTTCAAATGAAAGATATTTGTTTGGTTCTTTTTCTAATAAATCAAGGCTAGCGTTTGCCGCAGCACAACCTAAAGGATTAGCAGTAAAACTATGTCCATGCCAAAAAGTTTTTTTTGGGGAATCATCAATAAAGGATTGAAAAATTTTTTCTTTACATAAAGTTATTCCCATTGGTAAAAATCCACCAGTTAAGCCTTTTGAGATACTTATTAAATCAGGAATGATTTTTGCTTTTTGAAATGCGAAAAGGCTTCCACATCTTCCAAACCCAGTTAATACTTCATCGGCAATTAACAAAGAATTATTATTTTTTACAGTTTCTGAAACTTTTTTAATAAACTGAGCCCTAACCATATTCATTCCTCCTGCTCCTTGAACAAGTGGCTCAAGGATGACTGCTACTGTAGGAGTTTTAAGAAGAGTTTCTAATTTTTGGATTGCTTCATTTTCTTTGTTTTCTACTTCATCATCATTAATCCAAGTTGAAGGCCATGGGACTCTCCTAACTGGGAACATAAGATCATCGAAATTTTCATTAAAAATATTTCTTTCACCTAGTGCCATTGCACCAAATGTATCGCCATGATATGCACCATCAAAAGCTACTATTTGAGATCTTGTCTCTCCTCTATTTTGCCATGATTGGAAGGCGATTTTTAAAGCTACTTCCACTGCAGTAGAACCGTTATCAGAAAAGAATAATCGTTCTAGTTTTGTTAATTTACTAAGCCTTTCTGCCAATTTTCTTGCCTGCGGATGTAAGAAATCAGCAAAGATAACTTGCTCAAGGTTTTTTGCTTGATCGAAAATGGCATTCGCAATGTATTCGTTACTATGGCCATGAAGAGTTACCCACCAACTACTTATTGCATCTATCAGCTCTTTTTTAGGATCTTTAGTAAATAGGAGGGCATCTTTACCATGAGTTACTTCTATTTGCGGTTTGCTGGTATTGATTTGAGTAAAAGGAGGCCAAATATTTGGATGCCAATCTTGATTTGGAGTGTTTGAATCCAAAGATTTCATTTAACTTATTTTTGAGTTTAAAAGTGAGACCAACTTATTTTTGATGTCAAGTTCTTTCCATAGTATATCCAAATTATTTGAATCAATTTTTTTGATGTAAGGGAACTCAGTAATTAAAGGGATTCCACTAAATTCAACTAGTGTTTTTGGATTATCTAAGTGTTTTTCGCCGTTAACAACTAAACCTAAAATCTCAATATTTCTTCGTTTTAAGGCCTCAATACTAAGCAGAGTATGGTTTAGAGTGCCAAGTGAGCTCTTACATACAAGTATTACTGGAAGGTTCCATTGTTTTATTTGATCTATTTGCAAAAAATTGCGTGTTATTGGAACCATTAATCCACCTGCTGTTTCTAAAATTAATGAGCCTTTTACTTTTGGTATTCTCAACATGTCAAAATTAATAGTTTTTTGATCTATTTCAGAAGCCCAATGTGGAGATAAAGGTTTTGTGAACACATAAGCTTCTTTGATTATCTTCTCTCTACTCACTTGTGCAAGTGTTTCAACAGTTTGACTATCAGTTTGCGATTCAATACCACTTTGTATAGGCTTCCAATAAAAAGAATTTAATCCTCTAACAAAAAAAGAACTTATTAAAGTTTTACCAATATCAGTGTCTGTTCCACAGATTATAAATTTGAAAATGCTATCAATACCATTCATAATTTCTTTATGATTTGAATATCAATTTCCCATGAAAGGTTAACTGTATTATTGTAATTCTTTGGCCAAAACTTTTGAATTTCTTTTAACTCTTTCACTGTTTTGCGTTTACAGTTTGTTGATTGTGCTCCTAAATTTATTAGGCTTCTAAAAAGCTTATATACATCTTCAAAATTTTCTAGATAATTAAACTTTTCTGAATAATGTATTTCATTTGGCTTGAAATCTTTTAACAATTCTTTGTAGTAGAGGAAACTAAGACCACTATATTCAATATCAATTTTTCTACAAGTATCTTTCCATTCAGGGAAACAATTTTTTGTGGGATATGAAATAACTAAAAAACCACCAGGCATTAATTTACTAAACCAATTTTTTATTATTTTTTCTGGGTTGTTTAACCAATGTATGCAAAAGTTAGATGTTATTAGAGAACAGTTATTAATTTCAGAGGGTAAATCATTATTTAAATCCCATAAAATTCTTTTACTAGATAATTTATTCTCAAGAAGCATTTTTTTGCTGAAATCAATTCTCCATACTTTTTGAGAAGAAAATTCTTTTTCTATTTCGTCAGCTAATAATCCTGGTCCTGATCCAAGATCTATCCATTTACCTTTTGTTTGGGGATTTAATTCTTTAATAAAGTGAACAATCTTTGATGCAAAAAATTTTTGAATATTTGAATATTCTAAATACCGATATGCAGCATCATTGAAATTATTTTTTATTTTCTCACTCCACTTTTTATTATCCATTTCAATCATTAAATGTATTAAGCAAGATCTCGTATAAATTTAAATTATTCAAGCAATGACCTTGTTGAGCTAATTTAATTAAAATTGGCTTCCTAATAAGTGTCCTATTGAAGAAATCTAAAAAGTTATTATTTGATTCGTTGTCAAGAATCAAATCATTTTCTGACTTTATAAAAATAATTTTGCAATCTTTTTTTAAAAATACTGGAAAATCTCTATTGAGGTAAAGTTGTTTTAAATCATTTAAAAGAAGAGTTTTATTTAAACTCTCTAAACTTTTATAAAAGATATTTTTAAAACTATTATTTATATCATTTGGCATAAATGATCTATGTATAAATTCTTTCAACATATCCTTAGGTGCATTTTTTATGATTTTAGTTTCCATTCTTTTTAGAGACCTCAAAATAAAGCTTCTCTTATGATTTATAGGAAGAAAATTATTAAAAGAATTGATAAGAACAATATGAGTAGCTTCTTTTAAAATGGTTTTTTCCATTAAATGAAAACCATATGAATGGCATAAAGTCATTCTGATTTGTTTTTTAGAGTCGCTTTTAATCCATTTTGCTTGATAATTATTTTTCGAAAAATAGCCTCTTTCATTATCTTGCCAATGCCAATTATTTTTTAAAAAATCAATTTTATAATCATCCCAGAAATGTTGATTTAGTCCCCACCCATGTTGAGTAATAATTTGTTTCATTTAAACTCTTTTAATACTGCAATGAAATGCTTTAGCAGATTAAGATCTAAGTTTCTTCTTATTGTTATTCTGATTCTTGATTGCCCAACTGGAACAGTTGGAGGTCTTATTGCAACTGCTAGGAACCCATTTTTTTCGAGATATTTTTGTAGATAAATAGCATTCTCTTCTTGTCCAACAATAATTGATAAAATGTGAGCATCTCCTTGAACTGGAAAACTAAAATTTCTAATAATTTCATCTTTCCATACCTTCGCAGAAGATAACAAATCATTACCCCATTCTTTATTTTTTAAAATTTTTTTCAAACCTTCTAGTGCCCCAGCAGCTAAAGATGGAGCGAGTGCAGTTGTATACCTAAATGCACCACTTGTTTGGATAAGATATTCACCAATCTCTGAATTGGATGCTATGAAAGCTCCACCGCTTCCAAATGCTTTCCCAAAAGTTCCAGTAATCATAGTTATATCCGAACGTAAATTAAAACTTAACCCCCTACCTTCAGGGCCCAATATCCCAATTGCATGGGCTTCGTCAACTAATAATTGAACACTATTTTTTTTGCAAATTTCTGAAATTTCTCTGAGCGGAGCTATTGATCCCTCCATGCTGTAAAGAGATTCAACAACAACTAAAATGGAATTTTTTTTAGGGTTAAATTTAATAATTTTTTCTTCTAAATCTTTTAAATTATTGTGTGAAAATCGAACCAGTTTTGCTTGAGCAGCTTTGACTCCCACTAATAAAGAGTTATGAATCAATTTATCAGCTATTACGATACTATTTCTGTTTGCTAAAGCCTGGATAGCGGCTATATTTGCTTGAAATCCGCTTGGGAAAAGTAATACTTTCTGTTGATCAAGCCACTCGGCAAGTTCTGTCTCTAATAATTCATGTATTGGTCTTGAACCTGTAATAAACCTAGAGCTTCCAGAACCAATACCTTCTAATAGGCTTATTTCGTAAGCAGCTTTTATTAAATCCTTATCCCTACTTAATCCAAAATAATCATTACTGCATAAGTCTATAAGTTTTTTATTATGAGAATTTAAACTTAGAAGTTCGAAGGGTTTTTTACCTAAAGAAAATGTTTTTAATTTACGGGTTCTATTTTTTGGAATTTTTATTTTTTTCATTTTGGCAAAATAACATATATTGGATTTAATTAGAAAGATTTAGATTTACTATTAAAGTTTGCAAGGTATTTTTTGTTTATTAATATTTATATAGATCATATATTAAGAAGTTAACTCATCCTCTCTTCAATCACAATTATTGCTTAATTTAGAGGAATATTTCCCCTTTCCGCTAGATGATTTCCAGTTAGAGGCAATACAAGCTATTAATAGCGGAAATTCTCTTGTTTTAACGGCGCCAACAGGTTCTGGTAAAACATTGATAGGTGAATTTGCTATATATAGAGGTTTATCTCATGACAGCAGAGTTTTTTATACAACGCCTTTAAAGGCCCTATCAAACCAAAAGTTTAGAGATTTTGCTAGTCAATATGGTGAGAATAAAGTTGGCCTTTTAACAGGCGATATTAGTATAAATAGAGAAGCACCAATCTTAGTCATGACGACTGAGATTTTTAGGAACATGCTTTATGGCGAATTTGATGAATTTGATGATCCCTTAGAAAATTTAGAATCTGTGATTCTTGATGAATGTCATTATATGAATGACCCCCAAAGAGGCACAGTTTGGGAGGAAACCATAATCCATTGCCCTAGTAGAACTCAAATAATAGCTTTATCAGCAACAATAGCTAATGCAGATCAACTACAAAATTGGATAGAAAAAGTTCATGGACCCACAGTACTAATTAATAGTGATAAGAGACCAGTCCCACTTGATTTTATTTTTTGTAGTGTTAAAGGCCTCCATCCACTTTTAAATAATAAGGGTAATGGAATTCATCCAAACTGTAAGATTTGGAGAGCTCCTAAAGGGCAGAAAAAGAGAGGAAAAGTGGGAAGGATAATGCAACCAAAGTCTCCCTCAATTGGCTTTTTGATCTCGAAACTAGCTGAACGAAATATGTTGCCAGCTATTTATTTTATTTTTAGTAGAAGAGGATGTGACAAGGCTATTGAGAATATAAAAGATTTAACTTTAGTAAGTTATTCAGAAGCAAATATGATATCCCAAAAATTAGATCTTTATCTTAAAAATAATCAAGAGGCAATTAAAGATAAATCTCAATGCGAGGCATTAAAACGCGGTATTGCATCTCATCATGCTGGATTATTGCCTGCATGGAAAGAATTGGTTGAGGAATTATTTCAGCAAGGTTTGATAAAAGTTGTTTTTGCAACTGAAACTCTAGCTGCAGGAATTAATATGCCCGCAAGAACCACTGTCATTTCTTCTTTATCAAAAAGGACGGAAGATGGGCATAGATTATTATTTAGCAGTGAATTTTTGCAAATGTCAGGAAGAGCCGGAAGAAGAGGCAAAGATACCCAAGGATATGTTGTTACATTACAAACAAGATTCGAAGGAGCTAAAGAAGCAAGTGCACTGGCTATTAGTAAACCAAATTCTTTAGAGAGTCAATTCACTCCTAGTTATGGTATGGTACTTAATCTTTTACAAAGTTATACTTTAGAGAAGTCTAAAGAATTAATTAAAAGAAGTTTTGGTAGTTTTTTATATTTAGATGAATCCTCAGGTGATAATGCAATTCTTGAAAATTTAGATAAGGATTTAATTGAATTAAAAAAAATTACATCTAACGTTTCATGGAATGATTTTGATGCCTACGAAAAGTTAAAAAATCGTCTTAAAGAAGAGAGAAGACTCTTGAAAATTTTAGAAAAACAAGCGGCAGAAAAATTATCAGAAGAGATCACTAATGCACTCCCATATATTAAAGATGGAAGTTTAATTTCAATCAAAGCTCCACAAATTAAAAGAAAAATTGTTCCAGGATTAATTTGTAAGAAAATATATGAATCCCAAAAAATTAAGAGTTTATTGTGTTTGACAATTGATAATTTATTTATTCTTATAAAAGCTTCATACATAGTAAGTATTTTTAATGATTTGGATGCAATTGATGTCTTAGGACTTGAAGCCCCAAAGATGTATTTTTCTGGAGAGGTTGTTAGAGGAGATGATATGTCGCAGTGTTTTGCGGATCGAATTTTAGAAGTTTCAAAAAAAAATGATTTGCAAACTCCACAATATGATCTGACAACGGAAGTTTTGGCACAACGGCAACAAATTAATGCTTTAGAAGAAAAAGTAACTGATCATACCGCACATAGATTTGGAGACTCCAGGAAATTAAAGAAATATAGAAAAAGAATTGTTGATGTTGAACAAGAAATAAATATTAGAAAAAAACTTCTTAGGGATAAAGAAAATCATAACTGGAGAACTTTTACCGATTTGATTCAAATTTTGAATCATTTTGGTTGTTTAAATGATTTGGAATTGACAGAAGTTGGACAAACAGTTTGTGCAATAAGAAGTGAAAATGAATTATGGATTGGTCTTGTTTTAGTCAGTGGTTATTTGGACGATTTAGATCCTCCTGAGTTAGCTGCAATTATTCAAGCTATATGTGTTGATGTAAGGAGGCCTAATCTTTGGTGTAATTTCAAGCCTTCTTTAAAGGTATTAGATGTTTTTAATGAATTAGATGGTTTAAGAAAATTAGTCGCTTCACAACAAAATAAGTTTCATATTGAAATTCCTATTTATTTAGAAATAGAGTTGACTGGAATTATTTCTGCATGGGCAAGGGGGGAAAAATGGAAAGATTTGGTTTTTAATACTTCATTAGACGAAGGTGATGTAGTGAGGATTATTAGAAGATCAATTGATGTCCTTTCTCAAGTTCAATACTGTATTGGTGTTAGTAATAAATTAAAAAGCAAAGCAAAGCTAGCATTAAAAGCTATTAATCGTTTTCCTGTTTCTGAATCAAATGATCTTATAAAAGTCTCTGAAGATATTAATCCTGCAACAAAAAGAATTGACAATAATTCTTAAATTTTTATCAAATCATTGAATTAATATTCATTGCTTCATCAAATTCATCTTCGTTTAAATAACCTAATTTAAGTGTTGCCTCTTTTAAATTTAGTGATTCTTTGAAGGCAAGGTTTGCAATTTCAGCTGCTTTTTCATAACCAACTTTTGGCACTATGGCTGTAACCAACATTAGTGAATTTTCTAAATTTAACTTCATTTTCTTTTGATTAGGTTCCATCCCATCAACTAATTTTATTCTAAAGTTTTCTATTGCATTTTTAAGTAATTTTAAACTTGTAAGAATATTAAATCCAATCAAAGGCTTATATTCATTCATCTGTAAAGTACCGCTAGAATTTGCCATTGAAACTGCATATTCAAGACCCATTATCTGAGTGCAAACCATTGATAAGGCTTCGCATTGAGTCGGATTCACTTTGCCCGGCATGATAGAACTTCCAGGTTCATTTTGAGGGATAATTAATTCATATATTCCTGATCTTGGACCAGAAGATAGAATTTTTATATCATTTGAAATTTTAAATAATGCACCTGCTAATATTTTTATCTGACTCATTACTTGAGCTAGACGATCATGCGAGGCCATGATAGAAAAATTATTTTTTGATTTATAGAACATTAGATTAGTATCATCGGAAATTGATTTTATTGCCTCTTCACAAAATCCTTTTGGACAATTAATCCCTGTACCAACTGCAGTTCCTCCCAGAGGTAAGAAATACAATTCATTTAGGCTCATAATAATTGCATTCTCAGCATCTTTAAGTTGCTCTGACCATCCTGATATTTCTTGCCCAAAAGTAAGGGGCACTGCATCTTGAAAATGGGTTCTTCCTATCTTTATAAGGTCTTTCCATTCTTCACTTTTTTTATCAAGGATCTTCGTAAGTTCTCTTATCGTTGGAACTAAATTTTTGATTATTTCATTAACAACAGATATTTGAATAGCAGCAGGAAAAGTATCATTAGTTGACTGAGATTTATTTACATCATCATTCGGATGAATTGGTTGATGACTACCAAGCTCTGAATTTGTTCTTAATGCTGCAATATTTGAAATTACCTCATTTACATTCATATTTGTTTGCGTGCCACTGCCTGTTTGCCAAACTTTTAAGGGAAACTGTGAATCATGAATCCCATCAAGTATTTCTGTACATGCCTCTACAATCAAATCTTTTTTTCTTTTATCGATTAAACCTAAATTGAAATTCGCAATTGAAGCAGCTTTTTTTATGAGGGTTAGTGAATAAATTAACTCAATTGGAATTAATTCTTCTCCAATAGAAAAATTTATTATCGATCTTTGTGTTTGAGCTCCCCACAAAGCTTCTATGGGAACCTTTATAGTTCCCATACTATCTTTTTCAATCCTAAAGTTTTTTGTCATTATTCCTCTGAAAACACTGGTTTAACTTAGATAAGGTTTTCAGTAATCCTAGATACCTAACTTCTCCCATATTACACTTAAATTATTGAGATGAATTGAAGGATTAAAACATTCTTCTAAGTCACTTTTATCAATAAAATCCATTATTTCATTATCTCTTTCTATATTTTGTTTGAAATTCCCATCCTGAGTATTCCAGGCCTGATGCGCATTTTTTTGTACTAAGCTATAAGCTTTTTCTCTAGACAAGCCCTTCTCTACAAGCAAAAGTAAAACTTTCTGACTAAAGATTACACCACCATATATATTTAAATTTTTGAGCATATTTTTTGGATAAACTTCCAAATTGCTTACTATATCTTTCATTTCCCTGAGCATAAAATGCAAACAGATTGATACGTCAGGTAACATGATACGTTCATTTGAACTATGGCTTATATCTCTCTCGTGCCAAAGTGGAACATTTTCCAGTGCTGTTAAGACGTAACTCCTCAAAATTCTTGCTAAACCACTTACTCTTTCACTTCTAATAGGATTTCTTTTATGAGGCATGGCAGAACTTCCTTTTTGCCCTTTTGTAAAACCCTCCTCAACTTCTAAAACATCAGTTCTTTGTAAATTTCTGATTTCAGTTGCGAATCTATCTAGAGAAGCGCCAACTAGTGCAATAGTTTGCACATATTCTGCATGTCTGTCTCTCGATATAACCTGCGTACTTGCTGTATCTGGTTTTAAGTCGAGTAAATCACAAGTTATTTGTTCTACTTTGGGATTCGTATTTGCATAAGTTCCCATTGCACCACTTATTTGTCCAATTGCTACAGATTCTTTAAGTGTTAACAATCTTTTTTTGTTCCTTATTATTTCTGCTAACCATCCAGCAAGTTTAAAGCCGAAGGAAATTGGCTCCCCATGAATTGCATGAGATCTGCCAATCATTAATGTATTTTTATGCTTCCTTGCTAATAATCTGACTTCATTTTCTAATTTCTCAATTTCTTCTAATAACAATTCGCAAGAATCTTTTAACTGAAGAGATAAGCCAGAATCAAGTACATCACTACTGGTCATACCAACATGTATGTATCTTCCAGAATCTCCTACAAATTCATTAACGCTTGTAAGAAATGCTATGACATCATGTTTAACTTCTTTCTCAATTTCTGTAATTCTAGATTCATCAAACTTTGCATTTGAACGTATCTCTTTCATTGCATTCTCAGGAATTTTCCCGAGGGAAAAATTTGCTTCACATGCAGCTATTTCAACCTTAAGCCAACTCTGGAATTTTGCGCTTTCAGTCCAGATTTCCCCCATTTCGGGTAATGTGTAACGCTCGATCACAATTTTTATTAATTATCAATTTAAACTTTATAACCAAAATCGAATTATTGCCCTATACCTTAAAGATGTACTTGCCATTGAACATATTTGCCTGCTTATTATTTTCTTATGTAACATTTTTCTGGCTAATAATGAAAGCTTAAATATAAAAATGTTTGCATTTATTCCTTTCGTTAATAATGGGTAAATTTTTAGTTCTAATTTAAAATTGGAAGGTATTAAAGAATCTGGATCTTAATCTTGTAGAAATTCATTATTCAGTCTTTTTTTATTGAGTAATAGATGATTAAAAAAAGTAGATTAGACCTTTATCTTCTAAATAAAGGTTTATGTGAAACTCGTCAAAAAGCCCAAGGTTTAATTCTTGCGGGCAAAGTTAGAGATATAAATGGAAAAGTATTGGATAAACCTGGACAACAAGTATTAATTGGATCTGAATTTTTTATTGATTCCGAACCTATGTTTGTATCAAGGGGCGGCGAAAAATTATTGGAGGCATTTAAAAAACTTGAAATTAAAGTAAAAGATAAAATATGTCTTGACGCAGGAATCTCTACTGGGGGATTTACTGATTGCTTATTGCAACAAGGAGCAAAGTTAGTTTATGGGATAGATGTTGGTTATGGACAGACTGCATGGAAGATTAGAAATAACCCAAAAGTCATACTTTTTGAACGAACTAATATTCGAAAATTAAAACCTAATGATCTTTTATCTAGAAGTAATGAATTACCAAATTTTGTGGTTGCTGATTTATCTTTTATTTCATTAAAGTTAGTTTTTAAATCTATTGGTAATTTATTAGAAGGTGATTGTATTGAGGGAATATTTTTAATTAAACCCCAATTTGAGGTGGGTAAAGATAAAGTCAGTAAAGGTGGTGTTGTTCGCAATCCTAAATTTCACACTGAGGCTATAGAGGCTGTTATTTATGCTGCTGAGAATTTCCAATGGAATATTAAGAATTTGATAGCTTCTCCGCTGGTAGGTCCTGCTGGAAATCATGAATATCTAGCTTGGATGTGTTTAAGAAGTGAATCAAATCCAAGAATTAATAGTGAATATATACAAAATTTAGTAAAAGAAACTCTTTGAATTAAAGAGCTTCTTCATCTTTGTCACCAGTTCTAATTCTCACAACAGAATCAATTGATGTGATGAATATTTTTCCGTCACCTATCTCTCCAGTTTTTGCTGCTTCAGCAATCGCATCTATGACTGAATTAACCTTTTCATCTTCTACGACAACTTCTACTTTGAGTTTTTGAAGGAATTCAACAGTAAATTCGGAACCTCTATATCTTTCGACTTGTCCTTTTTGCCTTCCAAAACCTCTGACTTCACTAACTGTCATTCCAACAATACCAGAGTTGACTAATGCAATTTTTACATCCTCCAGCTTAAATGGACGTATGATTGCTTCAATTTTCTTCATGATTAAAGATTGAATATTCTTATTTTAATTGTTTTTTGGGAAAACATCCAACATTGAAATATCAGAAAAACATCTAATATTAAGACCTGCATTCGTGGCGTCTTCAATTAATAATTGGGAATTTTCTTCGGAAATGATTACTGTACTATTTGACAACGCTTCCCACTGATCATTCTCAAAGTGTGTTTGAAGCCATAACATTCCAATTGCGCTTTTTGGTTGAAGGGATTTATTTAAGTTGTTATCGATAGTTATCAAACAAATGTCCATTAATTTTCATTGAACTAAACACATATAACCCTTTTAAGCGACATTATGAATGTTATAGATGATACAAAAATAAGATTTAACAGCTTTTGACTTATTCAATTGTAATACTTAAGCTTGTTGTGATTTTTGCAGATTTTGATCTTTTTATATAGGTTTAGTAAATAAGTTCTACTAAAAATGAGTACAGCTAAATTAGATGATTCGACGCAAAGACCACTTTATGGTGAAAGAATTATTGAAGAATCAAAAATAATTTGTTTTGAGAATCCAAATAAGAAAAGAATTTATGAAATTTCTATTCAGTTACCTGAATTCACATGTAAGTGCCCCTTTTCTGGTTATCCAGATTTTGCAAAGCTAAATATTATTTATCAACCTAATTTGAGTGTCTATGAGTTGAAGTCTTTAAAGCTTTATATTAATAATTTTAGAGATATAAAAATATCACATGAGGAAGTTGTTAATAGAATTATGGATGATTTAGTGAATGAAGGCTCACCTCACTGGATACATTTAAATGCTGCATTTAACCCTAGGGGGAATGTTTCAATGCAGTTAGATATTTTTAGTGGACAGAAAAGAAATTAAAAATTTTTTATTTCTTCTGATAATTTAAAAAATTCTTTTTTAAAACCAACTAGATTTTTATTGCTAAGACCTCCAATGGATAACTTGTGTGATTCTTTATTCACAAAAATCCATAATTGGTTAGTTGGTATAAGACTTATTATTGTTCCAAAAATTATTAAAATAAAAGAAAAGTAAATAAATGGTATAGAAGGATCATTTTTAATTATTAATCCACTGCTTGGGATTATTTTTTTCAGAGATACTTTTGAAGAGTTAACTTCTAAGGGTCTGTCATTGATATAGAGATTATTCCCGGAAAAATTTTCTACATTGGAAATTTTAAGAGGACCATTTTCATTATCTATTGTTAAAAGGAAATTTTTTTTTGTCTCTGATCCTAATTCAACTAAAACTCCCCAAACTTGATTGCCGATTTCGGGAATCTCCTTTAATTGTAATTGATAAAGGATATTATCTATTTCTAAAACAACATTTGATATTGCCCAATCAGCTTGATAAATAGTTAATCCTTTAAATCTGATTGGGTGATTAACTTTGGCGGTTTTAATTTCATTTATATTTAGATCTTCAGAAGAAAAATTTAACTTTGAAATAAACTGTTTGGGTATACCATCACTTTCTCGTTCTATAGAAAAATTGACTAATTTAATATTCGCTTTTGAGTTTGTACTCTCATTAACAAGATCCAAACTTTCTCCAGGCAATAAATATTGTTCATTTGATTGACTTGTAAAACTTCCATATGCTGAACCTAGAAGCAAGACTATTAATCCGATATGTACAACTAAAGGACCGATTTTTCCAATTAAACCCCTTCTTGCAGAAATATGACTTTTAAATTTGTATGTTTTCCATCCTCTTTTTTTAAGTAATAAATCTACTTTTGATATATGGTCTCCATCTTGATTGATTGGGTGACTTGAAGTTAATTGCAGTTTGCTAAATTTTTTTTCGTTATTGTATTCAATCCATTTTAATGAAGCTTTTAATGAAGGAATTTGTCTCCTGAAACTACAAGCTGATAAGGAAATGCAAAGAAGAATTAATGTAAATAAAAACCAAATGCTTGTATATATATGATCCAATTGAAGTTTTAAGACTTTTTCTCCATCTAAAAATCCAAAAATGGGAGCACTATCGAAATTATCAATATAGAATTTATTACTATTACCTTGAGGTATAAAAGTACCTATGCCACTTGTAATGGCTATGAAGATTATCAGTGATATAGCGAATCTTAAACTTGATATTTTTAAAATTAGATTCTTAAAAATAATCATTTAGATCCAATTTGAAAATAAATTTAATAATCCTAGGGCAACTAAAAATATCCCACTTAAGGTGGGAATTATTTGGCTAAATTTTCTAAGCTCTAAAAATTTTTTTAAGTTTTCTGCCGTGGCTCCCGCAATGATTAATGGAGTGACTTGGCCTATTCCGAAGAAAAATAAAAAAATAATTGAGATTATTGGGTTTTTAGCTTGCGATACCCAAGCCAAAAGAGTAGCTAAAACTGGAGTGATGCAAGGTGAAGAGGCTAGTCCAAAAGTAGTTCCTATTGTAAAAGGTGCTAAGAGGGGTGGTATTTTTTCTTCTATTTTTTTTAGATCGGGTCCATTCGGAAACTGAAACTTTAGAATTCCTAATAAATTTAAACCCATTATTATTGCTATTAGGGCAACAAATGATGTGTAATAAGATGGAATTTGCCCATATATTTTACCTAAGAATCCACTCGCAGCCCCCAGTGCAACAAGCGAAAAAACTACTCCTCCTGAAAAACTAATAAGTTTAAATTTATTTTTCTCTGTTCCTCCTATATAAGCAATTGTTACTGGAAGTAATGATAATGAACATGGTCCAAGACTCGTTAATAGTCCTGCGCTGAAAACCAAAAATATAGTAAATGGACCAGGACTATTAAGACCATTCTGCATAAGCAGATTACCCTTTTGAGATAATTCTGAAATAACTAAATTAAATGATTCGATAGTTTGACTTTAATCCTTTAAATTCTAACTAATTAAGAGTCTTTCGTGTACTAATCATACCAATCAATCCTGTTGATTCTAATGAACATCTCACTAACATCCCTGCAATAAAAAAAGACGCTATTAATGAATTGCCACCATAACTAATGAAAGGTAGTGGTAAGCCTGTAGTAGGCATTGAACCTGTTGCTACAGCAATATGCATTATTGATTGACCTGTCAACAATACACCACATCCGATAGCAACTAATTTTGTATAGTTGTTTCTGCACTTAAGACTAATTATGAGGCTTATATAAGAGAATATTGCTAAAAATCCTAAGAATAAAGTACACCCCACCAAACCAAATTCTTCCGCAAAAATGGCAAAAATAAAATCTGTATACATGAACGGTAGATACTGTAATTTTTGTATAGACAGTCCAAAACCTTCGCCAAATAGACCACCTGAACCTATAGCTAATAAACTCTGAACCAATTGAAATCCACTTTCCTGTTGATCTTTCCAAGGATTAATAAATGAAGTAACTCTAAGTTTTTGATATTCGTTATTAAGGATGCTAATACATCCAGTAATGAATCCTATTGAAGCAAATGAGCAAAGAGAGCTAAGTTTTACACCTCCGCATAAACCCATTACCCAAAGAAGAATTCCAGTTAGTGATGCAGTACTTAAATTAGGCTGTTTTAGTATTAATAAAATTAATAAACCAAAGGATATTATTGAAATTAATTTTTTATCATTCTTTACTAGATTCCAATGTGCGAAAAGGTTAGAAGCTTCTAGAATTAGAAAAGGTTTAATTAATTCAGATGGCTGCAGACGTAAATTGCCAAGCACTAGCCATCTTGAAGATCCATTAACTGTAATTCCAGTAAAATTGGTAAGGAAAATCAAAAAGAATAAAATATAAAAAATAATTCTTGAAAACTTTAAAAGATTTCTAATGTTTGTATTAAGAACGAAATAAAATAGACCAATTCCTGGAATTGTCCAAATAATTTGTTTTTTTAAGAAGTAAGCCCAATTTCCCATTTCCCTACTAGCCACCCACCAACTTGATGATCCTAGTATGCATATTCCTAATATCGACCAAATTCCAATGAGGACAATGAGAATTTTTGCCTCATAAGGCCATATCGTCCAAGGTAGGGGAACTATAGACTCTGTTACATTGCTTAGATTTTTTTTGTAATTAGAACTAAAGGTTTTTTTTCTTTTAGAAATTCTTTTATATTTTATTTTTTCTTGACTTATCTCCAATTTTTTTAGATGTAGTATGTACTATTGAGACGTTTAATTGAGATTTTGCCAAGTCTTTTATTAACGTTTTAAAGTGTTAAAGCAATTAAAAAGATTAATCTTCATAAATTTTATTTTTGAAGAATACGGTCTACAGATTCATCGTAAATCTTAAGAATTAATTTTTTGTAGAAAAAAACTAGCTAAAAGGTACCTCTCCGTGATAGATTCCGTGAGTTTATATACTTACTTCAAACCATTCAGAGAGGATTTCTAAACTATGTTCACATCAGTGGACTCAAATAGAAAAAAACTTGAGCATCCTTCCAATAAGAATGTTCAATTTCCTCAATCCCTGAATAATTCGATCATTAAAGAAAGTAAATCTGGCATTGCCAATCAAATAGATAATTTGCTTTCTCAAAATGATGAATACACAAAATTGCAATTAACAATTTTTGGCATTACTTTTATTGTTTCTATTTTATTAGCATCAATAACTGGAATTTTTCTAGGATTTACTTTTGGTTTTAGTATTTTTATAGGTGCAATTTCTGGTATTTTTTACTTACGTTTGCTTGCCAAAAGTATAGGGAAACTTGGTAAAGAATCATCAGGTGTATCAAAATTGCAACTTTTAGTTCCAGTTTGCCTCTTTATTTTTGCGAGCAAGCTAGGATCTTTGGATATTTTTCCTGCAATGATAGGTTTTTTCATTTATAAGCCTTCACTCATTCTTTATTTTTCACGTTCTTAAGTAAATTTTTTTATTCAAAACAAATGCTTTTTAATTCCTTGCTAACAAATTTTGCAGCATTAGAAGTTGGTCAACATCTTTATTGGCAAATTGGAAATATCAGACTTCATGGGCAGGTATTTTTAACATCTTGGATTTTATTAGGAGCGTTATTAGTTTTTATTTCTTTAGGAACTAAAAAAATGGAAAATGATCCTAAAGGCCTTCAAAACTTGCTTGAGTTTCTCTGGGATTACATAAGAGATCTTGCTAGGACGCAAATAGGTGAAAAAGTTTATAGAGATTGGATGCCATTTATAGGTACTTTATTTTTATTCGTCTTTGTTAGTAATTGGGGAGGAGCTTTAATTCCTTGGAGATTGATTAAGTTACCAAGTGGAGAATTAGGAGCGCCTACTGCAGATATCAATACCACTATAGCCTTGGCTTTATTGGTTTCACTTTCTTATTTCTATGCAGGGTTAAGCAATAAGGGTTGGAGATACTTCGAATACTATGTTCACCCAACTCCGATTATGCTTCCTTTCAAAATTCTAGAGGACTTTACGAAACCTTTATCACTCTCTTTCAGGCTATTTGGAAATATTTTGGCTGATGAACTTGTTGTTGGTGTTCTAGTCTTTTTAGTTCCGCTCATTCTCCCAATACCTGTTATGTTCCTAGGATTATTTACTAGTGCAATTCAGGCATTGATTTTCGCAACTTTAGCGGCCTACTACATTGGAGAAGCTGTTGAAGAACATCATTAGCTTTCTTCTTATACATTCAGACGCTTTTACAAAGGGTCTGTAATCTGGCAAGATATCTAATTGCGTAGGTCTGAAAAATATCAGACCCATTCTTAAAAGAAAGGATGTCCAAGCGTTTATGACAACAAAGATTATCACAAGTATTAAGCTCTTTATTTCAAAATTATGGATTCGATTACTTCCGCTGCATCAGTTGTAGCTGCTGGTTTAGCAGTTGGTCTAGGTGCTATTGGCCCAGGTCTTGGACAAGGTAACGCAGCTCAAGGTGCTGTTGAGGGTATTGCCCGTCAACCAGAAGCTGAAGGTAAAATCAGAGGAACTCTTCTTTTATCTTTCGCTTTCATGGAGTCATTAACAATTTACGGATTAGTTGTGGCTTTGGTACTACTTTTTGCGAATCCTTTTTCCTAAAAGTTAATATTGCTTCTAATCCTTATTAGCAATATTTAAATTTAATTTTTTAACTTCAACTGAATCATATGTTGGCCTTTAATTTTTTTGGTGCTACAGAAGGTGGATTATTTGATATAAATGCCACTTTGCCACTAATGGCGATACAAGTAGTTGCGCTCACTTACATATTAAATTCTCTCTTTTTTAAGCCTGTTGGCAATGTTGTAGAAAAAAGAGAAAAGTTTGTAAGTAATAATATTATTGAGGCCAAAAATAAACTTTCTGAGGTTAAAAAATTAGAAGCTGAATTATTAACTCAGCTTCAAAGTGCTCGTACAGAAGCCCAAAGAATTGTTGGCGAAGCTGAGAATGAGTCTGACAAGCTCTATAAAGAAGCGCTAGAACTTGCTAACAATGAAGCAAATGCTTCAAAAGAAAAAGCAAGACTAGAAATTGAAAGTCAGACGTCTGCTGCTCGTGATCAACTTTCTAAACAGGCTGATGATCTAAGCGAACTTATTGTTAATAGATTGATTCTAGAAAAATGAATTTAACTCTTTTAGCTACAGAAGGTTTTGGATTGAACTTCAATTTATTCGAAACTAATATCCTTAATTGGGCTGTAGTGGTCTTTGGCCTATATAAATTTTTGCCTAGTTTTCTAGGGAAAATGCTCCAAAAAAGAAGAGAAGGAATTCTTCTTGAATTAAAAGATGCCGAAGATCGACTAGTTAATGCTACTAAAGCTCTAGATAAGGCAAAAAAAGACTTATCTTCAGCAGAAGAGAAGGCTAGTCAAATTAAAGCAGATTCCTTCAAAAGATCCGAATCGATCAGAATGGAAAGTGAGAAAAAAGCAATTGAAGAGATGGCACGAATTAAACAAAGCGCAATCTCTGATGAAAGCTCTGAAGCATCCAGAGCAATTTCTCAACTTCGAAAAGAGGCTGTTGAACTAGCAATTAAGAAAGCTTTAGACTCTCTCCCAAATCGACTTGATTCAACAACTCAAGAAAATTTGGTAACTCAATCAATTAATAATATTGAGGTAAACTAATGCCACTTTTAAATTCAGTTACTACACCATATGCAGAAGCATTACTTCAAGTTGTAAATGAAAATTTGCAAACTGAAGAGATGGTTTCAGAGGTTAAACAACTTCTTGAATTATTAAATGATTCCCCTGAATTGGAAAAGGCACTATCCTCGCCAATTTTAGAAACTGAAGCTAAGAAGAAAATCATTATTGAAATCTTTTCAAATAAGGTTAATTCTTCATTGCTAAATTTCTTAAAATTATTGGCTGATAGGCAAAGAATTGGAATTCTCACATCTATTCTTAATAGATTTTTAGAGATTTACCGAGAAAATAGTAATATTGCTTTAGCAACTGTTACTTCTGCAGTCGAGCTTACTGATGAACAGAAAGGTTTAATAACCCAAAAGATCGTCAATATCGCTGGAACTCAAAAATTAGAACTTGTAACTAAAATCGACCCATCGCTTATTGGTGGTTTCGTCGCAAGTGTAGGATCTAAAGTAATTGATGCTTCTCTTGCTTCACAAATTAGAAAACTTGGGTTGTCACTATCCAAGTAACTTTTAAATCAACCTTAAATTCTTAAATCCATGGTATCTATACGCCCTGATGAAATCAGTTCAATCTTAAAACAACAAATAACTGATTATGACCAATCTGTAAGTGTAAGCAATGTAGGAACTGTTCTGCAAATAGGTGATGGCATTGCAAGAATATATGGCTTAGATCAGGTCATGGCTGGTGAATTATTGGAATTTGAGGATGGTACCGAAGGTATAGCTTTAAACCTTGAAGATGATAATGTTGGAGCCGTTTTAATGGGCGAAGCACTGGGCGTTCAAGAAGGAAGTAATGTTAAATCTACAGGCAAAATAGCTTCTGTTCCTGTTGGCGAGGCAATGCAGGGAAGAGTAGTTAATCCTCTAGGTCAGCCAATAGATGGTAAGGGAGAAATTCCTACAAGTGATACAAGATTGATCGAGGAAATGGCTCCTGGAATTATCAAAAGAAGATCAGTACATGAACCAATGCAAACAGGTATAACTTCTATTGATGCAATGATTCCTGTGGGAAGAGGTCAAAGGGAACTTATAATTGGTGATAGACAAACTGGAAAATCTGCAATTGCGATTGATACAATAATCAACCAAAAAGGTCAAGATGTCGTATGCGTTTATGTTGCTATCGGTCAGAAATCAGCGTCTGTAGCAAATGTGGTTGAGGTTTTAAGAGAAAAAGGAGCCCTTGATTATACCATTGTTGTTAGTGCAGGAGCATCTGAAGCAGCAGCTTTACAATACTTGGCTCCATATACTGGTGCTGCAATAGCTGAACACTTTATGTACCAAGGCAAAGCAACACTAGTTATTTATGATGATTTAACTAAGCAAGCTCAAGCTTATAGACAAATGTCTCTCCTTTTAAGAAGACCACCAGGAAGAGAAGCTTATCCTGGAGATGTTTTTTATTGTCATAGCAGACTACTTGAAAGAGCAGCAAAATTATCTGATGATATGGGCGGTGGTTCAATGACAGCATTACCAATTATTGAAACCCAAGCTGGTGATGTTTCTGCCTATATTCCAACAAATGTTATTTCAATTACGGATGGACAAATATTCTTAAGTGCAGATTTATTCAACTCAGGATTAAGACCAGCTATTAATGTAGGTATTTCAGTTAGTAGAGTTGGAGGAGCTGCTCAAACAAAGGCAATTAAGAAAATTGCTGGAACACTTAAATTAGAATTAGCTCAATTTGATGAATTAGCTGCATTTTCTCAATTTGCTTCTGATCTTGATGAGGCTACTCAACAACAACTAGAAAGAGGGAAAAGATTAAGAGAGTTGCTAAAACAAGCACAATTCTCACCATTAAATCTCGCAGAACAAGTTGCAGTTGTGTATGCAGGTGTTAAAGGTCTTATTGACGAAGTTCCCGTGGAAGACGTAACTAAATTTGCTGCTGAACTTAGAGAATATCTTAAGTTGAATAAAGCAGAATTTATTGAGGAGATTCTTAAAGAGAAGAAATTAAATGATGGCTTAGAAGCAACACTCAAAGAGGTCATAAAAGAAGTCAAATCTTCAATGCTTGCCACAGTTTAAATTTATTTAAGGAATTATCATGGCAAATCTTAAAGAAATTAGAGATCGAATTGTTTCTGTTAAAAACACACGAAAAATAACAGAAGCAATGAGATTAGTTGCAGCTGCAAAAGTTAGGAGGGCACAAGATCAAGTTCTTAAGAGTAGACCTTTTGCAGATAAACTTGCTCGAGTTTTAGAAAATATTCAATCGAGAGTACAGTTTGAAGCTGTAGATTCTCCTCTTTTATCCAAAAGAGATGTTAAAACAATTTCTTTGGTATGCATAACTGCTGATAGAGGATTATGTGGAGGATACAATACCAACATAATCAAGAAGGTTGAGATTAGGTATGCAGAGTTGATTAAACAAGGTTATGAACCAAATTTGATCTTAGTTGGTAAAAAGGCAATAGGTTACTTTCAAAATAGGAAAGATAGATACATAATTAAAACCACATTTAAAGAGCTAGAACAGGTGCCAACTGCAAAAGATTCTGAAGGTATAACTAGTGAAGTCTTAGCTGAATTTTTATCCGAAAATGCTGATAGGGTAGAGATTATTTATACTAAATTCATCACTCTTGTAAGCTGTGCACCAGTAGTTCAAACATTGTTACCACTAGACCCTCAAGGTATTGCAGATGAAAATGATGAAATTTTTAGGTTAACAACTAAAGATAGTAAGTTACTCGTTGAAAAATCAAATATTGAAAAAAGTGATTCAGAGAAGTTGCCTTCAGATATTGTCTTTGAACAAAGTCCTGATCAACTATTAGATTCGTTATTACCCTTGTACTTACAGAATCAGGTACTCAGGGCTCTTCAAGAGTCAGCAGCTTCAGAACTAGCATGCAGGATGACTGCGATGAATAATGCTAGTGATAATGCGAAAGAATTGGCAAGCACCTTAAATCTAACCTATAATAAAGCTAGACAAGCTGCTATTACTCAAGAAATATTAGAGGTTGTAGGAGGCTCAGCTGTTTAACAGAAAAAATAATTTAGTATATGTCTGAATATAATATCAAAGTAAAATTTGGTGGAAAAACTTTTATGTTTTCATGTCCAGAAGATCAAGATATTATTTCAGCGGCAAATATGAATGGGATAGATTTACCAAATAGTTGTTGTACAGGAGTTTGTACAAGTTGCGCATCCAGGATATTGGAAGGAATTGTTGAGCAAGAAGATGCTATGGGATTAAATGATGATTTAAGAGAAAAAGGTTTTGCCCTTTTGTGTGTGGCATATCCTAAGTCAGATTTGCATGTCGTAATTGGTGATCAAGTTGAAGATGATTTATATAATGATCAATTTGGTAAGTATCAAAAATGAAATTAAGTGAAGTTGATTTTTACATGGATTGGCCAGTTTCAATAGAAGTAAAAAATTTAAGGAAATTTATTTTTGCAAATTTAGAAAATAAAGGTAAAGTAATTCGATGGTCAATTGTTGATATTCAAAATGCTATTGACTCTTATGGTGCAAAAAAACTTAAAATTAAAGCTGTCTTTGCTAATTAAAGAAGAATATAAATTGAGAAGTTTTTATTAATGGAAATTTCACCAACAATATTCATTGTTCCAACTGGTATAGGTTGCGAGATAGGAGGTTTCGCAGGCGATGCACTACCTACCGCCAAATTATTAGCATCGGCAAGTGGATGTTTAATTACTCATCCAAATGTTATGAATGGTGGGGCTCTTTCTGAAAAAGATCAAAATATTTTTTATGTTGAGGGTTATAGTTTAGACAGACTTGCTAAAGGAGAAATTGCCCTTAAAAGCGTAAAGGAACAGAAAATTGGAATTATTTTTGATTCAAGCATTGAAAATGAAATATTAGTAAGACATTTACAAGTCGCTGATGCCTGCGTTTCTACTTTAGGCATTAATGTTCATTCTTATGTGATTACAAAAAAACCTTTAGGCATAGTTATTGATTCTGATTCGTCAAGAATCAGTGGTGGCATAATTGAGAATCCTGATGCTTTAATCGATGCTGGCAAATGTTTAATAGATAAAGGAATAACGGCAATAGCAATAGTGGCAAAATTTCCAGATGATTCAGATTCTCAAGAAACTAATAGTTACAGAGAGGGGAAAGGGATCGATCCTATTTCTGGGGTGGAAGCAGTTATAAGTCATTTGATAAGTAAATTTTTAAAAGTTCCATGTGCACACGCGCCAGCTTTGAATCCAATTGAGTTGAATGAAAATTTAGATCCTCGCGCTGCTGCAGAAGAAATAGGATATACCTTTTTACCATCAGTATTGATTGGGTTAAGCAATGCGCCTGACATTGTTGAATTGCCTAATAATCATGAACTAATCACATTGCACCCTAATCAAATCGAATCTATTGTAGTTCCTAATGGGGCGCTTGGTGGAGAAGCAGTACTAGCAGGTATTGAAAAAGGTTTAAATATTATCTCGGTAAAAAATCAAAATACATTAAAAGTGAGTAATGATTTTTTTGAATATCCTAATCTTTATGAAGTGAATAATTATTTAGAAGCTGCAGGTATAATTCTTGCTATAAAAAAAGGTATCAATATTAATTCAATTAAACGGCCTTTAAAAAAAATCCAAAAATGTTCTTATAACGATTAATAAGATATTGCAATTGGAAATCTCCAATCACTTCCTAATGATTGACTGCTTAGTTTAAGGATAGGGGGAGCCTGCTTTCTTTTGAATTCCGCTTTTTTTATAAGTGAGATTATTTTTAAAATTAATTCTTTTTCATGACCATCCTCTTCAAGTTGTTTTAAATCTTTTTTCTCTTCAATAATTCCTTTAAGAATATTATCTAATGTGGAATAAGGTGGGAGAGAATCAGTATCTAATTGATCAGGACCTAATTCGGCACTTGGAGCTTTTGTACGTATATTTTCTCCAATTATATTTACATTAGTGTCTAACATGTATGATTTTCTATGATTAATTGAATCTTCACCATCAAGCCAATTGCATAATTTAAAAACATTAGTTTTATATAAATCTCCAATTACAGATAATCCTCCATTCATATCACCATAAAGTGTGCAATATCCAACAGCTAATTCCGATTTATTTCCTGTTGAAAGTAATAAATGCTTTTCTTGATTTGCTAAAGCCATCAGAAGCGTTCCTCTGATCCTTGATTGAATATTTTGATTTGTTATTTCAGCCATCTCGAAAGTTAAGGTTTTTATTAAAGATTCTTCAAAAGAGGTCATCAAATTTTCAATTGGGATACTATTGAAATTTATTTTTAATCTTATCGCTAAATCCTTCGCATCATTTTTTGAATGAGATGAGCTCCATTTAGAGGGCATTGAGACACAATAAATATTATTGCTGCCAAGAGCAGCCGTCGCAATTGCCGAAACTAGTGCCGAATCAATGCCACCACTTAATCCAATTAAAGCTGTTTTAAATCCGCATTTTTTAGCATAATCCCTAACACCAAGAACTAATGCATCAAAAATTGATGATATTTCAGAGGTTTCAAATTTATTTTTTTCAGGTTTTGTTTGCTCAATTTCCCAACTGGAGTGGTCTTCTGAGAAAGCTTTTAATTGCTTAATTTTAGATCCATTCTTATCAAGAATAAAACTATTCCCATCAAAAATTAAATTATCATTCGCGCCTATCTGGTTCACATAAATCAAGGGCACTTGAAGATATTGAGCAGCAAAACTGGAAACTTTAGATCTCAGCTCTAACTTTTTAAAGGTATATGGGGAGGCTGATAAATTCACTAAAAGATCAACTTTTTTTTTCTTTAAATCAATAATAGGATTTTTTTTGTGAATTCCTCTACCTTCTATATCTTTGTTGACCCATAAATCCTCACATATAGTAAAACCAATTCGCCAATTTTTATTTTTAATTTTTTTTATCAATATCGAAACTTTTTCTGCTGATCTAAAGTATCTTTTTTCATCAAATACTTCATAAGTGGGAAGAATAATTTTACGAGCAATTATTTTCCATGCTCCGTTCTCAATCAAAGCAATAGAATTATAAAGATTTGGGAAAAAAGAATCATTTATTCTCTCAGCTATTCCAACTGTGATGCTTAAGTTTCCATATTTTTTATTAATATCTAACGCTAATTGGTGAAGTATTTGAGATTGATTGTTGATTAAATTTTTCTTTAGAAGTAAGTCATTAGCTGGATAGCCCCATAGTGACAACTCTGGAGTGAGAACAAAATCAGCAGAAATTGAGTAGGCTTGCGAAGCAATATAAAGTATTTTTTTTGCATTGCCTTCTAAATCCCCAACTACTGGATTAATTTGAGCAAGTAAAAACTTCATTCAACTAATTTAGTGGGTTCATATAAATTATTCTTCTTAACAATATCTATTAAGGATGTTGGTAAATTAGAATAATTAAAATTTAATCTGAATTTTGAACTTGAAATGTTTGGGATTTTTATGTTTGAAATCCTAAATTTTACTTTATAAGTTTCTAACATTTTAAGAGTATTTGATTCCACAGGATATCCCTCTCTTAAAATTATAAAAAAACTTACCTCTTTTATAATTTTATCAAAATTTTTCCAGTAGAAAATATCATTAATTAAATCACTCCCAATAACAAAATCTAAATTATTAAACTCATAAATTTTTTTACATTTTTTGATAGATTCTACTGCCCATTGGCTACTTATTCTTTGATTAAATAAAATTTTAGGATTACCTAAATCTTCAATCAAAGTTTTTAATAAATGGCTACGAATTGAGATAACCTCTTTGTGATTTTTGTTGGGGTTGTTGCTTACATAACTAATGGTAAAAGAATAAATTTTAGATAATTCTTCAAGTATTTGTTTATGACCAATGGTAGGTGGATCTGCACTAGTACCAAATAATGCAATGCTTCTTTCCATTTTAGATTTTAAGGCAAAAAACTTACAAAATTATTATTTAAATTCCTATTTGATAAATAAATATTTAGGTGGTTAAAAATCTCTGGTTCTTTAAAAGTTATATTTTGAATCATAATAGAAGGTTCTATAAATGAAACTTTGCTTCTTATGAATAGTTCTTTTGCTGCTAATCTTCCAAGGTTTTTTGTAGAATGCACTGCAATTGCTGCTTGAAGAACTGCTATTGGTCCATAGGGTAATAATGATAGCCCATTAGTGAAAGGTGCAGTTAATAATATTACTTTCTTAATAAGATTGAAAGATGTATTCATACCAATTTGAGTAACTCCCAAAAATAAATTATTGATAGATATATTTTTGAATATTTTCCTTGTAGATTCACTCTTCAAATTTAAGTCATAAATTTTACTTAATTCGCTAATCAATGCAGTATCTAGTGCAAAACTACCAGCAACATCAAACAAAATAAAAGGATTAAGAGCTACCGCTGATGCCTTTATTGTTGAAAACTTACCAATAGTTGATTGAGCTAATTTCTGTCTTCTTTTTAACCTTTGTTTTTTTATCTGCAGAAACAATTTGTCAGCTAATTGAAGAGAATTTAGTGTTAATAATATCTCTCCATGTTGATTTATTATGTTTGTTATGTAATTTTTAAGATTGTTTTCATGATTCATAATAATTGGAATATTTAAATTTTTTGGAAGCTTTAATTTTATATTTTCTATTACTTCCTTTAGTTCATATTTTTTAAAAAGATCGATTTTATTTAAAATTATAATAATTTTTTTCCCATCCTTAATTAATGAGGTGATTTCGCTTAATTCATTTCTATTTATATCTCCCGAAACTATAAATAAAATAAGGTCTGAATGATGTATGCAAGAGTAAATTTTCTCTGTGAATTTAATATTGCAGAAATCAAATCCTGGCGAATCTAGCAACTCTATACTATTGAGCGTTTGATCTTTAAGTGTCCACTCTGCGTTTTGTATTTCTCTTGTGGACCCATTGATAATATCTGTTTTGAATATATCTTTTTTTAATAAAGAATTTAAAACAGAGGATTTACCTACGCCTGATTTGCCATATGCTCCAATTCTTATTTTTTTTTCTTTGAGCCTAAAAAGTTGTTGATTAAAAGAAATTATTTCTCTATTAAAAAAACTTTTTTCATAGTTGCTAAGGTCAATAGTCTCCCACCAATTTTTTAAAAGTAAATAATTTTTATTAATTTTCAATTTTTGCATAATTTATTTTTTCCACCAACCAGCTAATACAGCTAACACAGCTTCCGCACCAATAATTCCCACGAATCCCCCAAATTCATCTACTACTACTTTTACTCCTTTATGATTCTTGTCAAATCTTGTTAATAATTGATCTGCCTTAATCATTTCGGGAATATATTCGACAGGTTCGCAGATTTCTGATAATGATTTTTTATTTCCCCCATTTATTAATTCTGCTAACATGCTTTCACGTTTAACTACCCCTTGTATTTTGTCAACTTTATCTCCCAAAATAACCCACCAAGGAGAGTTGTCAGACATTATTAGTTTTGAAATTTCATCAAGATTCGAAGACCCATCAAGACAGGGTGCTGATACCCTTGGGATCATTAAATCTTTAGCTTTTAAATCATTTAATTGAAAAACCTTAAATATCATTGCTGCCTCATCAGCTTCTATGAAACCTTTCTGACTACCAATTTTTGCCATTTGCCTAATTTCTTCTTCATCAGTTGAAATTTCATTTTCTGCGGTAATAACTGGAAATATTTGCTCTATTAATATTAAGAACGGCTTCATTAAAGAATTTAATATTCTCAGGATTGGAACGGATAACAATGCTATTTGGACTGAAAATCTTGTACCAAGAGCTTTGGGTAGTACTTCTCCCACTAAGACAACTAGTATATAAAAAGCAATTGAAAAAAGGGTTAAGCCATAACTGCTATGTATTACCAATGCTCCGTATACACCTAAAATTAGACTTCCAATGATGTTAAATCCATTATTAGTAATAGTAATTACAGTTAATGTCCTTCCAAGATGTTTCCTAAGTTTAAGGAGTTGATTTGCGGAACTTTTTGGCTTTTGTCTTGAGGCTATTTCTATAATTCTAATTGAATTTACGGCTAAAAAAGCTGCTTCGACTCCCGAACAACATGCTGATCCAATTAAAATGATAATTATAAGTAAAATTAAACCGTAAACACTTGGTTCCATTAAAATAGATTAGGAAATAAATCTTTTTTAATTCATTCTTCCATTTTTTTTTAAAATACGCCAATACACATTTTATGTTTAAACCTGACAATAAAGTTTTTGAAGAAAGAAGAGAAATTTTCCTAAATAAATTAGATGGTAAAGCTGCTATTATCCCTGGAGCTAATCTTGTAAAACATCATGCCGATTGTGAATATCCTTTTAGACAAGATAGTAATTTTTGGTATTTAACTGGTTTTGATGAGCCGGATGCTATCGCTCTTTTCTTATCTCATAAGCCAGAGGGAGAGAGATTTATTTTGTTTGTTGCTCCTAAAGATGTTATTAGCGAGGTTTGGCATGGCTTTAGATGGGGTTTAGAAGGCGCTGAAAAAATATTTAAGGCCGACAAGGCTCACTCAATAAATGAACTAAGAGATTTGCTTCCAGGTTATATAAATGGTTCTGATGAACTTGTCTTTTCAATTGGTAAGCATGCATCGATTGAAAAAATAGTACTTGAGATATTTTCACAACAACTGGAAAATATCTCAAGATTGGGCATTGGTGCAAATTCTATAAAATCCCCAGAAATTTATTTAAATGAGATGAGATTAATTAAAAGTGAATTTGAAATTAAGAGAATGAAAGAGGCTATACAAATTTCCGCAGAAGCTCATGAACTAGTTAGAGAATCTATCTCATCCAAGAAAAATGAAAGACAAATTCAGGGTCTTTTAGAGGGATTCTTTTTGGAAAAAGGGGCGAGAGGTCCTGCCTATAATTCTATTGTTGCTTCAGGAGATAATGCATGTATTTTGCATTACACCTCAAATAACGCACCCTTGAATAAAGGAGATTTATTGTTGGTAGATGCTGGCTGTTCATTAACTGATTATTACAATGGAGACATAACACGAACTATTCCTATAAGCGGTAAATTTTCAAAAGAACAAAAAGTCATTTATGAAATTGTATTGAGTGCTCAGAAAACTGCAATTAAAAGTGCCACAATTGGATCAAATTCTAATACTGTGCATAATGTTGCTTTAACAATTTTAATAGAAGGCTTAAAAGAAATTGGTTTATTGTCAGGCAGTACTGAGGATATAATTGAGAATCAATCATATAAACACCTTTACATGCATAGAACTGGTCATTGGCTTGGCTTAGATGTTCATGATGTTGGAGCATATAGAATGGGAGAATATGAAGTGCCATTTCAGAATGGAATGGTTCTTACTGTAGAACCTGGTATTTATATAAGTGACAGGATCCCAGTTCCTGAAGGGCAACCCAGGATTGATGAAAAATGGAAAGGCATTGGGATAAGAATTGAAGATGATGTCTTAGTCAAAGATAAAAATCCAGAAGTTTTAAGTATTGCTGCACTTAAAGAAATTTCTGATTTAGAATTTTAAAAATTTGACTTATCTAGTTAATAGATTTATTTTTTATAAAGTTTAAAATTCAAAAATGAATAAGTCAGATTCATATGATTCGAAACTTTCTCAAGCAAGAGGTTTGGCTAGTCAGCTTGGTATGTTTGCAGAAGAAAACGATATTCCTAAAGATCTTTGGGATGCACTGGAAGCTACAATTTATGATTTTTATCATGTTTCTCATGATAGATAAAATTCTGTCTAAATATTTTCAATAATTAAAATCAAGAAATTTTGAATAAATAAATCAAAATGTGACCATAAACTGATAAATTAATTATTGAACATAAAAAAGTGAATGTCTTCATCAGATAAATTAAATCAAAACTCAACAGAAAAAACAGCAAAAAACAGTGATGATTCAAATTCTAAAAATTCTTCTCCTAATTCAGGAATGATGGGTGCTACAGCTGTAATGGCTGCGGCTACAATTGATGAAGATGGAGTACCTACTGGTTATACCCCTAAACCCGATGAAGGAAGATTCATTATTAAAGTATTATGGTTACCTGATAATGTTGCTTTGGCTGTTGATCAAATAGTAGGGGGAGGCCCAAGCCCTCTCACTGCTTATAATTTTTGGCCAAGAGATGATGCTTGGGAAAAATTAAAAAGCGAATTAGAGAATAAAGGGTGGATTACAGATAATGAGAGAGTTGAAATATTGAATAAAGCGACAGAAGTAATTAATTATTGGCAAGAAGAGGGTAAAACTAAAAAATTAGAAGAAGCCAAGCTAAAGTTTCCTGAAGTAACTTTTTGTGGAACTGCATAAAAATTAGTTTTTTGCAGCTTGTATTCTAGCCTCAGCCTTTGAAATCTCCTGAAGGGCTTTGATTTTCTCTGAATTTTTTTCATTTTCAGGAAATTTAGTCATTACTAATTTTGCTTCTTTGAGATCTTGTTCAGCATTTTGAACATCAATATCAGATCCAATTTCTGCGTTGTTTACTAAAACTATTACTTCATCTGATTCAATTTCAGCGAAGCCACCCATTAAAGCTATTGATTGCCACTGGGAATTCATTCTTAGCCTTAAAACGCCAATATCAATAGCTGTAACTAAAGAAATATGTCCAGGAAGTACACCCAGTTGCCCAGTAGTACTAGGAAGAATTACTTCTTCAGCTTCGCCTTGATAAACATTTTTGTTAGGAGCTAAAACTTTGAGAGAAATTGGCATTAATTTAAAATTATTGAAGGTTAAAAAAATATTTTAGGTATTTATTTTTCTGACTTTAGTTTTTCAGCCTTTGCTTTGACTTCATCAATGTTACCAACCAAGTAAAATGCCTGTTCTGGTAAATCATCTAATTCGCCTGACAAAATCATGTTGAAACCAGCTATGGTTTCTTCTAATTTGACGTATTTACCTGACATCCCAGTAAATATTTCTGCTACGAAGAAAGGTTGGGAAAGGAATTTTTCAATTTTTCTAGCCCTGTCAACTGTTAATCTATCCTCTTCAGAAAGCTCATCCAAACCAAGAATTGCAATAATGTCTTGTAATTCTTTATATCTTTGCAAAGTTGATTGAACCGCTCTGGCTGTTTTGTAATGCTCATCGCCAACAACTGATGGTTGAAGCATAGTACTTGTTGAGTCTAATGGGTCAACTGCGGGATAAATTCCCTTAGCTGCAAGAGCTCTTGCAAGCACAGTAGTAGCGTCTAAATGTGCAAAGGTTGTTGCTGGAGCAGGATCAGTTAGATCATCTGCAGGTACATAAACAGCCTGAATAGATGTTATTGAGCCTTCTAATGTAGATGTAATCCTCTCTTGCAATTCACCAACATCAGTCCCAAGAGTTGGTTGGTACCCAACAGCTGAAGGCATTCTTCCAAGTAAAGCCGATACTTCAGAACCAGCTTGAACAAATCTAAAAATGTTATCAACAAAAAGTAGAACGTCTTGTTTATTTACATCTCTAAAATGTTCGGCCATTGTAAGTGCTGATAAGCCTACTCTCATTCTTGCACCAGGTGGCTCATTCATCTGTCCAAAACATAAGGCAACTTTTGATTGAGTTAAATCATCAGCATTGATAACCCCTGATTCTTTAAATTCTTCATATAAATCGTTCCCTTCTCTGGTTCTTTCTCCTACGCCGCCAAAAACAGAAACTCCACCATGTTCCTTTGCAATGTTATTTATTAACTCTTGAATAAGAACAGTCTTCCCAACACCAGCGCCTCCAAATAATCCGACTTTTCCTCCTTGTCTGTAAGGAGCTAAAAGGTCGATAACTTTAATTCCGGTTTCAAACACTTTTGGCTTAGTTTCTAGGTCAGTTAACTTTGGAGCAGCTCTATGAATTGGCGCAGTATCTTTAGTTTTTACTGGACCTTGTTCATCTACTGGTTCTCCTAAAACATTAAATATTCTTCCTAAGGTTGCTTCTCCTACCGGTACAGATATTGGGGCACCTGTGTCGACTGCCTCCATACCCCTTACAAGGCCGTCTGTGCCACTCATTGCCACTGCCCTGACTCTATGATCACCAAGGAGCTGTTGGACCTCAGCAGTGAGCGCTATTTCTTGTCCAGCAGGATTTTTTGCTTCAATTCTTAAAGCATTTAATATTTTGGGCAATTTACCAGCTGGAAATTCTACATCTAGAACTGGGCCAATTACCTGACGTACTACGCCTTTAGTTTGTGAAGAAGTTGATGGAGTTGCTACCATTTTTTATTGATTGGTGATGATTAGCTGATTTTAAACAGCTCATAATCCGAAAATACTACCACTTAATGGGTAGATTCGTTAAATGGGTTCGGCCACCCGCACAGTTTAACTATGGTTTAATTGCCGCTTCTCAGATTATGTTGTTGAAGATACGGATCGAGTGCTGCTCTTTCCATTTTTATGACGCAAAGCGTCTCAATCATGATCCTCCATTAATCTATGGCAGCTGTTTCACTTACAGTCTCTACAGTAAAACCACTGGGAGATAGAATATTTATTAAAGTTTCCGCATCTGAGGAAAAAACTGCTGGGGGCATTCTTTTGCCTGATTCAGCTAAAGAAAAACCACAGGTAGGAGAAGTTGCTCAGGTGGGCCCTGGCAAACTTAATGACGATGGTTCTCGACAAACTCCAGAAGTGAGTATTGGCGATAAAGTCTTATACAGCAAATATGCTGGAACAGACATTAAATTGGGAGGAGATGAATATGTCTTGCTCTCGGAAAAGGATATTTTAGCTGTAGTAGGCTAAAATATTTGTTTCAAAAATTATTAAAACTTATTACTAAATTGCTGCCTAAACATGGCTAAAAGAATTATTTACAATGAGCAAGCTCGTAGAGCGCTCGAGAGAGGAATCGATATCCTTGCTGAGTCTGTTGCTGTAACGCTTGGACCAAAAGGAAGAAATGTTGTCTTAGAAAAAAAATTTGGTGCTCCACAAATTATTAATGATGGTGTCACAATCGCTAAGGAGATTGAATTAGAGGACCACATTGAAAACACAGGGGTTGCTTTAATCAGACAAGCAGCTTCAAAAACTAATGATGCAGCTGGAGATGGTACTACTACAGCTACCGTTTTGGCACATGCAATGGTTAAAGCAGGGTTGAGAAACGTTGCGGCAGGAGCTAATGCAATCACCTTGAAAAAAGGTATTGATAAAGCGACTGAATTTCTAGTTGGTAAAATTCAAGAGAATTCCAAGCCTATAAGTGATAGTAACGCTATAGCTCAATGTGGAACTATTGCTGCTGGAAACGACGACGAAGTAGGTCAAATGATAGCCAATGCTATGGATAAAGTTGGAAAAGAAGGTGTTATTTCCTTAGAAGAAGGAAAATCAATGACTACTGAATTAGAAGTTACTGAGGGGATGCGTTTTGATAAAGGCTACATTTCACCATATTTCGCAACAGACACTGAGAGAATGGAGGCTGTTTTAGATGAACCTTATATCCTTCTGACTGATAAAAAAATTGCCTTAGTTCAAGATTTAGTTCCTGTTTTGGAACAAATAGCTAAAACAGGTAAACCACTAGTCATTATTGCAGAAGATATTGAAAAAGAGGCTTTAGCAACTCTTGTTGTTAATAGATTACGAGGTGTGTTAAATGTTGCTGCAGTAAAAGCGCCTGGATTTGGTGATAGAAGAAAAGCCATGCTTGAAGATATGGCAGTTTTAACTAATGGACAACTTATTACTGAAGATGCAGGCTTGAAATTAGAGAATGCTACCTTAGATATGCTTGGAACTGGTAGAAGAATAACTATCAATAAAGAAACTACAACTATTGTAGCTGAAGGTAATGAGCAAGCAGTTAAAGCTAGATGTGATCAAATTAAGAAGCAAATGGATGAAACCGATTCTTCGTACGATAAAGAAAAGCTTCAAGAACGTCTAGCCAAGTTAGCTGGAGGAGTTGCAGTAATTAAGGTTGGGGCTGCTACTGAAACTGAGATGAAGGATAAAAAGCTTCGTCTTGAGGATGCTATTAACGCAACAAAAGCAGCTGTTGAAGAAGGAATTGTACCTGGAGGCGGAACAACTCTCGCTCATTTATCTCCTATTTTAAAAGAATGGGCTGATAAAAATTTAGAAGGAGAGGAATTAATTGGAGCTAACATTGTTGAAGCTTCATTGACGGCTCCTCTTATGAGAATTGCAGAAAATGCTGGTTCTAATGGTGCTGTGATTGCTGAAAATGTAAAATCTAAGCCATTTAATGATGGATTTAACGCTGCTACTGGGGAATACGTTGATATGTCCTCCGCTGGTATTGTTGATCCTGCAAAAGTTACACGTTCAGGATTACAAAATGCAGCTTCAATTGCAGGAATGGTTTTAACCACTGAATGTATAGTTGCAGATTTACCTGAGAAAAAAGATGCAGCTACTCCTGGAGGCGCTCCAGGTATGGGTGGTGACTTTGATTATTAACTAAATATTAGTTAATAAATTAACTTTTTAAAGAGAGATCATTTTGAATGATCTCTCTTTTTTATTCAATTATTATGAAATCCAACCAGCGCTAAGAATAATTGCCAGTGACAAAAATATAACTAAAAACGTCCACGTTATTTTGTTAAGAGAGGCTTCTGCACTACTTGCGCTATTGAACATGGAGCTTCCACTGGCAGCTATTCCTCCCATTCCATCACCTTTGGGACTATGAAGTAAAACTAAGAGAATGAGAAGTACTCCAGAAAATACCCATATCCAACTTAAAACTTGAATCATTGCTTGAAAATCTCTTATTAACTTTAAACGTGTTGTACGACTTTATTATAACCTTTTAATTCAATTTCTTTAATTAGGGATTTTCCTGTCATCTCTTTTGGAATTGGTAGATTTAATAATTGCAATAGAGTTGGTGCAATATCTGCTAAACCAGCATTATCCCTTAAATAAATCTCATTTCCCATATTCGGGATTTTTCTTTTTTCACCCTCAATAAAAATTAAGGGAACTTTGTTTATCGTGTGAGCCGTCCATGGTTCTCCTGCTGGACCTTTCATTACCTCTGCATTACCATGATCAGCAGTAATCAGAATGCTTCCACCCATTTCTCCAGTAGCATTAACTATCTGACCTATACATTTATCGACTGTTTCTATAGCTTTTATTGTTGCATTCATGTTGCCTGTATGACCCACCATATCAGGATTAGCAAAATTGATTACGACAAAAGCATAGTCACCACTCTTTATAGCTTTAGAGCAACTAATAGTTAATTCTTCTGCAGACATTTCGGGTTCCATATCATAGGTTGCAACTCTTGGAGATGGAATTAAATGCCTTTCTTCACCTGGTAAAGGAATTTCTACTCCTCCATTAAAGAAATATGTTACATGAGGATATTTTTCTGTTTCTGCTGTTCTGTATTGCTTGAGGCCATTTTCTGAAACTATTTGGCCGATAAAATTATTAAGAGACTCAGGAGGAAACGCTACTTTAACTGAAAAATTTTGGTCATATTGAGTAAAAGTAACTAAATCTAAATTTGGAACGACTTTTCTTTTAAAGTCTGAGAATTTCTTTTCTGAAAGGGATTTGATGATTTGTCTTGCTCTGTCTGGACGAAAATTAAAGCAAATTAAACTATCTCCATCTTTAAGATAGTTTTCAGATATTCGTATGGGCTCAATAAATTCATCAGTTATATTTTTGTCATAACTTTGTTTTATGTAATCCTGAGGAGAGATATTGCTCACTTTAATATCTGGATCAGTCAAATTAGCATATGCTTTTTCTGTTCTATCCCATAAAAGATTTCTATCCATTATCCAGTATCTTCCGCATATAGAGGCTATTTCCCCTGTATCGAATTTTTTTATGCATGACTCTATTTGGTTTAGATATTTAGATGCACTTTTTGCCGGAGTATCTCTTCCATCAGTAATAATATGAATTGCTACTTTTTTGATGCCATTATCAGATGCCCATTTTATTAAACCCAATAAATGATCAATATGACTATGTACGCCTCCATCAGAACATAATCCCGTAATATGCAAAGTAGATTTATTTCTCTTTAATGAATCAGCCATCTCCTTTAACTCATTGACTATGCATAACTGATTATTTTTTACAACATTTGAAATCCTTACAAGTTCTTGTTGGATTATTCTTCCCGAACCAATAGTAAGGTGCCCCACCTCTGAGTTGCCCATTTGACCATCTGGAAGGCCTACCTCAGAACCACTAGCGCTTATAAGAGTGTGAGGGTATGCATGCCATAATGAATCCATGATTGGTGTTTTAGCACTTTTTATGGCATTGTCGGATATTGCTTCTCGATACCCCCATCCATCTAGTATTGCAAGAACTACAGGACTCTGAGGCTTACTTAATTTATTTATACTTTTGCTCCTAATCTTTGACATATTTAGATCAAGTCTAATTTAAGTGATCTAATCTTCAATCTAGCTTTAAACCTTACTCTTTAACAATTTATATTTAACATAGTTAGCTTTTGCTAATTTATAAAAATATTGAACGAATTTTATTTATTGATAAATCATGTCCAATAAAACAAAAAGGGTCGTAATACTTACTGAAGTTGAGCTTAGAAAAACCCTTTCACGTTTAACTTCCGAAATTATTGAAAAAGTAAAAAACCTAGATAACCTAATTTTGGTAGGTATTCCTACTAGAGGAATTGATATAGCAGAAGTTCTAGAAAAAGAATTATTCTGTAAAACAGGTCTAAAAATAAGAAAAGGAACAATTGATCCAACCTTTTATAGAGATGATCAAAATAGAGTTGGAACTAGGCTAATAAAAGCAACTGATATTCCAACCCCAATTGAGAAACAAGAAATTCTCTTGATAGATGACGTTATTTTTACAGGGAGAACAATTAGAGCTGCAATTGATGCTCTTTATTCATGGGGAAGACCTCAAAGAGTGATGTTATTAGTCATGGTAGATAGAGGTCATAGGGAATTACCTATTCAACCGGATTTTTGCGGTAAAAGAGTTCCAACTAGTAAAAATGAAAGTATTAGTTTACGTCTTAATAATGTTGATAATGAAGAAGGAGTTTTTCTTGAATAGCTATAAGTTAGTAGATATTTCCTAAATTATATTCCCCTAAAAATTCATCTTGAATATCAAAACACTTAACTAGCAAATCAGCTTTTTTGTTGATTTTGAAGAAAAGTATTAAGTTATCTTCTCCAATATTAGAACTATTTTTTAGTAAGATTTTGAGTGGTTTTTTGTCCCATCTAATAATTTCTTCTTCACTTTGAATCTCGGATAATTTTGGTAATCCATTTTCAAAAATCACATCATACTCCCTGTCTTTTTTTGTTTCTCCAATAATTATTTCAAATATTTTCTGATTAATTTTACTGGCTTGAAGAATTAATTTAAATGGGTTTTCAGTAGGCCATGTTTGGCCTTTGCAAAAAATTGGATGCCAGAAGTGTGTTTGTTCTCTTTTATTTAATAACCTTATTGATAATCCTTTGTTTAAGATATCTTTAATTTTTACTCCTGGAGTCATTGCTAAAGCTCCTAATGCTATTGATTCAATTGGAGGTGGCGACTTTATATGAATTTTTGGAATCTTTTTTGCTATCCATTCTTTAATTAATGGTATTTGAGTACCCCCTCCAACCAAAATGATTGCACTTAAATCATCTACTGTGCAATATTTGCCTCTTGCTTCATTTAATAAATCTTTAAGTAAGGAGTTAAGGTGATTAAGAAGATTATTCTCAATAATAATTTTCTCAAAGGTTTCTCTACTTAGGAAAAATTCTTTTTCTTGATGTCCTTCAGTTAAAAGTTTTGTTGGATATTTATTGTCATCTTTAATTGCAGATGAACTTAGTTTACATTTAATTACTTCTGCCTTTAAAAGATTAATTGGATATTTATTATCAGGTATAAAAAAATCAACAATCCATTGATCAATATCTTTACCACCAATTTTCGAGCCACTTTTACTAATGATTTCAGCACATCTTACTTTTTGTTTTGAAATTGAACTTACATTATTTCCTTTAAATTTTAATAATTCAGCTATAGGATCAGATTTACCTTCTCCCCCTTCTATTTTGACTATATTCATATCTATTGTGCTTCCTCCAATATCTAGTGTCATAATTTTCGAGCCAAATGGTACATTTATCCCTAAACTTGCGGCAGTAGGTTCATCAACTAGCGCTATTTCATCTACAGATATTTCCTCACAAAGGTTAACTAACCATTCTCTGTAACCCTTGTATGTGTCAATAGGAGCAGTTAAAACAAGTCTCTTAATTTTATATTTTTGAGGAATGTTTGCCCACAAAAATTTAAAAAATTTTTCGCCACATTCAGTAGGGCTTAAAATATTTTTCTGATTAATTTTTTCAACAGGATTTCCAATTAATCTTTTAAAATTCGAATGAAAAAATAATTCTGAATTAGAGCTATTTATCATCTTTAAAGCACTGTCACCAATTTTCAAAATTTCTGAAGGTTTCTCGAACCAAACTGCTGTAGGGATAACTCCAGGAGATGATGTAATATTCGGGATTTCAACTAATATAGTGTTTATATCTTTTTCATCTTGAAAAGCGACTACGGTATTAGTATTTCCTAGATCAATAGCAAGAGTTCCAGATAAATTTTCTTCCATATGAATTTTTTGAATCAATTAAGTTCTTTTTGTAATTTATATTTTGAATCGTTCCAATAAACTGTAAGATACATAATATATTAAAAAAAATTTTTAATGAACGTATCCAATAATGCTGGAATTGATTCTAATGATCTTGCCAAAAGAGGTGAGAGCTTAATTAGAAAATCAACTAATAGATACTTAACTACAGTGAGAATTGCTTTCAGAGCTAAACAAAGACGTTTTGATGATTTTGATGGGTTGCTAGAAGAGTCAACTATTAAACCTGTTCAAAGGTCAATTATTGAACTAAGCGATGAACAAGACCAACCAGATTTACTTCCTGGTTAGCTTTGATAAAAGAGCAAAAAAGATGGAGATTATATAGAGATTTTACAAAAGGCAAATTCTGCTTTTTAATTGGTGTGGATAATTGGTCAATTGAGTTACAGAAAAGTGAATTTTATTCACTTTATATTTTACTTCTAAGAATTAATGAACAACTATTAGGCATCAAGAATGAATTAATGGATGAGGAGTCTATCACCTTAGAATTAGAACAACTGCCTTGGTATATTGAGTTAAAAGGGAACAAGAATGAATGGAGTTTAAGGTTTGTTTTTGAAAGTCAAAACCAAACTAGATCTTTCGAAATGTATTGGCCGATACCAATAGCACAAAATTTATTTTATGAAATAAAAAAAATGTGGGAATCAATGGATTAAAAGATAAATAAAATTGGAAATTTTAGAAAATATTTCCCCGTGTCTAAAAAAAGAATTCACAACTTTTCCACAACTATTTTTTCAAAAATATTTAATCATCTGAAGTGTGTGGAAAACTTTTGATTGTATATAATTCTTCATATTAAAGTAGGATTTTTAAAAAAAAAAATAATTTCTATGATCCCCCCTTTTATGACTGAATTCTCATTATTCTATTAACTGAGACTGCTTCCAATTAATACTTGTTGACGATTTTGTGATTTTAAAGAAAACTGGATCTTGAAGATTTAAATTCAACAAAATTTTTTTTGAAAATGCAAAAGTTAAATTACAATGTAAATCCAATAATTTCAAATCAGGACGATGAAGTAATTAGTTTCAAATGTGAACTTCAAGAACATCTCCAAAAGGCTATGAAAGAATTTGTTGAGGAACATCCTAACTGGGATCAATACAGGATTCTACAAGCTGCTATTGCAGGATTTTTGATTCAAAAAGGATTTCAAAATAGAAATCTAACAAGACTTTATATTGGAAATATGTTTTCGATGAACTTTAAGAACTGAAAATTTAATTATATTTTTTCTAGTAGTGATTTTGCTATATCATTTCGGATAGGTAATATAGATAACCTATTACCTTTTTTAACAACTAATAACTCATCTTCACTAAATAAAGCCTTTAATTCAGGCAAACTTAGCATCTTATTTGACTTAGATATATATTTTACTTTTACACAATCCCATCTAGGATTATTAGGCTTTGATTTTGGGTCAAAATACTTTGAAGCTTTATCAAATTGCGTAGGATCAACAATTTTTAGACTTATCACCTCCATAAGTCCAACAATACCTGGGGGTTTGCAGTTTGAATGATAGAAAAATACTTTATCTCCTATGTTCATATTTCTCATGAAATTCCGAGCTTGATAATTTCTTATGCCGTCCCATAAAGTTATCCCGTCATTTTTTAAATTATCTATGCTGTACGCATCAGGCTCACTCTTCATTAGCCAGTAATTAATTTCAGTCATATCAATTAGTTATAAGAAAATTACAATGTGTGAACGGTGTGTGAACAGAATGCTGAAAATGCTCAATTCTAGGTTCATTATCCATCAAATTTCCTTTTTAGGAAAGTGATAATGGGTAAGGGGGGTTAAAACAGTTTTGATCAATTAAAGTTGTTTAAAAAAAATTTATTGCCAACTTAAATCTCTCTTAAACAGTGGAAATTAAAATTCAGGAATCTGCATTACTTTAACGCTTTAAGGTTTGGAGATATAAAAAACAAAATTTAATAATGAAATTAGAAAATTTTCCTCCACGCAATCGTGATGCTCAAACAAAAGAGATTGGAAATTTAAAAAATATCCAGAAAGAAAGATTCAAAAGTAAAGATAAATCTATTTTGGATGATTCGGAATTTATTGAAAATTACAATAACGCACTTAAATCACCCCAATCAAGAAGATTGTATAAAAATCTAGAAAATAATGATCAGCTAAATACGGTTAAAGTACAAGATATTTTGTCTTTAGATAAAATTTCTTTTTAGGGATTACTTGCTAAACAATTATGAGTGAAATTGTTTTAAACAAATTTATTTTTTAATTAATTTTTCCTTAATCTTGGCATCTTAACTTTTAAAAGTCTTCTTTATTTTCACGCCTTAAATATTGAAGACAAACCATTTAAAGCAATAAATGATTTTAAAAATTCACTTTTATAAATCAGATTTTATTTATGCATCCAAGTAAAGTAATCAAAGATCCAAAAATCAATGACACTTATTACGATCCAGATCTAGATAAGCTTTATCAATATGTCAAACTTGGCGACTATCCGCCTGAATGGGTCGAAACAAGTATTGAGGAAAATGATGAAAACTATTTTGTTTAGATGGCTAATGTATCTTAAAAAAACGATTTAATTGACTTTAATCGTCATCATCTTCATCCTCATCAATATTGGCAGTTATTAAACTATTGTCTGAAAAAACTTCAGAACCATCATTTATTACTTCTTCGTCAGTTTCTTTAACTGCCTTCTCAATTTCTTTTTGAAACTCTCCTGAAGCTTGTTGCAAGCTTTTCAATGTTTTTCCAATTGAACGTCCTAGTTCTGGTAGCTTTTTAGGTCCAAATATTAAAAGAGCTAAAACAAAAATTACAGCAATTTCTGGAATTCCAACACCAAATATATTCATGTTATCAGCCTAATTTTTTTGTTTTATACATTATCCAATTGCTCTTCCATTATTTCTTGTGATGGCAATAACTGTAGACCTTGGAACGCTATTACCTCCATCAGGGAAATGACAACTATCTGGATTTTTTTCTCCAGGATGTTGTACACCTACAAACATTGTCTTCTTATCAGAACTCCAAGTTATGCCAGTAATTTCACATTCCTTAGGACCAACAAGAAATCTACTATTATTGAATATTGATTTAAAAGATATATCCTCTAACTCTCCTCCTTTCTAAAAAGAGGTTTTAAAGCCTCTTTTTTATTTATTTAAACCATGTGTTGCGCATGGCATCCATAAATCACCCATTTTATGAATCCCCTTGCATCCAAGTTTTTTCGCTTCTTCAATAGCTTTGGCTTTTGTGGGATATGCATAAATATTCATTGAATCTGAAGAATTATTTTGTTTAGTGCTTTGTTCAATGTTAGGTCCTATAGGAGTCCAAACTTTTAATCCCATCGTTGTAATTCCAGCAGAGAAAACACCCATTCCAACTATGGAGGCATTTATTACTCCCATTGCAACTACGCCAAAAGAGACTACTCCCATTGGCACAATTCCTATGGTGACAATACCCATGGGGACTATTCCAATTGATATGTATCCAAGCGGAGCTATTCCAATTGCAATTTTCTTTGGCTTACTACCGCAATGTGCGGGACCATCAGTTTTATTCTGATTAGTATTTTCTGAATCCTTCATTTAAGAATTAATGATGATGGTGGTGATTGTGATCCTTTTTGTTCTTGTCATGAGAATTTTCATGAGCTTCATGAGTTGCGCAAGGCATCCACTTATTTCCCATCTTATGCGCTCCAGTGCAATTAAAACTTTTAGCAGCTTTTTCAGCTTCTCTTTTGGAATCAAAAAGTGCAGGGGTTTTTGTTTCTTCAACTTTTGAAGTGCAGCCAAGACTAAATAGTATGGTTATTAAGAAAATTGGAGAAAGAATGAATGTTTGTTTCAAAGGAATTGTAAGAATTTATACCAATATTAATATGTAATTACTAGTTAATCTAGATGCCCTAGAAATTATTTTTAATGAAGCTTTCTCCTCAGAAATTATTTGCACCTGCTTTTCTTGGAACAATTATGCCTCTTGCTATTCATGCAGGAGGAATGAATCATCATGATCATCATATGCATGATTCTCATATGAATATGACTGACGCGTTCCCAACAACGATGTTTATGGGAAAGAGTACGTTTGTTTTAGGAGGCGTTGATGGTTCCACTAGAACAGATGCTGTACATTTTAACTACGACTTAAAGTTAATGGGCATGACAAGCTTTACAGGAGAAGACATGTTGATGACTGCTATTCGTGCGGGTGATTTTAATATGATGGATCCCTTTGGAATGAATGGAGAGTCTAGGCTAGATACAGCATTTAATAGTAATGACCGTCTTGAACTTCATAAGCTGTTTTATAAGTTTCCTGTAAGTGATACTGTCAAAGTCACATTGGGACCTCAACTTCGTCAAGATGATTTACTTGGTGTTAAGCCAACAGCTTATCCTGGTGAAGATGGAATTTTATTTGTTTTAAATCAAGCTGGAGCTAATGACACCTATTCAAAAAGAATGGGAGCAGGAGTAGGAGTTACTTATTCCAAAGATAAATTCATAGCAAGTACTGTTCTCGTTTCAGAAGATGCTGATTCTAATGAAGGAATTTTAACTAAAGAAGGAAGAGACAACATTACTACACAGCTTGCATTGGTAGATGATTCGTATACTCTCGCCTTTGCTTATACACATTCTGATGGTGGAAATACAGATAATAGTCCTGATGCCAATGATTATTCATCTTATGGAATAAATGGCACTTACAATTTCTTGAATCAGTCAGATGTCTTCTTACCTTCTTCAATAAGTGCTGGCTTTGGATGGAAGAATCCAGATAATCATGATGATCCAGATACAGCTGCAAATTCTATTGAGGATGGTAATACATGGACAGTTGGTATTCTTTGGAACGATGTAATTAAAGAAGGAAATAACCTAGGATTTGCTATTGGAACAGCGGAAACTCATAGGGATGATGATGGCTATGATGATCCCTTAGCATGGGAGACTTTTTATAAGATGCAAATCAATGACAATATTTCAATAACCCCCTCAATCTTTGCAGTGCAGCAGGATGGAGCTGATGATGTATCAGGAGTGATAGTGAAAACCAGCTTTAAATTCTAAACAAGAAGTCAATATATTCAGAATATTTTGGCAAGTTTAGAAGTGTATAAAATGATTATATTTTGAGAGTCATTAAAAATTAATAATTTGGTTATTATATGAATGATTATTTAGTAATTTTTAGTTGATTTTTCGATGAAAAGGACTCAACTCAATATTAATATTGATCCAAATCTTTTAAAAGAAATAAAAACTAGTGCAAGAAAGGAAGGTAAATCTTTAGTTGAGTATGTAAATGATTTTTTCAAAAAACATCTAAATAACGATGCTTCAGATGATGTAGAAATAAGATTAAGTAATCATGAAAATAGATTGAAGTTGATTGAAGAAAATATTGGTTTAGCTATAAAACAAAAGAAAAAGTTTCCTGATTTTACTCCTCAAGAAGCAGCTAACTTTAATGATTTTGTTAAAGCTATTTTCCAAAAAGAAGTTAAGAGAAAAAAATATAATTCAACTAAAGATGCATGTAATGACCTAATTAGTCATTTGAATTGCTTTGATAAATGGAATGAAAAATGTTCACTTAGATTAAAAGAGATTCTGTTTATCGATCATGGAGATTCACTTGATTGTGATGAAATGAATTCTCTTAAGGATAGTCAAATTTGTCCTTCTCCTCTAAGAACTGGAATAATTAATTGGATTAACAATTCAGAAAAAGGAAAATGTTCTTGTTCGAATAGTAATTTTCCTTCAGAGCAAATTATCCGCGCAAAAGGAGCTGAGTTGATTAGTGATCTAGATATTTAGGATAGATCTGTTTTAATCCATCCTTAATTGAATTTGAAGTTAGATATTTATCAAGTAATGACTAATAACGATTTTGGATCTACTTTTAATCAATAAAGAGTTTGGGTAAAGTTTGGGTAGAAAATCTCTAATCCTTGAGATCGCAGTAATAGCTAGACGGGTGTACTTTTATATTAGCCAGTAGCTAGGTTCCTTTTGTGGCATGGGATCTCGGTGAAAATATAGGTTTGAAAAAGTTTAGGAGTTCGCTAATCGTGAAATATAGGTTTCAAGATTACCTGCATTTATCCAACCGGTTGCGATAGTTTTAAAATCAGTATTATTGACTCTACCGCGATGAATATGAGAAATTCCTGCGGGAAAGATAATAAGTTTTCCTCTTTCAGCTTCTTCATGATGCTGCTGCCAACGAAATTCAGTCCCGCCAGAAGTGACATCATTACAATAAAGAATCCAAGCTAATACTCGGTGTACAGGTTCTGTAGATTCATTACTAATAGTCCAATCGCAATGCCATTTCTTAAATCCTTCTCCCGGAGCATAACGTTGTAAATTAAATATTGGGTTAACAAATAAAGATTGTTCTGGGCAACATTCCTTCACTAGTGGCCGATCTTCTAGATATTTTTTTAGTGCAGCATTAACTCCTCTAATTATAACTTCAGAGATTGCAAAGGCTTCTGGATCTGAACGATCTATAGAAACAAGACTAATATCAGTGGAAACTTTGTAAGGATCAGAATTCAAAGAGATGCTTTGACCAAAAGCTATACCATTAGTATGTAAGTCTTTACGGCGATCAAAAAAAGAAATAACACCATCAGCTACCGCTTCGAATCCTGAATTTTTATATTTCCCAATTAGTTCCATAAAAAAAGAGGGTTTTACCCCTCCATGTTAGATCGACTGTCAATCGCTAAAAGTTTGGATAAAGTTTGGATAAAAAATTACGATTCCTTGAAATCCCAGTAATAGCTAGACGCGCTCACTCTTCATTAGCCAAAACTTTTCTTCATTCATATCAAGGGATCTTAGCGATTTTTGAAGCTTGGAGTACGTGTTATCCAAACTTTTTTTGGTATAAATTTATTATCCATCAAAGTTCCTAATTAGGAAAGTAAGGGTAGAGGTTATTTGCTTAAAGTGCAATTTATCTCTGGAAATCTATTTGACATGTGTTAATTTACGTAAAAAATTTCGTGTGAGGGAATTTTGAAACTTTTTAAAAGCTTATTAGTTACATCAGCTTTTTTAGGTCTTTTAGCACCTATAACTGCAACAGCATCTGAGATAAATATTGATGAGATAAATCGTTATGTTCGAAAAAAGTCATCTTCAAAAAAACAATTTAATAGCCAAACTTTCTCACAAGATCTTGCAAACTTTAATGAAAGTGTTGAAAGGATAGATTCTAGAATTAATGAGTTAGAAGCGGGAAGTTTCTCAGAAACAACAACAATGAGTGGTTCTACTAATTTTCAGTTTGGTGTTGTGGATAACTCTAATATAACTGAAGCTGTTACAGCTACTTACTCTATAAAAACCGACTTGAATACTTCTTTTACAGGAGAAGATAATCTTTATGTCGGTATTGAAACTGGAAGCTCATCAGCTTTAATTGATTTTGATTTAGAGAGCTCTGTTGTTGGAGGAGATACTTTAAGTGTGGCTTCAATGTATTATCAATTTCCTCTTGGAGAATTCCAAATAGCTGTAGGTCCAGAATTAGACAGTGATGACTTAATGCCTACAAAGACATCGGCTTATTCTGATAAGTTTTTCTTTGAAAGCCAATATGGTTTAAAGTCTAATTTTTATGCGAGTCGAGGAACAGGAGCTGGTCTAGCAGTGGCAAGAACTTTTGATGGTGGATTAAATGCTTCAGCAAGTATTGTAGGCACTGGGGCAAATACCAATAGTGGATTACTAACTGCAGAAGGTATTGATGTTACTACTTTTTCATTAGGCTATGACGCTGATAATTTTGGTGGAGGAATTATTTTTCAAAATTCTGATTCTCTTTGTACTCTTGCTAATGATTTTACGGTTGACCTTTGTAATGATTTTGGAATAACTGCAATTTTAGATGAAGGTTATAGAACTACTACATTTGGAGGATATTACAGCCCAGATGAGAAATTAACATTTAGCATTACATCCAGTTTTATTGATCCAACCATTAGTGGAGCAAGAGTTGATACAATCCAAGATTTTCAATTTGCAGTTGATAGAGAATGGGGTGATGGAACCTTACATGCTACTTATAAAACTTTCCCTTTCTACAAAGTACCTGACTTAAATGGTGATAGGATTCAGCAGGATGATTTGGGTTATTTTATCGAACTTTATTACACTTATAACGTTAATGATTCCTTAACGCTTAGACCGGGTATATCAATGGCAATGCCTACTCAGGATGCTGATGATATTGCAGCTGGTGATGATGAATTAGCTTTCTTTTTATTTGAGCGTACCGCTTTTGGTGTAGGGGCTACTTTCAAGTTCTAAAAAACAATTTAAGAATAATTAAGTAGTCCTTTACTTAAACAAAAAGGACTGGGTTTTTTCTTGATTTAATTATTTGTATTTTTACTATTTACCTTACTAGAGACTTTTTTAAAATTTAATTAGACGTTTTTCTAATTAAATAAGTGTTTTGCAGCTATAGGGTTGTTCGTCAGAAGAGAGATAAAACCTAAGAAAGCTTGAAAGATTACAAAGACACAAGTTTTAAATAGCCGTGCATTCCAGATTTTCATGTCATTACTTTTTTTAAATCCAAAGCAGTTCGTTAAAAATTCCAGCCGCGTTTAACTTACTTCTATACAGTTATGTAACAGTACTGTATAGAAATACTTTTATCAGGGAGACTTATGGTAAATTGCTTTACATTGTTTAATATTTATGTTATATTTCTTTACATAATAAATTCACTCTTAATTATGACTCCAGAAGCAGAAAGATTCAACGGTTGGGCGGCAATGCTCGGTTTTGTAGCAGCTGTTGGCGCATATGTAACAACTGGTCAAATCATTCCAGGTTGGTTCTAATGTCTAATTCTTCATACATTACAACTGAGTCTGGCGGAAGACAAAATATGTTTCCTTCAGAGACACGCCCTTATATAGATGAGTCTGTTTCTTATGAAGGTTACCCTCAAAACGCAGAAAAAGTTAATGGTCGTTGGGCAATGGTCGGCTTTGTTGCATTACTAGGTGCTTACGTTTTAACTGGTCAAATCATTCCAGGTATTTTTTAATGAGCCCTCTAGTCAGTTTTTTGATTTAATAGTCTCATTAACTGCTTTAGTTGTTGCTTATTTAACTAAACAATTTCAAGAAAATCTAATTTATTCAAACCAAAATCAAATGAACAAAACAAACTCAAACACTAAAACAAAAACAATCGAAAAGGAAAAAGCAGTTGCAGAAACAATCAACGGTAGATTCGCAATGCTCGGTCTTATGGCTGCTATTGGTGCATATCTAACTACTGGACAAATTATTCCTGGTTTCGTTTAGCCAAAAAATTCAAACAATTCACTTTAAATCAAATGGACAAATCACAACCTAACTATTGGCAAAATGCTGAAATGACTAATGGAAGGATGGCAATGATGGGCTTCTTCGCATTAGTAGTAAACTACGGTCTTTTTGGCTGGATCATACCAGGTATTTTTTAAAATGAACGTAGACATTTTCTTAATCTCTTTCTTTATATATCTATTAGTGCCAGTGGTAATGATAGCTAAAGGGAAAAAAGCAACTAACTAAAAAATATGAATTTAGGAATTCTCTTTCTCAAGGTTAATACAACTGGAGTAATAACTTTATCTGAATTGGATTGGATTGCAAATCATCAATCAGAATTTTCAAGGTTAGATATGGCACTAGTTTTAAAAATTGGTCGTCTAATGGATGAAGGAATAATAGAACTTGATTGTAGATTGCCAGCATAAATTATTTACATAAAATCGTCCCATCAGGTTGATTTATTCTTCAGGATTCAAAGTAGGTACACCTTCTGCTGAAGCAACAGCAACCCACATAACTGCTGAAGAATCACCACTATTAGCCATTGTATGAGCAGGAGTATTTGCTGAGAGAACAAATGAATCTCCTTCCTTAAAGGTTTTACTAATACCTGTCTTTTCAGCAAGCGTTAATTCACCACTTTCAATATGACCTAGTAAAGGTACAGGATGAGAATGCATTGGTATAGTTGCTCCATTTTCAACTTCTACTCTAATCAAACGCATTTCAGCTTTTCCTTTTGGATACTTAAAATTATCTCCATCAATGTTTTCTGAAGAGGTGAAGATTTCTTGTACATCAACCGGAGATTCCGCAGCTATAGAAATGCTTGGGTTTATAAGCATTAATGCAAAAGCTAATGCTATGAATAAATTCTTTATCATGAATTTGAATTTCTAGAAAATTATTTAGACTTATAGTATTTATTATTTAAATATCTTTCAGTAATTGATTTAACTTTTTTTAATTATTTTGTTCAGATTTTCTGAGTATCTTGTTTGGATAAGTTCCTATGTGAAGTATGAAATCTAAGTTTATTTCTAAAATTCTCATCCCCCCAATAGTGATCTTCGTAAAATAAAAAAACAGACATAGCCACGCCAGCTGTTAGCAGCCCCCCCATAATCAAAACAAGATATATAAGGTAATCTGAAGGAACCCAATTACTAGTTCCAAAAATAATTACACAATGCATAATGTTTAGAAAGATTAGATTTTATATAACTATTTTGCTAAATAAAATAATTTTTACTACCTGAAAGAAATACCCAATTTATAAGAACTTAAAACCTGAATCTTTTATTTAAGTATTAATGATAATGGAATTGATGATTATGTTTCTTTATTTACTTATAATATCAATGAAATTATTATTTAAGTTTTTGGTTGATTTATCTAAGCTTAAAAATCTTTCACCTTTATATTCTTATTGGCATTCAGAACAAAATGATTTGGATGAAAGGAATAGGTTATTAATTGCTAATAAAGATAGTCCAGCTTTATATCTATTTGAGAAAGAACCTTATAAGTGGGAGATGTTATTTCAAAGTATTATAAGAGAAATAATAAATGGAGATTTATCTTCATTGAAAGGCTTGCAAGTGCTTTTAAATAGTCTTTCTCCTGCAATAAGAAAAAAAGTTTTAAAGGACTTACTGGTAAATAAAATTATTAATCAGGATTGTTACGCACAACTTAATAAGCCAATTGATATGAAGTCAGAAAAAAAAAGTAATTTGCTTAGATTTCTAAGAATCTTATTGGCCATATTTACAAATCCTTATGGCATTGAATTAAGAAGAAAAAAAATTCATATTTATGAGAAGACTGGGTTTTTATTTAACTTTTTAAAGAATTTATATTCCAAATAAATATTTGTATCAGACACTTAAACTTATTTGTAATAATTGATATTTTAAAAGATCGTTATTTAATTAAAATTTTTTATGGCTAAAAAAGAAGGAAATGAACTTGCTACGGTAAAGGTTTATTTAAATACTAGCATTATTGCTACTTTACTAGGAGTTGGCTTTTTAGCATCAACACTTATTTTTGGTGTACTTTTGATAGCCCTAAAATAGAAAATTATATTAGCTTGGTTTAGTAAGAATATATCGATTTTTAATTATTAAAAAGTAATTAATAAATTGCGTTATTCAGAACTTTCATACTATCTTCATTTATCAGTTTTTAATATAATGATTAAAAATCACTTAGATAATCACGAAAACAAAAAAGATCAGTTATCCAAACTATCCGTCAGAATATTACGGCAAGAAGCAAAGAAATTATCAGTACCTTTGTATAGTCGAAAAAACAAGGCATTATTGGTTGACTTAATACTGAAATACCAAAAGAAAGCCTTAATTGAAGGCCAAACTATTAATGATAGAGAATTATATTTTGATAATAATTTTAAATTTAATTCAGAAGGTTCGAAAAATATAATTTCTTATGAAGATTCAAACTTGAAAAGTTTAGTTGCGAAATCATTTCCCGATTCGAAATTGAAAAGATTACTATCGAAGTTATTTCCAGATAAAAGAATAACCGTAACAGATAATAAAGATGGATCTCAAACAATTCTTATAAACTAATTTTATAAACTCAATATATCAACTTAATATAAGTAATTATCAAATTAAATTTATGCTTAAATATTTCAGTTCTCATTAACTTACAAATGTATTATTCAGAAACCAAAGTGATAATTGGTGGTCTAGCCCATGTTCCAATATTAATCTTCATAGTCAATTTCATTAAAGGTAAGTTTGAATCTATAACAGCAAAAGTAGTTGAAGTAAAAGCGGAAGAGCCAAAGGTAAAAGTAGTTGAAGTTAAAGAAGAGGAAGTAAAAGCGGAAGAGCCAAAGGTAAAAGTAGTTGAAGTTAAAGAAGAGGAAGTAAAAGAGGAAGAGGTAAACGGCAGTGAAATTAAAGAAGAGGAAGTAAAAGCGGAAGAGTTAAACGGTAGTGAAATTAATGAAAAAGCAGAATAAAGGGAATAAAAAGTTAAAAAAAGAGGTTCTTATACCTCTCTTTTTCTTTTCAATGCTTACCTAAGAAAAATGGCATAAATCTTTGTACCTAAAGCTCCATAAAGACCAAGAATGATTAGAAATATCGAAAGTGAAATCACAGAATAAAGTTAATTATTATTGTTATCTCTTGAAATATTTGAATGCGGTAGTAGCTAGAAACAATTTGTTAGTTATTGCGACTAGCAAGTTATAAAACATTTTCTTAAATAAATAAATAAATTCCTTATAGGTGGTCTAAGGACTTGAACCTTGCGGTTTAAAGGTTAACTCCGCACTCCTACACATGAGGAGAAAAAAAACCTTTCTGATTTATGAAGATCACTTTCAAGACACTTAGCATTTTCCTGAATTTTGCTCTCATCCTTTGTGTCTTTGTCATTTAAGACTATGTATTAAAGAGATTAATAGTTTAAGGTTTTTTTTTCTTCGCACCGAACTCAATATCGGTTAGTTTCTTAGTCTGTAAAAGTTTGAGTAAAGTTTGAATAAAAAATTACGATTCCTTGAGATCCTAGTAATAGCTAGAAGGATGTTCTTTTCATTAGTCAAAACTTTTATTCAGTCATATTAATAGATTTGGGCGATTTTAAAGATTGAGATAGATGCTATTCGACCCTTTTTTGTGTAAATTTATTATCGAGCAAATTACCTATTTAGGAAAGTGTAGGTAAAGCTTGACCTATCTAATTGCGGAATATAGTGATTATAAATCTAAGAAATTTTTTGTAATAATTTAACTCCTGATATGACAGAGATTATCGATGCAATACCAAGAAATATAGAATAAAAAGGCTGCAAATTAATAATGCCAAAATTACCTGTATGCCATTTGATCAACCAAAAAGCATCTACTCCTAATGGTTGAAGAAAACTATAGAAAGTACCAGATATAAGAGTAATTATTAGAGGTATTGCAGAGAGAGCAGCTACTTTTCTATGTAAAAGTTGAAATTTTTGCATTTATATTCTTAGGTACTTGTGTAATTCTTTTTCGTTCTTACATGAAAGCCATTTCTCTTGGTTCTTATGAATTTCTTCGCAACCAAGTTCTAAAGATTTTTTTACAGCCTCTTGTTTAGAAGAAAATTGTCCTCTCATATGAGCATGTGAATAGTGATTGAAATTTAGTGATATAAAAAAAGAATAAAGAAAGAATTTTTATATTTCTAAAAACAAAAGTCATTATTAAATAAAGTTTGGATAACTTTTTCAGATATGAATTTATTATGCATTCAAGTTCCTATTATTGCTATAAGACTTATTGCGTTTTTTATTATTGGGCCCTTTTCTTTTCTCAGCCTCGTTCACCCTTATCTCTCTCCCCATCCATTCAACATCTTGAAGGTCATCTATAGCTTTTTTTTCGGAATTTTGGTTATTTAAATCTAAAAAAGCAAAACCTCTTTTTCTACCTGTTTCTCTATCAAGAGGTAAATAACATTTCTTTACCACCCCATAATTACTAAAAAGTTGTTCAAGATCTTCAACTTCAGTTTCCCAAGATAGATTTCCAATAAAAATAGTCATTTCTTTTTAGCCTTTCAGTGAATGTACAAATAGTTGCCTTGGACTAGTGAAGTTATCTCCAATCAAATGCTTCCATTGTTCCTATTCTAACTTTTGATTCCCTAGGTAAGAAGAATAAAAACTTAGAATGCCCCTACATACCCATTGCTCTTCTTAGCTTTGCAGCCTCATCTAAACCTTCCATAATTGTAAATGTAGAATTGTCAGTGGCTTCTTGTCTAAGTTTTGAAAGCTCTCTATATTCTTCAGATTCATAAGCTTCAACTGCTGCTCTCATACTAGGAAATTCACAAATAACTGCTAAATTGACATCCTCCGTCCTCTCCTTCCCTTGAGGCTCTGTGTCTTTTGCAAAAACTTTTCCACCAGCTTCCTTTAGCCATGGACCAACTTTATTTACATATTCATCAAATAAGTCCTGATTTATTATTCTTGCCGTTGATACCCAGTAACCTTTAGCTCCTTTTTTATCCATGATGTATTTATGCTTGTAATGTTAAATTTAGATCAACTGTCAATCAAAGGGAATCTGGCTCTTAGAATTTTTATCTAGTTTATTCTGAAGCTTCGCTGCCTTATGCAATAAACCTACTACTTCTTTTCTCCCAGTTGCGATAGATGCTTGATGTAATAATTCAGCATACTTTTTGGTTAATTTTTTCATTGGTTTGTTTTTTTAATGTCAAATACACAGGCTTAATAAGTAAGGTGAATCTTAAACTTTTCTACATTGGGTAGATCAAATAATTTGTTTTTAGAAAGTATTTGACTATTGCAGGTGGCACTCTTTTTCATAAGTTCTTTAGCTTGGTCAATATATCTATTCCTTATCTCTACCTGAGATTTAACAATAATAACATAAATTACAAAATAAATTCTTTGGAAATAATTCGCAACTGATTTATATTTAGGTTATTTAGGTAATTAGTTGTATTGAATCTGTTCTCATTAGATTCGAGATCCTTAATCTCAAAAATCATACTATTTGATATCAAATCAATTAAATGTTCTTTGTCCATATTTAACTTATAACCTTTATGGAAAGTTAAATACGAATAAGTCTTTAACTCAAGATATAAGTAATAATACTTAGACGTAAAAAACTAATGAAGAACTCACAGGGAGAGCCTTAGAAAGAACCTAGCTCTCACAATCTATGTCTTAATCGTCATTAATATCTTTTCCCCAGACCCTGGGAAGTTCTCTTTGAAGAGTTTTAACTTCCATATCTGTAGCCCCGGATTAGTCTTGGAACTTGGTACAAATGACTGTAATTTCGTCATAAGCTTGCTCTAGTTATATTGTTTTTTGTTTGGATTTGCTATTTAATTTTTATCTACTACTTCTCCTCCATGCTCTCTCGCTATTACATCTAAACACCTAAGAACCTCTTTATTATTTAATAGATCTGTATCCGTTAAATACCTAAGAAGAGTTCTTATTTGATCAATAGTATTTTCTTGTAATTCCTTCATTAATACTTAATTGCTATCTGCCAATAAGGATAGCAACCATAAGATTTTTGTTAATTGAATTCTTTCATCAATAAATTCCAACCAATTAATGATGCATCTTTATCGAAGGATTCTCTTTCCTCACACATAAAGCCATGATAAGCTCCTTCAACTTCAACATAAATAAATCTCTCTTCTAATGGATCTAATTTTTTAAATCTTTTTTTAATTTCTAATCTATCTTTTAAGGGAATTAAATCATCTGAAGAACCGCAAATAAAATTTAATTTTCCAGAAACTTTTTCAAGTAAATCTATAGGTGCAAAGTTAGTATCAGATCTTGGAGCTGTAACCCCAGCTCCATAAAAACAAAATGAACTTTCTATTTCTTTTAATGAAGAAGCAATAAGTGCTGCATGACCCCCAAAACAAAATCCAATAATTGAGATTTTCTTTTGTGGATATTTTTCTTTAAACCAATTTATAGCTGCAGAAACATCTTGAATAATATTTTTTGAAGTTGTTAAATTTTTATGATGCCTGCCTAATTTCAAATCTTCTTCGCTGTATGCTAAATCCAATTTTGGAGCTGTTCTACCGTAAAGAGGTAAGGCTAATACAGAAACATTTTGTTTAGCTAATTTTTTAGAAAAACTCCTTATCCAATTATTAATCCCAAATACCTCTGGTAAAACTATTGATATATATTCACAAGCATTACCTGAATCTACCCACCAAGATCTTAGAGGTAAATCTCCACTATAAATGGTGGTCCATTTTCCTTCCATTTGTTTCTATGTGAAAAGTTTGTGCTAGAAAAAAGAGGTTTAATCTCTCTAAGTTTAGATCGATTGTAAATGTAAATTTACCTTATTCTTTTTTTATAAATTAAATCTTAAATTAGTTAGAGAAACTTATATTGGAGTTATTTTACATAAGTTATATAAATCAAATTAAGTAGTCGTTATTACCAATTAAATGTACCTGTTTTTGAATGAATATTTTTGTCCTTGAAAACCTCCTAAAACATACTTTTTCTTGAAATAAAGACTGACAAGACATTCCTAAAAAAAACTTTTATAAATCATTAACTTCTTTTATGAATATGTTTCTAACAAACAAGACTCGTTTAAAAATTAAGGATATCGTTAAGAGGATCTCACTAGATGAACCTGTTTCATTGGAGGAAAGAATTTATGTAGAAAAGTTTTCAAAAAAAAATTCAACTATATGGACATGGCTTAAGAAAGCTAACAGCTTGAGAAGATATGGGAAACAAAATTCAGACGGAATAAATGGACTAATCCAAAATCTTGCACTTAATGGTTTAGAAACTGAAAATCATTTTGATCCCCAAAATGATGATCTTGCTGATTGGTTTAGTGGATCTCCTGATTGGGTAAGAAGAAGCTAGATCTAAAATTAATAAAGCTGAAAGTATATTCTTTATACTAAAAGATAAACTTCATTAAATCTAAAAATAAGGAGTGTATGGAGTTTTTGTGTTGATTGAGTCGCCGTAGTAACTTTCAGCTGACTTTACTAAGATCCAATAAATGAAATTAAGAAATGATTTTTCCATACGAAGCTCTATAACTATACTAATTCAAATTAGAATCTCAAATAAAAACATCGTAGAAAATACTTAATATAATAGATTTCCCTAGTTAGTTTATGAAAAGCTTTTTTGATTGAGTTATTTATTTGATGCTTTTGGCCATTTTTTATATAAAAAGTTGATTATGAAAAATTTTTTATTAAATTCCAAGCTTCCTTTGCTGTATCAGCGTATTGAAAAATAGATAAATCATTTTCTCCAATTAAGCCCATATCAGATAGGAATTGAAAATTAATTACCTTTTCCCAGTGGCTTCTGCCAAATAAAATTATTGGAATATTCTTCTTCATCCCAGTTTGTCTTAATGTTAATAATTCAAATAATTCATCTAGAGTTCCAAATCCTCCAGGAAAAAAAACTGCAGCAGCAGATCTCATAACAAAATGAAATTTCCTCATGGCAAAATAATTAAATTTAAAACATAATCCTGGAGTAATAAAAGAATTAGGGTGTTGCTCATTGGGCAGGCTTATATTTAATCCAATCGATTTACATCCAGCATCAAATGCTCCCCTATTAGCTGCTTCCATAATCCCAGGTCCGCCGCCAGTGACTATTACATGAGAATGAGGATTTTTTGTTTTGCTATCCAGTGAGATTAATTTAGATAATTCTCTTGCTGCAGAATAATAATGTGAGAGGGAGTGCAAATTTTTTAATCTCTCGATATTTATCTTGGAAGATTTAGATTTAGGATTACTTGAAAGAAGTTGTTCTGCATCATCTAGCCTTCTTTTTGAGGTAATTTCTTCTGATATGTGGACTCCTCCAAAAACAATAACAGTTGAAATTATATTTTCTTTTTCAATAACTTGTTCGGGCTTTGTAATTTCAAGGAGCATCCTCACTCCTCGCATTTCATCAGTATTCAATAATTCAATATCTTCGTGAGCAAGTTTATAAGTACTAGATTTTAAAATTGCTTCTAAATTACTAGCAACTAATTTAACCTCGTTACTTCTTTCGTTTTCGAAATTACATTTAAATTTGTCATTCATATCGTTCTCCATGTTGTTATTTTGTATATAAAAATTTTAAAGCTTTTTCTACAAAAGATCAGCCGCTAATTCTGCCAAACCACTTCTCTCGCCTTGAGATAAAGTTATGTGTCCAATTATTTTTTGACCATGTAATTTTTTAGCTAACCAAGTCAATCCGTTACTATCAGAATCAAGATATGGATGATCTATTTGATTTGGATCTCCTGTAAAAACAATTTTTGTTCCTTCTCCAGCTCTAGTAACGATAGTTTTTACTTCTAAAGGTGTTAAATTTTGGGCTTCATCAATAAGAATAAATTGATGTGGTATTGATCTTCCTCTAATGTAGTTTATTGCTTCTACTTCCAAGAGACCCATGCCTCTCAAGTCTTCCCATGAATTTTTAGAGTTAATATCTCTTTCTTTTTGATTAACTCTTGCCCCATTTTTATTTGAATTTGGACTGGTTAAATAATCTAAATTATCAATTATTGGCTTCATCCAAGGAGCTAATTTTTCATCAAGACTACCTGGGAGATAGCCTAATTCTTTGCCCAAAGGTATTGGTGGTCTAGATACTAATAATCTTTCGTATAAATTTTCGTCTGCAACTTGATGTAATCCTACTGCCAAAGCAAGTAAAGTTTTACCTGTCCCAGCTTTTCCTACAAGACTTACTAATTGAACTTTTGGGTCTAGGAGTAAATCTAAAGCAAAACTTTGTTCAAGATTCTTAGGTTTTACTTTGCCTAAATTTGATCTTTTTAAAAAATTTAGACCTACTAACTTTTTCTCAGATCGATCATATCTTGTTAAGTAAGTATGATTCTCTTTTAAATTATCTCGCAAGATTACACCCTCATTACTCACTAAAGATGGTTCAAATTTTGATTTGATATCTCTTAAATAAATAAACCCATCTTTTTGAACCTTATTTATCTCCCCTGAATTTGAACTTATTTCCCTAAACCCCTTATCTAAATTATCTAAAGAAACCTTATCTTTAGTAAAATCTTCAGCTTTAAGACCAACAGCATCTGCTTTGATTCTTAAATTTGTATCTTTCGAAATAAGTACGACTTCAGGAAAGTCTGATAAGATTTTGGTATTTTTTTCTTCAAGAGCGACAGCTAAAATCTTATTATCTCCACTACTGTCACTAAGCTCTGATGGTAATCTATCAGTAGTCTCTTTTCTGCAAAATGCAACTTTTATTGTACCCTCAGATTTATTATTAATTTTTACGCCCGATGATAGATTACCTTTTTCTCGCAGACCATCTAATAATCTTGAAACTCTTCTGGCATTACGTCCCTTCTCGCCAGGATCCCTTTTGAATCTATCAACCTCTTCAACTACCTGAATTGGAATTACAACATTTTCATTGGTAAAATGTAGAGGTGACTCGGGATCATGTAATAAAACATTTGTATCAAGAACAATAACTCTTTTTTTCATGATTAAGGTCCTCTCTAAATTAAGTGTGAAGTGAGTTTGAGTTTTAATATCAATTGGAATTTGCAGTTTTTTTAACTAAAGGATTAAACATCAATCTTTTGATTTGATCATTTTCCCAAATCCAATAAACGGGAGGACTTTTTCTAGCCTTAATAAGGCTTAATTTGTTTAGTTTTTGAGGGATAAATTCTTGTTTTGGATCAAAAAATTTATCTCTGATAGGTTGATTTAAAACAATGCTCCCTTCTTTTCCAGAGATTGACCTGTGATAAGTTCCAATAGGAATTTCAAGTGCTCCCATAGATCTTTTTAGATAAATAACATGATGTGGCTCGTCCCAAGTTGGATTTATCAAAATAAATTTCCTCTCACCAGTAATAACTAAATTGTGATCAATTTGATGATTGTGTACGTAGTACTGCTCATACTCAAATTCATCTGGAGGGGATATAGCTTCTCCTGAATGCATAACTACATCACAACCATTAGTTGACTCTATGCCAGCATCAAAAAAAGTTACTTTGGGAGTTTCTCTAAAAATAGTTGTAGGGCAGAATTTTAATTCCATAATTCAACCTCTCTGCTAGTGAATTAACAAATACGATTAGAATTTATTTACAAAAAAATAATTATTTATTGATTCTTAGTCGCAACAAACTAAACAATCTTCCTCAGATGGATAATCTATACAACTTTGTTTTAGAGTTTTTTCTAAAGTTTGCATTTTTCTTAAGTAATCAAGATCTCGCAAATCTTTTTTTGGAACAGTGAATTGTGTTTGCAGTTTCATTTTGCCCTCCTATTAATATTGTTGTTTGTAGCTATTCCAAGTTTGATTCAACCTTAATCCAAGATATGCAATTAAGATTGTCCAAAAAAGAATCTCTAAACTTAAATTAGTCATCTACTTTTCCTCCTTTTTTACTAACTGAGCTTTAGTACGGATTAAATATAAAAATCAAGCGTAAGAATACCTAAAAAGATCAAAGATTAATCACAATAAATTTTGCAATGACTATTGGCAGGATGCGCCATACATTCTTGATCCCAATATTTTTCAAGTTCTTTTATGGGTAATTGATAATTGAAATCATGCATGCACCACATGTCTGAAGTTGCATTTCTTAGAGCTATGAACGGAGTAGTAAGTTTCATAAAACCTCCTTTATCTCTACTTCTTAATTATCCTCCTTTTAACTTGAAATTAATAGAGTATTATTACCCGAGTATAAATGCATTGTGGTTTTCAAGACTATCTTTACCAATTCAATAGGAGTAGAAATTAATCAGGAGTCAAAAGTACTTCATCGACTTTGTGGACAGTGAGGTGCATACGACTCGAAGAGGGCAAAAAAATGCCCTCTTATTTTTTTTAGGTATTACCACTCTTGATTTTTCTATGTAAGAGATACTAAATAATTATTAGCCCAAAGGAGGTCAATCAAATGACAAACCTAGGATTAGAGCTTCTTATATTGACGGTTTTATTAATTTATTTTGGCGTTTTTATGACACAAAATTTTTATCAACAAGGTTTGAGAGCTCATCTACGCAAAAACATTTTTTGCGTTAAATCATATAGTAATCCCTATTGCATAAATGTGCAGTAGTGGATTAATTGCTTCAATACAGGAGGTTAATTATGTCTTGCGGAAATCCTTATAAACATACTACAAAGAATGCTTTTACACCTTTTAGTGATACCATCTCGACAGAAAAGCAGTTAAGTGATGAGAAACTGGAGTGTATGCAATTTGGTATATGCGACTATAGACTTGAACAAGTAGAAGAAGTACCCTTTTTTCATTACTAATTCAAAGTATCAATGTCATTAATAGATTTACATTAATCAGATTCAAATTGAAATAAAATATCTTTTATATTCGTAAAAATCCATTAAAGATTTATCTTTTAAAGATACCAATTTGGTAGAAAATACTACATCATTTGAAAATTTTAAATGCATAATTTATAGATATTAAATCCAATTTACTTATTTATGGAATTCGCTAAAAAATTTATGACCGAAAAAGCTGAAAAGCTTAACGGTAAAGCAGCAATGCTTGGGATGTTTGCTCTTGTGGGGGCATACTATTTTACTGGTCAAATTGTGCCAGGTATTTTCTAATAAAAATCTCGTTTTGAATTTTTATTTGGGGCTTTATAAGCCCCTTTCTTATTTTTTGTTATTGGAATGTTTTGATGGAGGTTTCCATTCACAACTATCTATGCATTTTTCTAAAGATTTTTCAGAAGAACTCTTTAGTTCGCAGCTTCTAAGGCAATCATAGAAGGCATAATTCGGATCCAATTGATTTTTGAATTGTTTATTTCTAAAAGTATTCATAGTCAAACTCCCTTTGCTTGTTTTTCAAGTTGATTAATTAATTTGTCCAACCATAAAGTGTTGTTAATCTTTTTTGTTTTTTTTAAGTATTTCGTTCTATACGTATTCATGAAGTAAAACCTCAATCAGTGGAACTAACATAGATGTAATGATTGAAATTTCCTAGAGCAAAAATACTGATTGTGAAAATAGTGAAATGGTTTTAAAGGATTATCGATTAAGAGAACTTGCCAAAAATCAAATGTCAAAGTTTTTGAAAAATTATTAAACAAAAAAATTAAATTTAAAGCCACTTTGTCTAGATTGACTTTAAATCATTAAGTAAGTATACGGTCGAAGGTAATAAACCTTCAACATTTAGTCTTCATAGACCAAACAATGTGGGTTAGATGGATTTAGTTCACATTCTTTATGCCAGTAATCACAATGAGTTTCAGAAACATTTTGCTCACTCATAAACGCACTATCAGTTGGAAAATCTTTTATGTTATCAAGATTTTTAAGCTTCTTATCTTGAATACTGAATGTTGAATTTAGTTTCATGCTACTTACCTATTATCTATATCTATGGTCTAATCCATTTAGTTAATTGATTTCGAGTTATATGTGTGCGGTTAGGGGTACTAAATTGTACGGATTAAGGATCAAAAAAGACTCTCAAATTCAAAAAAATTATGAACTGAATAATGTTAAAAAAATTTTTTCAAGTTTTAAAAAAAATTGGTTAAAATTTGGATAAAAAGTATTATCCTTTATATCTTTTCTCAGATCAGTCAGTATAGTATCCTCATCCATCTAATCTATCTGCGTATTCTCTTAAAACTTCAGCCATCTTTTGAGGGGGAATTACTTGTTGATATTCTCTACATAAATTAAAAAATTTATCTAAGAAATCTTTCATTGAAGAGGACATAAAAATTAGCCTTTAATTATAAAAGTAATGTATGCAAGCCCACCAAGCAATAAAAGACTCAGAAACCCAAAAGTAATTGCTATGGAATACATGATAATCATTTATTTATAAAGATATAGGCGGAATATAAATAAACTAAGAAAAGTCCAATGGCAATAGAACTTCCATAAAGAAGAAAGTTCCAAATTTTTAATAATTTAGGTTTTTTAAATTCTTGTTCTTCTTTTTTAGTAATCATTTACTTTCTTTTTCTTTTCTAGCAGCATTACCTTTAGCTCTTAATACCAAAGTTATTGTAAGTGCAGCGCTTAGAATTACAGCATCAATTAATAGGTGTGGGGAGATATTCATCAGCTGACAAGAGAAATAAGAAGAGTCATTATTTTTTCAGCAATAAATCTATTAAACATTAAAAAAGAGGGATTTATCCCTCTAATTTTAGATCTACTGTCAATTACTGTCTATTTTAGATTTTTTCAAAAACAAGTATTTTTTTTAGTTATAACAAGAGAAGGCTCCTGCAATAATATTTTTAAAAATTGCTGCTTGACCTAATGCGTATAAGAAGAAAGTTGATGATGAGATAGTAATAGCTATTTTAGAAACTCTTTTAATTTTTAAATTTGATACTTTTGAGAATGCGGAATTCATTTATTCATTTATTTATTTATTTATTTATTTATTTAATGAATTTATAATAGCTACATAAATTAAATATTCAGCATCAAAATTTACCAAAGATTAATTTTTTTCTGCTGTTTCTACTATTTAATTTTATTAATTCAAATTCTTTTTTAGAAACCACTCTGTTTTTTTTTATTCTGGATATCTTGTCTCCCAGCAGTTATTGATTGAAATAGCTACTCCTTCTAAATCCTGGGTACAAATATTTCCATAAATTTTAGTTTGATCTTCTTCGTAGGATTACTAACTTATGCTAGAGGCCATAAGAATCGTGAATGAAATTCATATGATTTTTGCAAAACAAGTCTATAAATTTTGTTATTTAGTTAATTAGCTAAAACTTTTCTTTTTCATATCAGTGGATTTAGGGAAAAATATAGGGTTTGCATAAAGTGGGAATAACTACCTTTTAATAAATACATTTTTAATCACTCTTACTTTCAATTAAAAAAATATCTTAAAGAAGAAGGGGCCAAAAATTGACCCCTCTTGGTGAAACTCTTCCAAAGAAACACCGTTTAAATTTTACTCTGAAAGATGCAAAGTTAAACAAATTAATAAAATTAATATTAAAAATTTAAGCGGCCTTTTTAAAAGGGTTCATATTTTTAAATAAGTTATTGGTTTTGTGGGAACTCATTTTTCTATATCTTTGGTTTATCTCCAGGATATATTTCCTGGCTTTTTTATCACTTTCAATTTTCTGTTTTCGAAGACGTAAAGCCCTTAAATCTTCTATTGACATAAGGTTATCATCTTGGTTGGAATTTAAACGATCAAATTGCATCAGATTAAGACATTAATTATATTCTTTAAGTGTCAGAGTAACAATCTCATCTTTATTTGCAATAGAGATAATTAACCAATTTAACTTAAAAAAGTTATTCAATTTCTAGAAAGCTATGAATTTAAATATAAAAACATTTAAATAAATAACTTTAAATAACTTTTTAAAATCAAGATAAAATTTTGATTGAATTAGATGGAACTTCTCCGGATACCAATGATTCGCCGTAATGTGATTCGGCTGATCTTATTAGTAACCAGTAAAAAAAGTTAACTAAAGCTTTTTCCACGAGAATTTAGTCACTAATCTAAATAACCTCATAAATTTTGTAATAGCAATATACAAAATAAATTTTTTAAGTAATCAAGATATTTATATCAAAAAAAACATAGATTCATATTAATTTAGAAAGATTTGCACCTTCAGGCTAAAGGCAGCAGACTAAATCCTCGTGAAGTATCGAAATTCAGCCCACTCTATCTTTTTAGTAAATGAAAAATAGCACTGCAAGAGAGCTCGATCACCAATTACTATTCTTGCATTCCCAATAATCCTTTATCAGTTAATTAGAACAAGAGTATCTAAGAATATGTTGGTGTTATTTATTGTATAATTATGTTACAAGACTTTAGTTATATCAATAGATTCAGTATTTTTGCTTATTGATATATTCATTCTCAGAAGAATATTATTATCAATGATTAAAAATGGTTTAATTTTGAAAAAAATAATTAAATTTTTGAAATTATTTAAGAGAAGAATTGATATTCTTAGTGCAGAGACTCAATTAAAATTTATATTGGAAAATTAATAATAGGATTTCCACATTTTCCTGTTTTTGTCGTCTTAGCATTTATTTCAGTATTCATAGGAGTTACTTTTAGCGATATGTTCTTTGTTCTTTGAAGAGAGTTTATAAGAGAAGAATCTAAGCTTAAATTAAGGTTTAGTTTCGCTAAATGGTTGACAGCTAAGTATAAATACTTTATATATAGATTGTAGTAAATGCTACTTAATCGTCCGATCTGCCATCTGATAGACCGCAGTACGACTCAAGCCATAGGACGGGGACTTGAGCAACTTCAGGGACTTGCATCATGGTAAACATGTATTTCAACGGAAAGTCATTCGTATATTGCAAAAAACAAGAAGAAAAGGCAATAAAGTTTACTTATAGAGGATCTAGTTACTTGAAATAAGATTTCCAATTTCTTTTTAGATATTTAACAAACATTTATTTAAGAGGTACTATGGAATTTATTTAAGTTATTTTTATCCAAGTATTTATTGATACTTTATAAGAAAAACTTATGGTGATGATATTTTTTCCTAATTAAAAAAATTATTTATTCGTATATTTCGTAACTAGAAACTAACTTAGAAATAACTAATTTATAATCAGATTTTTAAAGGGGTATGCAACCTATTTCTGAAGAACTTTACAACAAAATAGTTGAGAGTTCTAAAAAATGAGTAAGTTACTAATTGCTTTATTAGCTTTAGATATAGGCGTTAGTCTTTCTAAAGTTTATATTTTTATTTGACAATCAAATTACTTAACAAAAAAGAACTTATTACTTTTTGAAGATAAGAAATAAATATTAGGTATTATTTATCTTGATTTATTTTATAAAATAAATAATTAAACCAACAAAAGAGCTACCCACCAGTAGAAGTACCATTAATAGGGCTATTAACTTTGCTAATCCCATAAAGATAAATCTGAATTTCCTGTAGATCTTTGCATCCAATGAATTTTCCAAACATTATCGACTTTTTTAAAAATGGACGTAACTGTTGGTAAGTCATCATTAAGTTTACCTTTATAAGTAAATTTTGAACCTAGAGTAAAAATGCACATTACTATATTTTCACTTAAAAATTCGAATCGGTGAATTTTGGTTATTTCTGTCTTTTCCTGAACTACATCATGAGAAATCATTTTTTCATATCCTTCTGCCTCTATAGGATTACCACTTGGTCTTATGAATAAAAAATCTGGAGTTGCATTGTTAACAAAAAATGAAGCCATTTTTTTTGGATTAGCAAACTCATTTAATAATGAAATTATTGTTTCTTTATCATTCATAAAAAAATAGGGTAGTTTTCCCTTCAAGTCTTGATCTACTATTTAAATTGTACAAATCGCAACTAGTATAATTTAAAAAAAATTCGTTAGAATGCTCAAAGTAATTAGAATTTTGATGCAAACTATAGTGAATTCATTCAACAAATTATTACCTGTTGGTAAAAAGGTCAAAAAATATTTGCCTTTTTTTATTGGATTTAAATTACTTACATTTACTGGCTTTCTTACTTATCTAATGAATCGCTAAATGATATTACCCTTATAAAAAAATGTAATTAAATAAATATTCAGTGAATAAAGAAGAACGAATAAAAAAATTCAAGTCTATGTCTAGTTTTGAACGAAAGACATTGATTTTAAAGAAGATGAAAGCTAAAGGAATAGAGATAGGTAGTGGAGTTCCTAATAAAAAATACGATAGTCAAGAAGTTTATGAATTAATTCATATATCTAATTGCTTTGCAGAATTAAGAGGAAAAAATGAATAAAAATTATCTATATAAATTTTAATTCCCTATTCTTCTAATTTTTTTGCAATCATCAAAAATTACTTAATATTAATTAGCCACTTTCAAAAATTAAAAAATGTTTAGGTTAATTTAATTAAGGATAATTATGTTGGTTCTCGCAATGCAGTGATAAGTAATCCCCCTATCAATCCAAGATTCATAAGCACGGCTCTTTGATGGAAAGGAAACATATGAAAAATTATTGTTGTTGGAATAAGAAAAAGTAATAAAAATATTGATCCAATTTTTTGATTTTCTCCAAAGATAAAAAATCCAGAACCCAATATAAGGCACATTATTGCACCTACAAGAAGAAAAGATGCAATTGGATCAGGAATACCTTTTGAAGTAATATATTCAACAGTTCTTTCAAAACCATTTATTTTGCCTGGTATGGCTGAGATAAAAATTGCCGAGATTGCTACTCTTGAAAAAAAATCTAAAAGAGACTTGGTACCTTTATTTTTAAAAATTAAATTTTTCATGAATTTATTATAAGAAAAAAATTTTATTTGATAAATAAATATTTAATTAGTCATTATCACTTAAAACTTTTAGAAGTTTTTTATAGGGTTAGATTAATTAATAGAAATGTTTGAACTAATGTGACTCTTTAAAAGATAAATAAGAGTCCTTTTTTACTAGTCTTTTCATTGTTATGCAATAATTAAATTAAATTAAATTAAAAATGTTTAAGAATTTACTTTTAACTTTTTTTTTATTTTTTAGTTCTTTCATAACTTTTTATCCTTCAAAAAAAGAAAATACTAATTTGTTTGATTATTGTTTTTGTCTAGAAAAAATCCTTTCAAGAAATTCATTAGAAGAAAGTAAAAATTTATCTAAGAAGGTCCACTCTTTGGCAAAAGATATTACTGTAATTGGCACTAATAAAACTAAAGGAGCTTTGGCTAATAAGATAATTGATCAATATAAATCTTCCAAAAAATTATTTATTATAACTTTTTTGCCTAATGAAATTTATTGTTTTGCGGGATATTGGATTGAGGAGTTAAATCCAGGAACATTTACTTCAATTTTCTATGAGAAAAGCAAACAAAAAATTAATGAATATAAGGATATTAAAAAAGAAGTTGATAAATTTATTAAAGACATTAATTCAGAATATAAATCTATAAAAAAAGAAATTAATGATCTCTTTTGAAATTAAAATTCTTTTTCAATACTAAATAATTTATTTGTCATGTTTGATTCATTTTTTTTAGATTGCGAAATAAAAAACAAAATAAACCCAAAAATGAAAACTAAGCCAAAAATTGATAAAGAATAAATTAATTTTTTTGTAAGATTAAATTTAAGTTTGTTTTTGGTGATTTTTTTTAATAACTGAAATTTTTTATTTGATAGTGAATTATTTTTTGTTGAAGTGTTTTCAAAATAGTTATTAGAAATTAGTTCTTTTTCATTTACTTTTATTTCTAATTGAAAGTTATTTTCTGATCCGCCAATTTTGTAATTGGATTGCTCATAAAAAAAATCATGAATTTTTGAAGTGGTTTTTATTTTTTTATGTTCAACATCAAGTTTGTTTTTTTCTAGATCATCATCAAACCATTCGTCATATTTTATAAAGTTTGGTTCGGCAAAATAAGACAAGATTATTTTAAAAAAAGTACATTAAAAAGATAAATTAAATAAATAAAACATAGTTATTTTTGTAGGTAAATTTCATAGTATATGTTTCTAAACCATCATTAATTGTCAATACCTTATTTTTTTAAATTTTATAATTCTCACGGTTTCTGGTCATTTATCAGCATAGTCGAAGAATTTAAATTTTTTTCTTAAGGTATAAAGTATCTAAATAATTAATTTAAATACTCTATTTAAAGATTCTTATTAGAAATAATTATTTATTAAGTAATATTCACGAATAAGTTTTTATGGTGTCATTATAGTTATGCACTTCACATCTTCTGAAGCAAAGCAGTGGTCATGTTGAGTGCAAATCTTTTCAATTGATAGTCATAAATTTTAATTTCAAAATTTCATGATTTTGAAATGAATATTAATTTTGTTTGTGTTAGATAAATTTTTTAATTAAACAAAAGATTTTGATTATACATGTAAATTAGAACTTTAAAAAGAAACTCACAGTTATTATTTATTTCGACTTTAATGAATAAAAATTGAAGTTAATGTCATGAACATTTATTTATTTTGGATATTATTTTTAGCTCTATGCGGAATTGTTCCTTTAATGATTATTAAAGGAAGAAAAGACGAATCTCCTAGAATTCAAGCTGCCCAAGAAGTGAAAGCAAAGAAAAAAGGTTGGTTTAGTTAAAGATTCATTTAATTAATTAGTAATTACTTACAACATCAATCTTGAGGTTTAAATATTTATACATTTATTAGTAATCCGTTAATATAGAATTTTAGCTTAAGAGCATCAAATTCTTTTTTTAATAGTGACAAAAATAGAAAAAACATATCTTTTTTTGGTTGTTCTTGGAGGAAGAGCAGAAATGGCTAATATAGAATTGCATGATGTTAGATGGGTTGTAGGATCAAGAATTGAGGATACATTTGATGTACTAAGAAGGCATTGGTTTGGAACCTTTCAGGGATTACATATTGATAGCTATAAGAAAATAAATTATGTAGATGGGTATAAGATAAATTTAAAAAATATTGAAAAAAAGAAATTTAAAAATAAGAAATTTTTTAATGGAAATAATACTAAAAAGAATTTGTGGTTTGTCAATATTGGAGGCTATGATCCAAATTCTATGCAAGAAAAACATGAATTTGGCTTGGTTGTGGCTTCAAGTAAATTAGAGGCAAAAAATATAGCAAAATCTAAATGGCTTATGGGCTGCAAAAAAAAGCATAAGGACGATATTGCCTCTCTTCAAATATTAATTGGTTGTGATGATTGCCAACTTATAAAAACAATAGGTAATTGGGAAATAGAATTAACTTTAGAAAATAATTGTATTCAAGAAACTAATAATCCTGATTGGTATGGTTATAAAAGAATAGATAAGATTTAACAAAGGATGGAACCTTTTAATTCATAGATAAGTTTGCTAATGTTTCCACTAAATAGAATAGTCTAATTGTATAAATAAAAGATCATTTATAATTTGAATTTCTTAAGAAATAAAATCCACCAGAAAGAGAAATTATTACTGGAAACCAAGCTGCAATTATTGGAGGAAGTAATCCCTTGACCCCAAAAGAACTGCATATAAATGAAATCACATAATACATTAATATCAGAATTACACTCAATCCAAAACCCTGACTTTTTGAAGATCTTAAATTAGATTGAGATCCCAAAATACTACCTATCAATCCAAAGACCAAACATGCACAAGGTAAAGTAAATTTTTCTTGGATTCGTACTTGAATCTTTCTAATCTGCTTCAGATCTCCTATCTTTTTATATATTCTTTCTGCCTCTAAAGCTTCTTTTAAAGACATATCGCTTGCATCCTTTGGAACTCTTGCAAGATCTAATGGGCCTTCAACAAAGGGATATAAATATTGTTTGAAATTAATACTTGTTGTTTGACCAGTAGAGTCAGTTGAGACAATACTCCCATCTGCGAATACCCAGGAAGAGTTTTTTTTATCAAATACGGCACTTTTTGCAGTGAGAATTTGCTTTATATTTACTCTGGAAAAGTCTAAAACTGTAACTTCCCTCATAGTATTGTTTTCAAAACGCGAAGCGTAGAAAATATGAGTTAGGAAAGTATTTGTTTTTGTTGGCTTATTATTAGTATCTATTCTTGATCCTTTTCTAGAAAAAATAATGTTATTTTTAGATTTTTCTCTATTAAAAGAACTTCCTACTCCTGATCTCAATGTCAATTCAGCAAGCTTATTACTATTGGGAACTAGATTATCATTGAAATAAAAAGTTAATCCTGTCATGAATATTGAAACTGCAATGGCCGGAGCTATGATCCGAGAGGTTTTAATTCCTAATGACCTTAAAGCTAATAATTCAGAATTGGCTGATAGCTTTCCATAAGATAATAGTGTGGACAATAATACAGCCATAGGAAATGATAAAACTAAAAAGCTAGGAAGGCTATAAATTAAAGCTTGTAAAGCTTTTAATACAGGTAAGCCATATTCAACTATTTTTCTTATCAAATCAAACATTACACCCACTGAAAGAGAAATCACAGTAAAAGCAGAAATGGCAAATAACATTGGAGGTATTATTTGACCTAATAACCATCTATCTATTAAAGCTATTGCATACCAAGGAGTAATTATTTTGGAAATAGTTTTTTTAATTAGGGATTGATTTGAAAGTTTCAAAAGGAGTTTATTTAATTTGTACGATCTTTTATTTCATTATAAAATATTAAAGATTTAGAAACCAATATGCGATTTGTGGTTAAGAAGAAATTTTTATATTTTTAATCTTCCAAACAAACCAAAATATATTTAATTAAAACTTGCATTAATACAAATAATTTGGTTTCTTTAAAAAAAAGAAGAAATTAATGAAAAATAAAACTTTATTAAAAGAATGTAAGTGCATACATTGCCAACAAAAATTAGAGCAAGTTAATAATTCACGATCATATTGGAGCAAATTAATTTCAAGTAAAATTTTAGCCTAGCTTTTTGCAAACTTTCTTCAATTCACAACTAACTCAAAATAGTAATTCTATAAATCTTTTTTGAATAGATAATCACTTAAGTTGTTAGAACTTCTCCTTAAATACTTTTGTAAATTCAAGAAATTACTTAGCTTTTTGATTTCTTTTGTAGATTCTATTTTCTCTATTTAAAAGAAAAATAATAATCAAAATACATGAAGGTATTAGAATAAAATCTAAAGACATATTCTTTATCTAGTCTATTTTCTTTTTAGCAATAAAAACAAATTTCTACAGCTTTAATTTTTAATTACTATAAGTTTTTATGCAATAGGTAAAAATTATTTAATTGATTATTTTTGGTTGCTTTTAAAAATAAAAGAGCTTGCAAGTATATACCACTGGCAAACTCATGACGACCTAGTTAAATTCAGATTTTTTGATCTTAACCAGTTAAGCACTTCCTAAATGCTATTTAATCATACTAAGTAAAAATACTTATTGTGAGTATAAATGCTTATTTTATTGGTTTACCAAAAAAAAATAAAGAAAAAGTAATTTTTCATATTTTTTTAAAAACGCCCTTTTTTTTAACAAAAATGTCACTTATTAATCCTTATAGGCGGTCAAAACAAACATAACCATTGATTTAGTTTACAAAAATTAATATTTGTGTTACTTTTGTTAATAATTATATTTTTTTGATGTCCAACTCAGGAGTTACAACAGAATCAGGTGGAAGACAAAATATGTTCCCATCTGAAACTATACCTTATATTGATGAATCTGTATCTTATGAAGGATACCCTCTAAATGCAGAAAAAGTAAATGGTAGATGGGCTATGGTTGGTTTTGTTGCATTATTAGGTGCCTACGTAACAACAGGACAAGTTATACCAGGAATTTTTTAATAAATATTTTTATTAACTTCCTATCAATATACAAAAAATTAATTTAATTTTGAGAATAAGAAAAACCAAATAAAAATTATCGCATTAAGGCTAAATACTACTCCAAGAAATATATATGCAAATTTTTTGCCAATAAATGCTGTTTCTGGTTCAAGCTTTACTCTCATAAAATCCTCTAGTTATCTTGATTAGGATATCATTTTTTATTAAATAAATTTTTTTGTATTAAAGAAGAAGAAAAGTTGAAATTAATAGGTTTGACTTTAGTTTTTTTTTAATTTAATTTTTCTGTATTTTTCTCAACTTTTTGTATGGGAATTTTTAGTTTTGTTGTTTAAAAACTTTCTTATTTTGCGTTAGTCTTGCGCCTATGTAAATTAGTAAAACTAGCCAAAAACCTATTTCCAACACTGGGTTAACCATGAAATTTGCCTCCAATCAATAAGATTATATTAATTCTATTTTTATTATTGCGATAGAGTTTTTATACTGATTTTTTTAAAACATAACTAAGTTTTAAATGAGATTGTTAAATCTGAAAATTAAGAAAATTCATATCTTTTATTAAAAAAACAAAATATTCAAAAAAAAAGAACAGAATTCAATTTTAAATTCTGTTCTCTGAATAAATATCAAGTTTTTTAGACAAAACCCGGAATGATTTGTCCAGTTGTTAGGTAAGCCCCAACAAGTGCTACAAAACCTATCATGGCAAATCTGCCATTAAGCATTTCAGCAACTATTTTTTCTTTTTCTACAATTTTGGAGTCAGTGTTTTTCATTAGAACCAACCTGGAATAATTTGACCAGTTGTTACATATGCGCCAACTGCTGCAACAAAACCTAACATTGCTGCCCAACCATTAAAACGTTCTGCTTCTGGAGTCATTTTTTTTGAATAATTTGTTAATTAATATAACATAATTATTTACTTATGTAAACAAATATGTGAAAGTTCCCCATTTTTCCCTGGATATCATCAGATATGCGACAAATATGTATCATATGTTACTCTATTTGTCTTAAGACTTTTGGCGTTAAAGCTAATAAATTCGAAACAAAAAAAATACAATTTAAAAGCTTTTTCTTTTTAGTAGTAAACCCTCATTTAGAATTAATTTAAATTACTATGGAATTGAGAGTCAGCTAGTAGGGATACAGGCTGACTCTTTTTAATTGGAATTTTTAGTTTTAAGAAAAAGTAGTTTTGGAAGTCAAAAAATTGCTATTAATAAATTAGATATATATAAATTAATGTCATTAGCAAGCTATTACATGCATTTAATTTTTGCAAGAATTCCTTCTCTATTAAATTCTGATCTAATACTTTATATTTTGCCTGCACTTACAATTTCAATATTATTCTTTAGCCTTAAAATAATGTTTTTTAAGACTCCAAAATTGAGAAAAGTGAAGTAAAGAGGATCTCAGAATAATTATTTCTACTATATTTTCCCATTTTTATAATTTTGGATAATAGACTTTTTTTCTCGGCGACTCAAAGAAATAGAGACTGCATTGGAGATGTATTATCCCAAATCATAAAAAAGAATGGTTCAATATTGGAAATTGGTAGTGGCAGTGGTGAGCATGGAGTGGTCTTTCAAAAACGCTTTCCTAAAATAATTTGGCAAACAAGTGATCCAAATTTACTACATAGAGAAAGTATAATTTCTTGGATTGAGTATGAAGAATTAGATAAGAAAATGCCCCAACCTCTTGATCTTGATGTAAAAAAAACTCCTTGGAAATTACCACTAAAATTAGCAAATTCTTTACAAGGTATAGTTTCTATAAATATGATTCATGTAGCAGAATGGAATTGTACTATAGAGCTCTTTAAGGGTGCAGGAAAATTACTTAAGAAGGGACAATTTTTGTTATTGTATGGCCCATTTAAAATTGGTAATAAGCATACAAGTCAAAGTAATTATTTTTTCGATAATTCAATAAAAACGACAAATGATCTTTGGGGGATTAGAAATCTCGAGGAAGTTTGTGACGAAGCTAAATACAATGGTTTTTTTCAAGAAAATATTATGAGGATGCCGGCAAATAATTTTTCAATAATTTATAAAAAAGTTTCTTGTTAAATAAAATTTATTATTAATGAATAATGAGATAGTATTTTATTAATTCATCAACTTGATAGCTTTCTGCTCCATTCTTTATGCTTTTCATCTAAATCTAAAATTTTTTCTCCTAAACTTAACTGTCTTTCTAATAATTCCACTTTTGTAAGAGTTATTTTCTCTGAATAAAATTTAATAGGCTGCTTGCCATGTAAGTTGTCTCCACTCATATAAAATAATAAATCAGATTATTTTTAATATGAAAATTAGGATTTTGTTAATTATTTTATATTTTTTTCAGATTTGCGTAAACTAATGTGATCAAGACAAATTATGTTTTAAATCCTCTTTTATTGTACGAAGATTGCCAGATATATCTACCTTCTTTGATATCTGACTTAACAGCTACGCAATTGCAAGCTATATTCCAAAGTGCTTTAGGGACAGGATCAGGATTAAAAAGATATGCCTTTTTAAAGGCTTTTTTAATTAAGACGGTAGCCTTTTTAGCATGATAGTGAGGAATGGTTGGACAGACATGATGAACTACATGGCTCGAACCAATATTATGATGCAGAAAATTAAGAATTTTACCGTAAGGCCTGTCAATAGATAGAAAGGCTCCTTTCATAAATGAAAATTTCGTATTTGAAAGATGGGGGACATCTGAATCTGTATGATGAAGCCATGTATAAACTACTAACCAACTATTAACTACTAATAAAGGACCAATATAAATTGCAATTACTGGAAATAATCCATATTTAAAAACAAAGAAAAAAATGCCTAATAATGTTAAACCTACTCCTATATCTGATATCCAAACTTTCTTAGTCCATATTGATGGCCATAATGATTTGGAAAATGGTTTGATTGGCCAAAAATGATTCGAAGTTCCATATTTAGTACCTCCGGTACTACCTGTAAGTAAATAAGCAGGCCAGCCAAATATTAGATGTAAAACAAGTTGAAGAATTCCATAATTTTTCTTACCTATGGAATTTGAAAAATGTAACTCTCTTTCTCCTCCAACCTTTTCTGTAACTCCGTTTCCCTCAACAACTAAAGGAACGTGAGTTTCGCCATTGGTTACATTATTTGTAAATCGATGATGAACTGCATGAGAACGTTGCCAAGAGAAATAAGGAACTAGTAGTAATGAATGTAGTAAATATCCAGTTATAGTTTCCAATGTTTTGTTTTTAGAAAATGCTCCATGTCCACATTCATGGGCAATTACCCAGAATCCCATCATAGTGGTACCTGATAGTAATGAGAAAATGATCCAAATTGGGATCATTTTTGGAGTAAATGGAATAGATAAACCTATTAAAACTACAACAAATTGAATTAAAGCTGATTGTAAAAGATACCTTAAAGAAGTTTTCGTGTTGCACTTGAAATAGTGATTTGGGATAACATCCTTAAATTCTTTGAGGCTTGGAATATCTTTATTCTCTATTGCAAGCGCTTGGCCTTTAAGACCTGAAAATTTTATATTACTCAAATTTTTGTTAGGTAAGAATTTTGTTAGGTAAGAATTTTGTTAAATAAAAATCAATTTACATATTCTATTATCCATCAGAAGATCTTCTTATCAAAAGAATGTATCATTTTTTTTGTCAATAGAATTTTTAAAAAGCATGTTTTTATCTTCAAAAAAATTAATTTATTTATGAATGCAATTATTTTTTTAAATTGCCTGTCCTTGTTCTCTCTTTAAAACTTATTTATTAATTTAAAGACCACGTATATACCTCTTTGGGAGACCTGGTTGTTTACGAGGCTTTACTAAGATAGGTAGAATAATTACTCCTGCCGTGAAAAGACAGATTGGAGCGACTACCATCAATATAGATTCTAATGACATTAAAGAATTTTAATTAATAAATAAATAGCAGTATTTTTTTTAAAAGTCATCCGTATTTATATCTATTTAGTGAGGATTGCTTCAAAACTTCTATAAATTATTAAGCAAAAAAGAAAAAAATATTAAAAAAAATCAATTTTCTCATAATTTATCCTATTTAATTATCCAGAAGTTTTATTAAAGCCTAGGTTAATTTATTATGGATGAAGAAAAAAATTGGATGCTAATAACCTATTATTGTCCAACTCATGGCGATTTAGGTATAGGAAATACGATTAAAATAACAAAAAAAGAAGTTAGTAAAAATTTCTTAAAAAAAGACAGGAGTCCTAAAAATTAACTATTTAGCATATACCCAAAGACTAGAGAAAAGGTTCTAAGAAAAGGTTCTAACCCTTTATTGAAAAACTTATCAAGTAAAAATTAAATTAATATCTTACAACTATCACTTTAGCTGCTTTTTAATAACCTGAATAGTTAAATATATATATAAAGTTTTAAAATTTGGTCTGACTTCAGATTGTTAAAAATGCAGCTTATTAGGAATTTTTTTTAAAGGTAATAAATAAAAATGTTTTTCTTTTGATAATAGGGTTAAATTTAATTGCGTAATTAATAATTTATTAATTTAAAAAGTTATAGAAAAAATAATTTTTAAACTTGATCAGAATCGCATGTCAATTCACATTGATTAAGATCACTAGATGATATTTTATCTAAAATTCTTAACATATCAATTTCCGAAAGCTCTCCATTGGAATTCCATTTTAAAGTTGTTTTCCTTTGTGGGGAATTTTTTTTATTCATTTTGGTCCCCTCCCTTTAAATGAATTTCTAAACAACGAGTAATGCATTCTTGATGACCATCCACAATACTGCATTCAGTAATACATTCAAAATATGAATTAATAGAATCTATTTCTGTATTCTGGTTATTAGAAATAAAAGAATCATTCATGAATTCGGTAGATTTATTTGGAATAGAGATATAGCACGAAATAAAGTCTAAAAATTTAATTTATTAAGTTAATTAGAAAAAATAAGTATTATTTACTAAATTAATTTCCTACTTAATTTACCTTGAAAATTTGTTAACGATATACGTTTAAAAGATTAAAAAAACAAAAGTTTTAAGTATTTAATATTCATTTTTTATAAAGCAATCTTTCATGAAAATCAGCATAAAGACTGATTTACTTTTCAGTAAATTAGTTAGATGATAAAGAAGTACACTTTTAGATTTTCATAATGAAATCAGTAATTAATTGGCTTTCGAAAATGTTAGAGAGTATGGCAAACGCTTTTATGCATCCTTTAAAGAATGACTTGCCCCCATCTATCGGTACACATGCATATAGCAGTATTCCTGTAAAAAGAAAATTCAGAAGAAGGTTTAATTAGGTATTAACTTATGGGTATTAATTTTTCATCTTTACTGTCCCATATAATAAATTTGAAACAGTTTGAAAAATCGCTTAATTTTAAAAACTTTGATTGATTAAGTAAATGACTATTTGCTTTATGACAAGCTCTTAAGTTGTAATTTGGTATTCTCTCAGAGAGATGATGAATGCTGTGGAAGGATATGTCTGCTAAAAACCAATTTAGCCAATTAGGTATATCTAAATTACTACTACCATAAATCGCGCCATCGACGATATCCCAATTCTTTGTATTTTTAGCATATGCATTTTTATAGTTATGTTGTACGAAAAAAACACATATTAAAATTGCTGCTGATAGGGTTAAAACTATGGAATAAAATGATAAGAAAAAAAATAACCCCAACCATTTGCACATAAAAATCCATCCTATTATTACTACTATGTTATTTATTATTAATTCAAATAGTTCACTAAAATTATCTCCATAATCAGAAAAAGGTGGTTTGACTCTTGAATTAATATCTAAAAGTTTAAAAAATTCTCTGTTTTTTATTTTGTTAAAAGTCTCTCCCAATATATCTTTAGTGAAATTAAAAATAATAATAATTAGTCCTAATCTAGGTTTCAAAACTAAGTAATAAAAGCCTCCAGGGAAAAGCATTATCCAATTTCGACTTACTCTATAAAATATTTGCTCTCTTTTAGTGAGGGAATTGTAATCTTCAAGACTTAAAACATCTATCGGACCTTTGTAAATTTCCCAATTTCCATTATTTCTATGATGAAATGCATGATCAATCGACCATGATTTCTGGGGAATACCATTTATCAAACCAAGTAAAAATCCAAAAAATCGGTTTAACTTACGTTTTGTAAAAAGAGAATTATGACCGCAATCATGCATTAATGAGAATGTTCTAGAAGAGAATAGAGTTAGAAGACAAATAATAGGTATAAATAAGAAAACTTTTATTAATAATGAAAAAGGATGATTTATTATTTGGTAAACAATTAACCAAATAGAAATAATTGGGATTATGGTAGAAATAATTTGATAGAAAGCTCTAAAATTATCTCTTTTTAGAAATGGCCTTATTAAAAAATCACTTCTATTTACCTTGAGCATATTTCCCTGTTGTTTTAATGAACCTAACAAATTCTAAAAAGTATTGATTATTAACTAAAGAAAAACTAATATTTTTATATTTTACTAAAGAATAAATTCTTTAGACATAGTTCTCAATTGATCTAGATTTAATCTCTCTAAGTAATTCTTAAAATCACTAAGGCTCCTAGTTGATTCAGAATCCTTACTATCGTAAAGAAGGCTATTAGAAATTAATTCAATAAGATGATCTTTATCCATAATTCCTTATAGACCATAATTTCTATTTAAATAAATTAAGGTCTTGAATTCGAGATCATTAAGTCATTTTTAAAAAAGTAAATTTTTCATAAATTTTTATGATTTAAATTACTAATTTCATAAATTTTTTAAATCTTGTTCTATTTTTTCTAATCTTTCACTTAATTCTTTTTGTTCCTTAATTAAGGCTTTTTTCTTTTTTGCAAGCTCTTTGTTAAAAGGCGAATTAAAATATTTTTGATATGCGACAAAAAAAACTGCTATTGCTACTGCAATACCAAGAGCACCAATAATTAAAATTGGAGATGAAGGAAATTCATAAAATGGGACTGACAATGGTTTCTAAAACTTAATCTTAGCTGTCTGATACACAAAAATATGAGTAATAAATACTTAATTCTAGAAATTTTTTTTTTGCAATCATTTTATCAACTAAGCAAACCTAAAAATTACGGTTTATCTTTAATTGAATTTTAAGAATGAGTAATTCTACAGGTGCAAAAGAATGAATAACTCATAATGATTAAGTTAGTAAAAATTTATTTCATGAAGAAAATTATAAATAACAAAAATAATAAAAATGAACCATGGTTTAGGTGGTTAACGAGAGAACTTAATTCTTATGAAGATTTTCAGGATTTCACCTCAGGTAAAAATCCAGAAGATGTTGCAGAAGATTTTATTTCTAAAAATAGTAATGCTATTTTAGAAGTTTTCGAGAATTTTGATGAAGAAGATAAAGATACACTCGATCAGTTTCTTAAATTGACTGAATGTGAATGGCATGTGTTTAGAATTCTTGAAAACCAAATAGCCTTAAGGGACAAGATAAGATTTGTAGATTTTAAAAACAAGAAAAAAATAAAAAGTTGATTCACATTCGATTATCCTGTTAATATTTTTTTAATAAAGTTAAATGAACTTAATTTAAATTCTTTTATAGGGTCAATTCAGCTCATATATAAATACACTAAAATTATATTGAATAATCTTTAAATTTTTAGATAAATTTATTTTTACCATTACCTGACGTCCCAAATCCTAACCAGATAAACCACAAAATCCATCCAAATATTGGTATTAAATTTATAAAGATCCATTTCCAATCCTTACCAAAATCTCTGATTCTTCTTATATCAATAGCTATTTGAGGAATGATGCAAGCAATTCCATAAGCATTGAAGCCAAACGTCTTTAAAAATATTGGGATAGTTAGGAAAGAAATTATTAGATTCGCTAATTGAACGAACCACCAGTCTGACCTTGATGTGAATCCTTTGAAGTCTGTAGCTTTAATCCAAAACTCTTGATATGCATTTAAGAAATTCTTTAAGCATAACTTAAAATTCAAAGAATTTATCATTATCGATTAAATCTTAAATTTATCAAAATGTTATTTATTTACTAAATAGGATCAAAAAAATTTATATCATTTGTATCTTCTTTTGGGGTTTCTTTTTGATTTGGTAATGAGCAGAATCCGTCTTTGCAAATCATCTTTGTTTTTGCAATATTTGTAGTTTCTGAGAATGTATTTTTATTATGATTATTTGAAGATTCTTTTAGCATTTATATAGAAAAAATTAAAGCCAATATTAAATTAATAACTCAATTTATTTTGATAGGCAACAAAATTAATATTTATTATTTATTTACTTTTTTTGATTTGGTAAGTCTCTCCAAAATAGTGCCATTATATAAATGAATAAAGATATAGAACAAATATAAAGTAAAGAATTTAGATGCATGTTTTATTTAAGTAAGTAAGTAAGTAGAATAAACCTCTTACACAAAAGGTATAACTATAAATTGAAAATTATTTAATTTAGTATTTTCAAATTCTAATATTTATTTAAGCTTTTTATGAATTTGCCAACCTTTAATAAGGGAAAGTCTGTATTTATTTGGAATATATATTTAAGTGAGTAAAACTTATAAAGCAAAAAGATGAATAATCCTGATCAATAACTTCTAAATTCTTAAATTTTTTTGTGTTATTTATGATGAATCCTTATTTAAATCTTTAAGAGCTTGTCTACCTTCTTTGAGGGTCTTTAATATTAGCCAGGAGAGAGTAGATATGATAAGAATAGTAAGTGAAGTTAGGGATATATGAGTTGCATTAATATCTATGAACATTTAACTGACTTTGATTTAAGGGTTTAAATCTTAAGATTCAAATTAAACATTTGATCTTGAATAAGCCGGTATTAGCATGCCACCATCTTGGTCATCATTATTATCATCATCAAATCCTCCACCTAGAATTAATTCAATGATAATAAGTAAAGCAATTGGATAAAAACACCATATTACTGCTGTAAAAGGATTAATTGAAGAAGAAGCTGAGTACAAATCTGTCATAAATCAATATTAATCAAAAGAAACAAATATTGTGGATTCATTGGGTAGTGTTATTCTAGATTTCTATTAATATTATTTAAAACTTTTTGCTGTCATACGAATAAATATTAGTTATATATTGATATTTTTATTTTTAAATATGAATTTGGATAATAATTTACTTCTACCTAATAAGAAACTAATAATGACATAATGAATCGCCCAATTGTTATTTTTTATACTTAACAATAATTGTACAATTTTGATTCAAAAACTATTATTTATCTTGATTTTATAAATTCTATGTTTTCTTTCACTTTTGATCCTTTGGCTGCGATATTTGGTATATCAGGAATTGTAGGCTTCTTTTTCTATGTTTCTGCAGCTAAGGGCACTTCAAGTATCAATACTAAGCCAAAAAAGGAATTAGATTAGAACTTGTTCCCTCGTAAAAATAAATTAAGAGTTTGAATCTAGTATTTTTAGAGGGCTTGATATAATTACTTATTCCATTGTCTAGAAATAAACTCAAGAAACTCTTTTAAGTCCTCTTCAGGACAATTTGTTTGTTTTTGTAAATCAAAGCAAATTTGCTTAATGTTTTCATAAGCTTCTTTTACGGTTTTGTTTTTATCGAGAACCTCAAAATATTCTTGATCAGTAAAAGGCATAATATTCTTTTCCCTTTTGAAAATTATGTATTAACTATATTTTATCTGCATTGAATTAATAGTAAAACAAGAAAAAAATCTTTTTTCTTATATTTAGCTACCTAACCGATAATGTTTTTTAATACTCTTGGTTATCTCCCACTCGCAGGAAAGCCCAGCTGGAAACTCAACTAGATCTCCAGCTTTAATTAAATAAATATCACCTTTTTGGGTACTTATAATCGCTTGGCCTTCAATAACTAAGCAAATCTCCTTATCATCGTAATTCCATTGAAATTTGCTTGGCTCACATTCCCAAATAGGCCAACTTTTTATGCCATACTGAATTATTAAGCTAGCACTACAGGGAGAAGTGATTAGAACTTTCACGAATTAGTTCGGATATATTTCTTTATATTTTACAAATAAAAGAAATTTTTGTTTTCGAGAATGTGTATTTTTTTACTGTCTTTTATTTTTTTTAGTTTATTATAAAAAAAAATTTAATTTATGGATGAACTTTCTGTATTATCGATTTCTTTATCTATAGCTTCTCTTGGAATATTTTTTTTATTTTTCGCCTCAAATGATGATGATGACGAAGATGGGGGTAAGTTGATTAAGTCAGTCCAAAAAATTAATTAATTTCAAGTAAATAAAACTTTCAATAGAGATTTGTAGCTTATAAAGCCTGCATAAATACAGCTTAGGAAAATAACATAAACTTCAAGTGCCCCAAGTTTTTTTTTCTTTAAAATTTTCATTGTTTCTGACTATTTATAGGATAATTTTATTTAATGTGATTTCCATTAACATGAGTATTTATTACATTAACTCAGAGATTAAAGAATTATTAATGTCAAGCCAAAAAATAAAAAACAAGTAAAAAATATTATATTGTTTGTAATTTCTCTTTCCTCATTCTTAGCAAAAAATAAAGAAATCAATGGAGATGTACTTAATAAAGCCCATCCTACTCCTAAGGGAAGAGTTTTAAATACAATTTGTTGAAGCAATATTCCTATATTGGTTCCAAGAAATATTGAGAGCAAAAATCTTTTTTGTTGTTTTTTCTCTAGATTTTTTAAGAAAAAATTAATCTTAAATCTTTTTAAAGTAATCAAAAAAATTATTGCACCTAATAATCTAATCTCAGTTGTAAGGAAAGGAGATAAATTACTTTGAAGGAAAACTATCCTTGAAAAAAGACCTCCTAAAACAGCACATAAAACTGATAAAAAAGGAAATGCATAAATCTTAAAGTTATTTTTATCTGAAAAAGAGGAGCTTCCCTCTTTAAAATTAATCCCATTTTTTAGAATTATGAAAAGTGAAATAGATACTATGATTATTCCAATCCATGACTTGGGTGTTAAAGTTTCATTAATAAAAATTTCTCCCGACAAAGCAGCTATTAAAGGAGAAAGAGTTTCTACAGATAGAGTTTTTCTTGTGCCTATTGTTTGTAATGACTTTAGGTAGAAGGTATCACCTAAACCAATACCTATTATTCCACTAAATAGTAGGATAAATATGTATTTCAATTCAGTTGCAGAACTGAGATTGATAAAGGCAGGAATAAAAACTAAAAAAGCTATTAAATTTTTTATTAAATTAATATCTATTGAGTTATATTTTTGAGTTTGTGATCGCCAAATAAAGCATGCATAAGTCCAAGATGTAGCCGCGCCAAAAGCAGAAAGTATTCCAATCAAAACGAATAATTTTTAGAAAATTTTATTTTATAAATTGTGTTAATGCTAAAAAGAATACATAAATAAGAATCAAGATCCCTGGTAAGTACTGAATTAAAGATTTAAAATTATTTGTTTTCATATTTACTCTAAAAATAATCTATTTATTTTAAACTGTTTTTTTTCTAATAGGGTATAGACTTTCTAATTTTTTTCTTCTTTGAACTTTTGCATTAATTCTTTCATCTTTTTCTTTTTTCTTGATCTCATCATTTATCTTGTTTTGCCTATATCCAAACCAAAGTAAAACCCAAATAATAGAGGTAATTAAAAGAAGAGCGGTGTATTGGCCAGTCATAGGAAAGCTGGCCTCAGAATATTTAACGTAAGAAAATATTAGACTCATTTAATTAAAATAGAGCATAAAAATAACGACTGCGTTGATTTTTTAAAAAAATTCAAGACATTAGTTAATTGAAGCTATTTATTAAGGATTTAATTATGTTTTTTAAATATTTTTTATAGTTTTTTGGAATAATTTTTCTTGGTATCTCCTTGCTATTATTAGATTAGGAAATATTGCAGGATAAGTTTTTGGAACCTTATGATTTAGCAGTTGTAGGAGGTGGTGCTGCTGGTTTCATGACGGCAATAACTGCTGCTGAAAATGGAGTCAAAAGAATAATAATTTTAGAAGGGACTTCAAAACTTATGGAGAAAATAAGGATTAGTGGAGGTGGAAGATGTAACGTTACTAATGCAACATGGATACCAAATGAACTAGTTGAGAATTATCCCAGAGGTGGTATTCAGCTATTGGAATCATTTAACCGTTTTGCTTCAGGAGATGTATTTGATTGGTTTGAGAAAAAAGGTTTGAAATTAAAAATTGAAGAAGATCTAAGAGTATTCCCAGCGTCAAATTCTTCTTCGGATGTTATTGAGTGCTTGAGAAAAAGTGCTTTATCAAAAAATGTAGAGATATTAACAAAATGTTTTGTGAAGGAAATTTTAAAAACTCCAGATAATATATTTAAAATTTTTAGTCTTAAAGAAGAAACGGTAATTACAAAAAATATTATTCTTTCTACTGGAGGTCACCCCAGCGGGTATAAATTGGCTCAAAATCTTGGCCACAGTATTGTTAAACCAGTACCATCACTTTTTACTTTTTCCACAAAAGAACCAAATTTAGATGAATGTAGTGGCGTATCGATAAAAGGTATAGATATTGAAATTAAATTAAATAACAAGACCTTTCAAAACAGAGGAGATTTACTTATTACTCATTGGGGTTTTAGTGGACCAGCGGTGTTAAAACTTTCATCAATTGCAGCAAGGGAACTTTTTAGCCAAAAATATAAATTCAACCTAATCATTAAATGGTCATTTTTAAGTTATGAGGAGTTGAAAGAAAAAATTAATTTTTTAAGATTAAATAAAGGTAAGGTAAATTTAATAAATAGTAGACCGGTTTCATTATTAACAAAAAGATTATGGATTTTTTTATTAAATAAAATAGGCATTGATAAAGAGAAAAAGTGGGCTGATTTAATGGCTTATGAAAGAGACAAAATGATAAATACTCTTATGCGGGATAAATATATAATTTCGGGCAAAGGACCATTTGGAGAGGAATTTGTTACTTCTGGAGGCGTAAAAATTAATGAAGTTAATTTTAAAACTATGGAGAGCTTAATTTGCCCAGGATTATATTTTTCTGGAGAAGTTTTAGATGTTGATGGGATTACAGGTGGATTTAATTTTCAACATTGTTGGACAAGTGGATGGATCGCTGGGATGGCAGTCTCAAAGTTAAATCAATAAGTAACAAATCAATAAGTTTATCTTTTTTTTATTAAGTATTAGACGGAAAAAGTTTTTTGAAGAAACTTTAATTTTAAAGTTTTAATTAATTGGTGAAGATTAATGCAGAATCTTGTGTCAAAAAAAGAAGATGAGGAAAGAAGATTAAAATCTTTAGCAGAATATAGAATTTTGGGAACCAAGCCAGAATCATGTTATGACGATATTACAAAAATTGCGGCTGCAACTTGTAATGTGCCTATTTCTTTAATGACTTTGGTTGACAAAGATAGACAATGGTTTAAGTCCAAAGTTGGACTTCAAATATCAGAAACTAGAAGAGATTGGTCTTTTTGTACCCATGCAATAAAAGAAAATAGTCCACTAATTATTCATGATGCTTTCCAAGATGAAAGATTTATAAATAATCCATTGGTAACAGGAGACCCAAAGATTCGTTTTTATGCAGGTTTCCCCCTAAAAACTAGTGATGGTAATAAGCTTGGAACTCTTTGTGTAATAGACAGAAAGCCAGGAAATCTAACTACACAACAATTCAACATCATGGAATTATTATCCAGGCAAATAGTTTCATTCTTAGAGCTTAGAAAAAAGTCATTAAACTTGCTAGATGCATTGTCTAATTTGCATAAACAGGAAGGGATTTTATCTGTATGTTCATATTGCAGAGAAGTAAAAAATAAGGAGGGAGATTGGATGCATTTGGAAAAATATCTTTCAAAAATTAGTGATATTAGATTTAGTCATGGGGTTTGTGATAATTGCATGGAAAAACATTTCCCTGATGTAATCGAAGTATGGAATAAAAAGGATTTTTTTGAAGATGGTCAAAAAAGGTATTTAGAGTCTTAGCTTAAATTCAATACCTTGCTTTTAAGTTATTAATCTATTTCTAAACAAATTCTTTATTTGGTGGTTAGTATTGTATAAATTTTGACTAGAAAATGTTATTAGGAACTTTATTAACAGGCGAATTAGCTAAAAGTGCATTGGTAGCATATGTTCATTATTTGGGAATTATTTTGTGCTTTGGTTCTCTTTTGTTTGAAAGATTGACTCTCAAAGTAGGTCTTAATAGAAATGAAACGATCTCAATGATAATTGCAGATGTGGTTTATGGTTTGGCAGGAGTTGCAATATTAGTTACTGGTATATTGCGTGTTAAGTATTTTGGACAAGGCGGTGATTTTTATACAGGTAATCCTGTGTTTTGGATAAAGGTTTCTCTTTACATTTTGGTAGGATTACTTTCTTTATACCCAACAACAACATATATTTTATGGGCAATTCCATTGAGTAAGAATAAATTACCTGAAATTTCTGAGAACCTTGTTAAGAGGTTTAGACTCATCATCACGACCGAGTTAGTAGGCTTTTCAATAATACCTTTATTTGCAACTCTCATGGCTAGAGGTGTAGGTTTAGGTTGAAAAATTTATTTTTAGAAAGAAATTGTTTAATAAGTCAGAACAAACAATATAGATGGAGTTTAAGCTATAAGATTTCTAAATCTAAAAAAGAAATTATTTTTATTGGTTTAAATCCTTCATTATCAGATGCAGTTTTCTTGGATAATACAACAAAAAAGATAATCAAAATTTTGAAAAACAATAATTATGGCAAAGTAAAATTAATAAATTTATTTGCTCTTATTTCAAGTAATCCAGAAAAACTTTTTAATCACAAAAACCCTGTTGGTTATCTAAACAATAATCATATTTATAAAAACTTAAAACACTGGTCTGAAAATAAAAATTGTGATTTATGGATGGGTTGGGGTAACAAAGGGAAATTTTTAAATAGAAATAAAAAAATATCAAAAAAAATAATGGAATATAATTCAATTAGGAAAAATAATTTTGATAAACCTCTTGGACCGCTTCTTATTAAGAAAACAATCAAAGATAATCCAATACATCCTCTCTACTGTTCCGATAATTCCATCCTTCAATCTTATTTTTAGGTAACAAGGCTGAAATGCAATCTATTATTTTTAGCTTTTCCATTAAATATGTGTTAATTTCTAGTTGTTAATTCAAACTTTATATGAAAGTTTCAAAGCAAATAAATAAACTAAAAAATTTAAATGTTGAGGCAGAAAAATGTTCTACAAGAGAAGAAGCAAAAAAAATAATCTATAAAGCAAATAAAGCACAAAGTAAAATTAACCAATAAATAAAATTACTTATTCGTCATTGATTATCCCCAAAATATATTTGTCTAACTAATAATCTAAATATTTATTTCTAAGCATTAGTGTCTTTGCAAATTATTAAAATAAGGAAATCTCAAGATAGATTTAGCACAAGTAGAGAATGGCTAAGTTCGAAACATTCATTTTCTTTCGCAGAGCATAGAGATCCAAAATGGGATAATTTTGGGAATATTAGAGTTATAAACGAAGATATTATTTCTCCGAATGCGGGCTTTAATTCACATTCTCATTCAAATATGGAAATAATTACTGTCGTAACAAAAGGAGCAATAACGCATAGAGACTCGTTAAACAACTTTGGAAAGGTTCATGAAGATGAAGTGCAAGTTATGTCTGCAGGTACTGGGATCTCTCATAGCGAGAAGAATGAAGAAAATGAGACCTGCAAGTTGTTTCAGATTTGGATTTATCCCAAAAAAAATAATCTTAAACCTGTCTACAAGCAAACATCATTTAAAAATGTCATAGGTGAGAATCTCATTATTGATTACTTAGATCTGAAAAATAAACTTTTAATAAATCAAGATATATCTTTATGGCGTTGTAAATATAAACCTATTAAAGAAAAAAAATTGCCATTAAAAATCGATAAATATAATTGGATACAAATAATAGAAGGTAATCTTTTATTAAAAAATAAAGACACTAATTCAAATATATGTCTCTCTTCTGGAGATGGCTTGGGATTTGAAGTTATTAATTATGATGATATTTCTATAGAGACTGAAAAAAAACTAGATTTTCTTTTATTTTCAATGCCTTCCTTATAGTTTATCTATTACTCATCAACTCCTTTATTAAATGCATTTAAGGCTTGCAAAGCCATGTTAAGGTGAACTTCCATAGCACCAAGAGCAATTAAAGAATTTGGTGATTTATCTTTTAGTATATTCTCTTTTCTTTTTGATAAATCGTTAATTAATTTCTTAGTTGAAGCTTCCCATTTGTTTATTAACTCGTCAAATTCTCTTTTTTCGGGACTTTCTATTTCTGCTAATTCATCAGAAAAATGAGAATCTTTTTGTGCCTTCAGCATTAAGTAACTTAATTTTTTATGACTTATTGCTTGAGGTAAATTGTTAGATTCACTCATTGTTAGTAATAAATTTATAGTCAAAATCTAACTAATTAAGTGAATATTCGCTAGGGGTGAGACGGTTGTGATGACCGACCTGAAAATGACTTAATGATCTTTAAATAAAAACTGAATTAATTAACCTTTAATTTTTCACTTATTAGTTTCTTGAAATGATCTCCTCGCTCTTCATAATTTTTAAATTGATCAAAACTTGAGCATGATGGTGAGAATAATAATGTTCCAACTTTATTATTTTGTAAATAATGAAAAACAAAATTTAAAAGCTCTTTGAGTTCTGAAAATTCAAAAATATCTTTTTTAAATCCTTCATTAATAAGGGCCATCTTTAGGACTTTTGAGCTTTCTCCAAAAAGAAAAATACATTTAACTTTTTGCTTTAAAACTTGTACCCACTCACTGTATTTATTGCCTTTTAATCTGCCTCCAGAAATTATTATTATTTGACCTTCAATTGAATTTATTCCTGCAATAGATGAATCAAAATTCGTAGCTTTACTATCATTAATTATTTCCAGATCATTATTTTTGTAAATTGTTTCCATCCTATGCGGTAATTGTTTGTAATTAGATAAAGAATCTTTAATCTTCTTTCCTGACAATCCAACTTTTCTTGCTGCTGCTATTACTAATAGAAGATTTTGAAGATTATGAATTCCTTTTAAAGAAAAATGTTCAAGTTTGAATAGTCTCTTTCCTCTCTCAATAATGAATGCTTGATCATCTATCCAATAATCGCATTGAATGAAATTTGATTTATCTAGACTAGTTGTTATCCAAACCCCTTTTGATAGTGAACTATAGTGATTTCTTAGATTTTTATCGTCATAATTATAAATTCTGAAATCTGATTTTTCTAGCAAGCTTTTTTTTATGTTGAAATAGTTTTCAAGTGTTTTATGTCTTTCAAGATGATCTTCTGTGAAGGTTGTCCAGATTCCTATATTAGGTTTTACTTCTGGAGATATTTCTATTTGATAACTGCTTAATTCAGCTACAACCCAGTCAATTTTTTCGTATTTTTTGGAGTAAGCATATTTACATAAAGGTGTACCAATATTTCCAGCAAAAGGAGCATATAATTTATTCTCGCAGAGTATATGACTTAGTAAATGAGTAACAGTAGTCTTACCATTAGTGCCAGTAATACCTATCCAATTTGTCTCTTTTAAAATTTCCCATGCAACATTAATTTCTCCAATTACTTTTATTCCCTTTTTTTTTAATTTAATAATAGTTTCATGGTCATAAGGTATTGATGGACTTACAACAACAGATTCAATCTCTTTTATAAAGGGATGAATTTCTTTAAATACAAATTCTTTATTCAGAGAAACTAATATATTAAGTTCCTCCAATTCTGTTTTTATTTCTAAGAATTCTTTCCCATCTTTACTTTCCCAAATAATTACTCTCTTATCGATACTTCTCAAATACTTGGCAGCCCAAACTCCAGATTTACCTAATCCAATTACAAGATTAATATTTTTTCTTTTTCTTAAATGATTATTATCTATCATTAAATTTATAATTGAATTTATATTAAATGTGTTTGAGGGTTAATTCAATCATGAGATCACTCTTTAGTATTTATAGAATTCGCCAAATAAAAGTTAATTAATGGAAGATAATACTGCAAAATATTGGTTCTCTTGGTTTTATGAAAAGTGGGAGAAAAATGCTCCAGGTGAATTAATAGAAAAGGGTTTAACCCCATCTCAGATTGCTGAGCGCTTTGTTAATGAAAACCATGATAGTTTTATTCAATTATCAAAAAAAATTGATGAAAAAAATTATGATGTCTTAATAGAATTTATGAAACTCTCAGAGAGTGAGTTACATATATTGAAGTATTTTCTAAAGTTAGTAAAAATGAAAAATTTATAAGAAATTACTCAGTATTTGAAGGCTTTTTTCCCATAAATTTTTTCTTTCTTTTTTATTAATGGCAACAGGAGAAGTAGGCGATAGTTTTGGATAACCTCTGAAATTAAATTTAGGACCATAATGATCTCCGCCTCTTGCCTCTGGAGAAGTAGCTGCAAAAAGTTGAGGTAAGGCACCCATCTCAGCGGATTGAAAAATAGGGCTAAATAATTCCATGGAGAATGTTTCGATTGGACTAGGTTTAGGTTTTTGAGCAGTAAAAAGATTTGTTTTTGCTATCCCTGGGTGAGCAGCTAAAGAAAGTATATTTTTGGGCTTTAAGTTTTCATTTAGTTCCAATGCGAACATTACATTTGCCAATTTGCTATTGGAGTAAGATTCCCATTTGTTGTAATAGTTCTCTGCTTTCAGATTTTTCCAGCCAACTTTGCCAAAAAATTGTGCACCAGAAGTAACCGTTACTATTCTCGACTCCTCTTTTTTTTCAATAATTGGAAGAAGCTTTAGGGTCAAAAGCATATGAGCTAAATGATTAACTGCAAATTGTATTTCATATCCCTGAGCACTAAGTGTTTTAGGCGGGTGCATTATGCCTGCATTATTGATTAGTAAATCCAGATTTTCAAAATCATCAAAAATTTTGGGTTGAATTTCAACAACATTATTTAAATCTGATAAATCTAATTCAAGTGGAGAAAATATTCCTTCAGGATTTGAAGCTCTAAGCTTTTGAATAGATTTATTAGCTTTTTCAAGTGATCTACATGCCAGGATTACATGGGCATTTTTTTCGGCTAAGGCCTTTGCCGTGTAATATCCAAGGCCACTATTTGCACCAGTAATAAGTGCAGTTTTTCCATTAAGATTAGGAATATCAGATGTTTCCCAATTAGAAATCGTAGGTCTAGAAATAGTGGCAGTCATTTAGTAATCCTGCAAATTGTTTAGAGATTTAATTAAAACTTAATTACCTAATTACTGTAAATAATTGAATTCAGTATCGTGAGCTAAATTTAACCTCTAATTTTTCAAATTTTTTTCAATAAACAAAAAATATTTTTATAGTTATCAAAAAAATGTCATTTTTATTAGAAGCTCAAAATGTTTGGGACAATTTTGCAAAATACAAAATTAATGATTATTCAAAGTTAAGAAATTTCGATTTTGGGCCAAATAATGAAGGTTCAGTTTCAAAATTATCACCTTTCATTACGCATAGAATATTATCGGAATATGATCTGATTAATGATATTAAAAGTAAGTACAAAATCAAAAATTCAACTAAATTTGTTGAAGAAATATTTTGGAGAGTTTACTGGAAAGGGTGGATGGAAAATAGACCTAAAGTTTGGCAATATTTTACTTTAGAAAAAAATCTTGATTTTGATTATGAGCTGTATGAAAATGCAATTAGTGGAAATACAGAATTAGATTTTTTTAACTCTTGGGTCCTTGAATTAAAGCAGTATAACTATTTGCATAATCACACAAGAATGTGGTTTGCGAGTACTTGGATATTTAATTTAGGCCTTCCATGGCAATTAGGAGCAAAGTTTTTCTTTAAATATCTCTTTGATGGTGATGCTGCATCTAATCTTCTTAGTTGGAGATGGGTCGCAGGATTACAAACTAAAGGGAAGCGATATCTTTTTTCATCTTCAAACCTCAGAAAATTTTCAAATAATAGATTTAATGTAGAAAAAATAATTAACAAACAAATTTCTATTGAGGAATTGGATCAAATTCCATTAGAAGATGAGATTTATAAAAATAATATGGATCCTAAATCAGATAATTTGATTTTGTTTGAAAATGATCTGAACGTTGCAACTCTTAAAAATTTACTTCCAAGCTATAAAAAGGTATTCATTATTCTTCTAAAGAATGAACAAAGACAAATTAAATTGTCTGAATCTGTTTTGAAATTTAAACATGCATTGGTCTCTGAATTTGCAGAGCAATTTGATAATGTTGAACAGATTGAGCCTAATTCACTAGAACTCACCTTTGAAAATATTAATCAAATAGATATTATTTATCCTGGGGTGGGAGAAAATTATGACTTTATAATTAAGTTCAAAAATTTACACAATAAGAAGATATTTAATCTCGTCAGAGATGTAGATTTATTCGCATGGAAATTTGCTAAAAAAGGCTTCTTTAAATTTAAAGAAAACATTCCCGAAATAAATCAAAGAATATTAGAAAATTATTCAAAAAATGATTTTTAACTGCAGTAAATTCTTAACTAGAAAAAAGAATTCTTTAGGTAACTAAGTATAAATACTTAATTAGGTATGACTTTTGCTGTTTAATCCACGATGAAATCTGTGACTAGTTATTTTTACTTAAGGATAATTTTTTTATAGTGCTTTCAACAATTCTTACTAAGTCGTTTAGCAAAGATACTGCTTTATTAATTCTTAGAGTTATAACTGGTACAGTTCTTATTCATCACGGTTATGAGAAATTAGCAAATATAGAAAATTTTGCTGATGCTTTTGTCAGACCATTGCATCTTCCATTCCCAATCTTTTTATCATATATTGCTGCATTTTCAGAGATAGGTGGTAGTTGGTTAATAATTATCGGGTTAGCTACAAGATTTGGAGCTTTAGCTATTGTAGGAACAATTTCTGTCGCTATATATCACGCACTTGTTACCTCAGGTTTTAATATTTTTTTATTAGAGCTTTTACTTCTTTATTTTGCTTCAGCAACTTCAATTGTTTTGACAGGTCCTGGTAATTTCTCCTTAGATGAGGTTATTATTAGAATTCTTAGATCAGAAGATGATGAAGAAAGTATTCGTTCAGCAAAATTAAAACCTTCCTCTAAGGAATCTGAAATTAAAGAAGAATCAAAGAAAGGCGGTTTATTCCAATATATTCAAGCTAACATCCTCTCAGATATTTAAGCTAATTTTTTAGGGTAAAGACTGTTAATCAGTTTTACCCTTTTAAGATAATTGTTTCTCTTCTCGAGTTTTATCTTAATCGTTGCTTCAGAAAGACTTATAAAAAGACCTATAGCAGTTACCCAAGATAAAAAGATAAAAGGGTTATCTGGAATTTCTGAAAAATTCATATCAAAAATACTTCTTTTTAAAAATTGACCGATCAATACATCTTTTTCAACCTAAATATACAATTTAGAAATATTTAAGGATTGATTTCTGTTTTTTCCCATTTCTTAATCTTTTCCCATAGATATCTTTTATGAATAGGCTGTTCTAATTTAAGAAGATCTACTGAATAGATTTCAAAATTTAGAACTACAAAATTTTCTGACTTTGGTAGATTGGATAATATTTCATAAGCAGATTGCACTTTTGGGTTTATTTTCTCTCCAGGAGATCCACAATACCAAGAAGATTTTGATTTTTCAGATAATGAATCCCAATAATTTTTGTTATTACTTAATTCACGTATTTTTCCTTTAAATCTATATTGTGATTTGGTTTTCAAAAAGAACCATAAT